>NZ_JBHTLS010000130.1:0-165195 GCF_042678845.1 Sphingobium olei | reverse complement strand
CACACCGCGGAAACCATCTTGGCCAGCGGTCACGTGCGACCGCACCGAAAGGCCGGACATATGGAAGCAAGCGATCCGATCAAATTTTCCGTTCAGCCCTTGCAAGAGGGAGCCGTCCACATATGGATCAGGAAGCCGAGCGAGGTCACGAACAGCATCGTGCCGATGGACGCCACGGTGCCGCTTTTCCCCTCGTCATAGCCCGATCCGGTCAGGCGCGCGGGGCCATGGGGCGTCATGACTTCGACCAGCTGGATTTCGATCTTGCCCTTGCGGCCGAAATGGCCGTTGCGCTGCGTCGCGGCGACTTCGGCGATGGCGGGAGATCCTGCCGGGATAATGGTCTGGTGGCCGAAGACGACCGGCTCCGCCACTTCCAGCCGGATGCGCTCGCCGGGCCGATTGTCCTTGGAAGAAATCTGCGTCATGGTGCGCAGCACAATCGGCGTGCCCGCCGGTAGAACATAGCGCGTGCCAGCCCCTTCGGGCGCCGCGAAATGATAGACATTCTGCGCCTGCGCGGGCGCGCAGACGACGATCGCGGCAACGATGGCCGATGCGCATATGCGGATCATGCGGTGCTCCCTTTTCCCCACCCGCCTGCCTAGGCGAGGAGGATGAAGAAGCGGTGCCGCAACAAGGTTAACGCCGCGCCGCCCGCTTCCGCCGGAGGTCGGCGCAACCGGGACTGTATTTTTGCGCGCTCCGGCACTAAGGGACCGCGCGACACCGCCCTCTCCGTGCCCCAAGAGAAAGCCTTTCCATGACCTCCACCCCCCCCGACGTCACCATCAAGCGCGCCCTTCTGTCCGTGTCCGACAAGGCCGGCCTCATCGAACTGGGTCAGGCGCTGGGAAGCCATGGCGTGGAACTGGTGTCGACGGGGGGCACGGCGAAGGCGCTGCGCGAAGCAGGCCTCGACGTGAAAGACATCTCAGACCTCACCGGCTTTCCCGAGATGATGGACGGCCGCGTCAAGACGCTGCACCCGAAGGTGCATGGCGGCCTGCTGGCGGTGCGCAACAATCCCGATCATGTCGCTTCGATGGACGCGCATGAGATCGGCGCGATCGACCTTGTCGTCGTCAATCTCTACCCCTTCGCCGCGACCGTCGCCAAGGGCGCGGAGCGTGAGGAAATCATCGAGAATATCGACATAGGCGGCCCGTCCATGGTCCGCTCCGCCGCGAAGAATCATGAGAGCGTGGCGATCGTCACCGATCCGGCCGACTATGCCCGCTTGATCGCGGAAATGGCGGAAAAGGGCGGGGCGACGAGCTACGACTTCCGCCGGATGCTGGCGGCCAAGGCCTATGCGGCGACGGCCGCCTATGATTCGATGATTGCAAGCTGGTTCGCCTTCGCCGATCAGGGCGTCGCGTTCCCCGAAACGCTGGCCGTCTCCAGCACGCTCGGCGCGACGCTGCGCTATGGCGAAAACCCGCACCAGTCCGCCGCCCTCTATCTGCCCACCGGTCCCTCGGCCAATGGCATCGCCCAGGCGAAGCAGATCCAGGGCAAGGAACTCAGCTACAATAATTACAACGACGCCGACGCCGCGCTGGAACTGGTCAGCGAATTCCGCGACGGCCCGCCGACCGTGGTGATCGTGAAGCACGCCAATCCTTGCGGCGTCGCCACGGGCGACACGCTGATCGAAGCCTATGAAGCCGCGCTCGCCTGCGACAGCGTGTCGGCCTTCGGCGGTATCATCGCGGTCAACCGCCCGCTCGACGGCCCCACTGCCGAAGCGATCAGCACCATCTTCACCGAGGTCGTCGCCGCGCCCGACGCCGACGAGGACGCGAAGGCGATCTTCGCGAAGAAGAAGAACCTCCGCCTGCTGCTGACCGGCGACCTGCCCGATCCCGCGCGCCCCGGCCTCCAGATGAAGAGCATCGCCGGCGGGATGCTGGTGCAGAGCCGCGACAATGGCCGCATCACCCGCGATCAGCTGAAGGTCGTGACCAGGCGCGAACCCAGCGAACAGGAACTCAAGGACTGCCTCTTCGCCTGGACCGTCGCCAAGCATGTGAAGTCGAACGCCATCGTCTATGCCAGGGACGGCAGCACGGCGGGCGTGGGCGCGGGCCAGATGAACCGCCTCGAATCCGCGCGCATCGCCGCCTGGAAGGCCAGGGACGCAGCGGAAAAGGCGGGCTGGAGCGAACCGCGCACCATCGGCTCCGCCGTCGCGTCGGACGCCTTCTTCCCCTTCGCCGACGGACTGCTGGCAGCGGTGGAGGCCGGCGCGACCGCCGTCATCCAGCCGGGCGGTTCGATTCGCGACGAGGAAGTGATCGCCGCCGCCGATGAGGCGGGCCTTGCCATGGTCTTCACCGGAATGCGCCATTTCCGCCACTGATCGCTGCCGCCGCGCGTCAAACTGACGCTACGACCGGGCCGGCGTTCCTGAGCGACCGGCCCGGTTTGCGTTAAGGCCTTGTACGATCAGGATTTTCGTCTTTCGCATCTGCAAAAATCGCGGAAATCCGCCACTTTTTGCCAAGTGGCCTCTTTTCATCAACACCCTGTCCACTTATTTAGGTCGCGACCCTGCTTCCACGGCAGATGTGGGGCACCAATTCGTTCGACAGGAGATGTTTGGATGACCAAGAAGACCCTCGCGGTGCTCGCCGCCTCCATGGCCCTCGCCCTGCCCGGCCTCGCCAGCGCCGGCAGCAACGACATGGAAGTGATCGTCGACGGCAACACCGGCGCGCAGACCCGCTCGATCGCCGTGTCCGTGGCTGACCTCAACCTTGCCAGCGACAGCGGCCTGCGCCGCGCCGACTATCGCCTCGTACGCGCATCCAAGCAGGTATGCGGCTATGTCAGCGGCTCGATCCTGCCGGTGACGAGCGACTATCGCACCTGCTATGGCAGCGCGATCGAGGGTGCCCGCGCTGAGCTCAATACGCTGGCGCAGCGGATGGGCTGAACGCCCGAGCCATCGCTATTTTGCCAGGGGCCGCTCCAGACCATGGGGCGGCCCTTTGCTTTGGCGGGCTGTCCATGCTTACCGGCCGTTAACCACTCCTTAGAGGATTTCCTTCATTCCCCGATCACGAACGACCGCCGGGGGATCAGCCTGAAATGCCGCATAGTTACGACAGCGTCGACGTCGCCATCATCGGCGCTGGACCCGCGGGGCTCACCGCCGCCTATCTGCTGACGAAGCAGGGCTACAGCGTCACGGTGATAGAGAAAGACCCCGTCTATGTCGGCGGCATCAGCCGGACGGTGGAACTCGACGGCTTCCGCTTCGACATTGGCGGGCACCGCTTCTTCTCCAAGTCGCAACAGGTGGTCGATCTCTGGAACGAGATCCTGCCCGACGATTTCATCCAGCGCCCGCGCATGAGCCGCATCTATTATGAGGGCCGCTATTACAGCTACCCGCTCCGCGCGTTCGAGGCGCTGTGGAACCTGGGCGTATGGCGCTCGACCCTCTGCATGGCGAGCTTTGCCAAGGCGAAGCTGTTCCCCAACCGCAATGTCCGCTCCTTCCAGGATTGGACCGTCAACGCCTTCGGCCACAAGCTTTTCTCCATCTTCTTCAAGACCTACACCGAAAAAGTGTGGGGCATGCCTTGCGACGAGATGTCGGCGGACTGGGCGGCGCAGCGGATCAAGGGCCTGTCCCTCTGGGGCGCGGTCAAGGACGGGCTCAAGCGCAGCCTCGGCCTCAACAAGCGACCCAATGACGGCATGGCGACCAAGACGCTGCTGGAAAGCTTCCGCTATCCACGCCTTGGCCCCGGCATGATGTGGGAAGCCGCGCGCGACCGCGTGGTGGAGGGCGGCAACCATGTGCTGATGGCGCACAGCTTCAAGCGCCTGGAAGAGGATCAGGCGACCGGCCGCTGGCGGCTGATCGCGGACGGCCCCAATGGCGAGGTGGCGATCGACGCCGGCCATGTCGTCTCCTCGGCGCCCATGCGCGAGCTGGCAGCGCGAATCCATCCCCTGCCCGCAACGCTGCCCCAGGCGATGGACCTCAAATATCGCGACTTCCTGACCGTCGCCCTGATGGTGAAGGGGGAGGATATCTTTCCCGACAACTGGATCTACATCCACGATCCCAAGGTGCTGGTCGGCCGCATCCAGAATTTCCGCAGCTGGTCGCCCGAAATGGTGCCGGACCCCAGCCTCGCCTGCGTCGGCCTTGAATATTTCTGTTTCGAAGGGGACGGCCTCTGGGCCTCGTCCGACGAGGATCTGGTCGCCCTTGCGACGAAGGAGATAGCGGCGCTCGGCCTGTGCAACCCGGACGATGTCGTGGGCGGCGCGGTGGTGCGGCAGGAAAAGGCCTATCCGGTCTATGACGACGCCTATGCCGCCAATGTGCAGGCGATGCGCGCCGAACTGGAAGCGCGCTATCCCACGCTCCACATGGTCGGGCGCAACGGCATGCACCGTTACAACAACCAGGATCACGCGATGATGACGGCGATGCTCACCGTGCGCAACATCGTCGCGGGCCGCCGCGTCCATGACGTGTGGCAGGTGAACGAGGACGCCGAATATCATGAGGCGGGCGAAGAAGGCCAGATCGAGCATGGGCAGGATTCCGACACGCAGGCCGCGCTCGGCAGCGTGCGCGCCGTCCCGGCCCGGTTGAAGGCCGCCTGACCCCATGGTCGCGCCGCCGATCGCCGCGGCGCGCAGCCTGACCGGCATGGCGGTGCGGCTGATGCTGGCCCGCTACCTGCTGGTCAGCCTCTGCGCGTTGTGCGCCGACACCCTGCTGTTCCTCGCCCTCTCGGACCGGCTGCTGCCGCCCGGCGGGGCAGCCTGCGCCGGCTACCTGTTCGGCATTCTGGTTCATTGGGCCCTGTCCGTGCGCTTCGTCTTCCAGGATCGCGTCAACGGCCGCGCCAGCCATGCCCAACGCCTCAGCTTCGCGCTCAGCGCCCTGCTCGGCCTTGGCGTGACAGTCGGCACCGTCAGCCTCGCCATCCAGGCCGGCCTGCCCGCCGCCCCGGCCAAGGCGATCGCCGTGATCGCCAGCTTCACCCTCGTCTATCTGGTCCGCAAGCATGTCGTCTTCTCTGCGTCCTGATAGGATGGCGGCAATGGACAGGTTCCCCACCACGGCCCGGCTCGCCCTTCTCGCCTGGCTGATCTGCTGCGCGGCGATGATCGTACATTATGCATGGCCGTTCACCGACTTGCGCTTCTTCGACACGGACGACGCACTGCGGCTGGAACAGGTGCGCGCCTTGCTCGGCGGTCAATCCTGGTTTGACGTGACGCAACATCGTGTAAACCCGCCTCTTGGCGGCCCAATGCACTGGTCGCGGATCGTCGACCTGCCGATCGCCGCGCTCATCCTGCTGGCACGGCCGCTGCTCGGGCCGGACGGCGCGGAACTGTTCGCGACGATCGCGGCGCCGCTGCTGCTGCTGGGCGGCCTCACGACGGCGACCTGGGTGGCGGGCAGGCGGATCGGCGGCAGCGGTCCCGCCGCGGTGCTGGGCGTCCTGCTGCTGCTGACCGCCCCATCCATCCTGGTCCAGTTTCAACCGTTCCGCATCGACCATCATGGCTGGCAGATCATGCTGGGGGCTATAGCCACCTGCGGCTTGTTCGATCCCCGGCCGCGGCGCGGCGGCATCCTCCTCGGCATCGCGCTCGCGGCCTGGCTGTGTATCTCCAGCGAAGCCCTGCCCTATATCGCGCTGTTCCTGTCGGCCATCGGCATCCAGCATCTATTGTTCGCGCGCGACACCGGCCGGCTGGTTGGTGCCACGGCGACGCTGGGCGGCGCAGCGCTGTTGCTGTCACTGGCGACCCGGGGCATCATGCCGCTGCGAAGCGTGCAGTGCGACGCCCTGTCGGTGCCGTATCTCTTTCCCCTGCTGGCGCTGGCGATCTCCCTGCCCATCGCCCACGCCGTCCTCGGCGCATCGGACTGGCGCCGCCGCCTGATCGTCGCCGGATGGGGCGCGGGCAGCGCCCTCCTCACTCTCGCGCTGTTCGGCGGCCCCTGCCTGTCTGGAGACCCGTTCCAGAGCCTTGGCCCGCTCGCCTACCGCGTCTGGTACATGGCGATCATGGAAGGGCGGCCGGTCTGGGAACAGGATCTGTCGCGCATGGGCGTCATCCTCATTCCCTCGCTCTTCGGCCTGGCCGCGACGCTGGTCGCCGCCTTCGCCCACCGCCGCGATTGCCACGCCCTTCTCCGCTGGCTGCTGCTGGCGCTGCTGCTGGCCGGATCGACCGTCGTGGCGTGCCTGGTGATGCGCGCGCTGTCGATGGCGCACTGGCTGGCTATCCCCGGCACGGCCTGGCTGATCCTCGCCCTCTTCGCCCGAATACAGGCATCCTCATCCGCCATCGTCCGCGTGCTGGGATCGGTCAGCCTGGCGCTGCTCACGCCGTTCGGCCTCAGCATCCTATGGGTCGGCGCGGTCACGCTGTTCGAAACGCCTCAGGAAGCCGCCGCCGAACAGAAGGTGCTTGCCTGCCAGCCGGGCATGGCGATGCGCGACCTTGCGGCGCTACCGCCGTCCATGCTGTTCGCGCCGCTCGACATCAGTCCCACGATCCTGGTGCGTACCGGCCATCGCGTCGTCGCCACCGGGCATCACCGCAACGCCGCCGGCATCACCACCATCATTCGCGGCTTCACCGCCCCGCCGGCGCAGGCACGGACCATCGTGGCGAGCGTCAACGGCGGCAAGGGCGCGGAGTATCTGCTGACGTGCGACGATCTTGGCGAGTATCGCGGCTATGTGAAGCTCGCGCCCAACGGCCTCGCGGCGCAGCTGGCACGCGGACAGGTTCCTGCCTGGCTCCAGCCATTGCCCGGCAAGGGCGCGCTGCACATCTACCGCGTCAGGCGGGACTGAACCGCATCGCCACGCCGTTCATGCAATAGCGCAGGCCGGTGGGCTTGGGCCCGTCGTCGAACACATGGCCCAGATGCCCGCCGCAGCGCGCGCAATGCACCTCGGTCCGGGCATAGCCCAGCGCGAAGTCCCGGCTCGTCCCCACCGCCTTGGGCAAGGGTTGCCAAAAGCTCGGCCATCCGGTGCCGCTGTCGAACTTGGTGGCGGAACTGAACAGCTTCTGGTCGCACCCCGCGCAACTGAAGACGCCCTTGCGATGCTCTGCGTTCAGCGGGCTGCTCCCCGGATATTCCGTCGCCTCCTGCCGCAGCACCTTATAGGCCCAGGGACTGAGCTTCTTGCGCCATTCGGCATCGCTCAGGGCGTAGGGATAGGCCGCCTCCGCCTCGCCCGGCAGCATCTGCCAGAGCGCGAGGCCGGCCACGCCGCCACCCAGGGCGGTCAGGAAATGCCTGCGGTTCATGGGCCTCTCCTACACGCTTCAGCCTGTCGCCGGCCTGAACAGGGACTTCCACCAGCGCCCGCCCGACTGCATCACATGACGGCGGAACAGCAGCACGCCGATGCGGATGATGAGCGCCACGAACACCGCCTGCCAGAGCAGCGCCAGCAGGTGCGGCCACAGCGCGGCGTCCTGCCCCGCCCGCGCGATCATCGCGAAGGGCGAACTCCAGGGAAAGATGCACGCCGCCACTTCCGCCGGCGATCCCATATGATCGACGGCATAGGTCGCGAAGAAGAAGATCAGCATCTGCCCCATGGTGATCGGCATGTTGAGCGTCTGCACCTCCCGCACCGTCGCCGCCTGCGCGCCGATGCCTAAGAACAGCGAGCCGAGCAGCGTGTAGGCCATGGCGAAATAGAGCACCGCCAGGATCAGGAAGGCGGGCCAGCCCACCGCCGGCGCGGGCAACGCAGCGGGCTGACCACCCAGCACCACGAACACGACAAAGGCCGTCATGCCCCAGAAGGCGATCCCCACGAAGCTCATCGCCAGCATCGCCATCAGCTTGCCCAGGAAGATCGCGTCGATGGGCACGGCGGCGGCAAGTATCTCGATGATCTTGTTGGTCTTTTCCTCGACCAAATTGGACAGGATCATGCCCGCCAGCAGGATGGTGAGGAAGAACATCACCACCTGCGCGATCCGGCCGATCAGGAGCCGCCCCTGCGACTGCGCCCCCCGGCTGGTCGCCACCTCCTGCCGCTCCACCGGCACGAACCGCAACGTCCGTTCGGCGAGCGCGGCGGTGGCCATCAGGCTGACGTCGCCCTGCAGCCGGTCCAGATCCTCCGCCTTGCCGGTCAGCACCGGCCGGGCAAGCGTGCCGGTCAGCATCGCCACTGCCCGTGCATCCGGCCGGGCAAGCTGCGCGCGCGGGTCCGCGACCGGCGGCATCAGCCGGATGCGCGCCAGCGCCTTGTCGCCCATCCGCTCCGCCAGCTGTTCGCGCGCGCGGCCGATCGCCACATTGTCCTGCGCGGACAGGGCGACGCCCAGCACCGGGCGCAGGTCCGTGCTGGATATCCGTTCGCCCAAGCCGCCGAAGGCGAAGCCGATCAGGATGGGCAATATCGGCCCCAACAGGAACAGGATGAAGGTGCGCGAGAGCACGACCGCGCTGAAATCGCGCCGCGCGATGACGAAGGCGGCGCGCGCCAATTCCCTCATGCCGCCTCCTCCTCGTTCCGGGCCGCATCCATCGCACGCGCCGCGTCCGCGCCGGCAATGGCGACGAAGGCGTCGTGCAGGCCCGGCCGCTCGATCGACAGGCTCTCGATGCCCGCCTGCCCCTCGATCAGCTCGCGCAGCAGCGGCTCGATCCCGCCGTCGGGCAGGGCGAAGTGCCAGGCGCCATCCTGCGCCAGCGTGTCGGCCGGCAGCGCGCGCCGCCACGCCCCGTCGCTGGCGCGGGTGCGCAGCCGCACCTGCGACCGCAGCCGGTCGCGCGCCCGTTCCGGCGTGCCCTCGAACCGGATGCGCCCGCCGGCGACGATGGCGATCCGCTCGCACAATCGCTCCGCATGGGCGATGACATGGGTGGAAAAGAGGATGGTGACGCCCGCCCGCGCCCGTTCGCGGATCAGCGCCTCCAGCTTCTCCTGGTTGATCGCGTCCAGCCCGGAAAAGGGCTCGTCCAGCACGACGAGCCGGGGGTCATGGACCAGCGTGCCGAACAGCTGCACCGTCTGCGCCATGCCCTTGGACAGCTGGCGGATCGGCTTGTCGATCGCGCCGCCCATCCCATGCCCCTCCAGCATCGCCTTCGCCCGCCGCCGCCCTTCCGCCAGCGGCAACCCGCGCAGCGCGCCCATGAAGGCGATCGCCTCATAGGCCTTCATCGACGGATAGAGGCCCCGCTCCTCGGGCAGGTAGCCGACCTGACGCGCCATCCTGAGCGGCTGGTCAGCGCCCAGCAGGGCGCGATGCCCTTCGTCCGGGTCGACGATGCCGAGCAGGGTCCGCAGCAGCGTGGTCTTGCCCGCGCCATTGGGGCCGAGAATGCCGTAGATGGCCCCTGCCGGCACCGTGATGTCGATCCCGTCCACCGCGCGAAAGCTGCCGAAATTCTTGACAAGCCCATGGCCTTCGACGGCATAGGGGCTTTCCGGGGCCGGGACGTCACCGTTCATCCCGCCCTGATAGTCTGGACCCATGGTCATGCAAACCGAAACCTTGGAGCAGCGGCTGAAGGACGAGGCCGCCCGGCTGGGCTTCGCCGCCTGCCGCATCGCGCCCGCCGACGCCGCCCCGCTCGCGGGGGAAAGGCTGCGGCAATGGCTGGACGCCGGCCATCATGGCGACATGCGGTGGATGGAGGACCGCGCCGATCAGCGCGCCTCGCCCAGGGGGCTTTGGCCCGACGTGCGCAGCGTCATCATGCTGGGCATGAGCTACGCGCCCCGCCGCGATCCGCTGGCGCTGGCGGATGTGCCCGACCGGGGCCGCATCTCCGTCTACGCACAGGGGCGGGACTATCACGATACCGTCAAGAAGGCGCTGAAGGCCCTCGCCCGCTGGCTGGTCGATCAGCAGCCCGGCAGTCTCAAGGTCTTCGTGGACACCGCCCCCGTCATGGAAAAGCCGCTGGCGCAGGGGGCGGGGCTTGGCTGGCAGGGCAAGCACAGCAACCTCGTCAGCCGCGATCATGGCAGCTGGCTGTTCCTGGGCGCGATCTACACCGAACTGGCACTGACCCCGGACCCGCCGGAGCAGGACCATTGCGGCAGCTGTACCGCCTGCCAGACGTCCTGCCCGACCGACGCCTTCCCCGCGCCCTATATGGTCGATGCGCGCCGCTGCATCTCCTACCTCACCATCGAGCATAAGGGGCCGATCCCGCACGATCTGCGTCCCGGAATCGGCAACCGCATCTATGGCTGCGACGACTGTCTGGCCGTCTGCCCCTGGAACAAGTTCGCCGATGCGGCCGCCGCCAACCGCGCCTTCGTCGGCCGGGCGGAACTGGCCGCGCCCGCCCTCGCCGACCTGCTGGACCTGGACGATGCCGCCTTCCGCGAGATTTTCTCCGGCTCCCCGATCAAGCGCATCGGCCGCGACCGCATGGTCCGCAACGCCGCCGTCGCAGCGGGCAACAGCAGCGACCCCGCCCTTCTCCCCCGCCTGCGCACGCTGACGGACGATCCCGACCCCGTGGTGGCCGAAGCGGCTCGATGGGCGATCGACCGACTGACGACCTGACGAGGCTGACAAAGCCTCTCCGCACCCGTCACCCCGGACTTGATCCGGGGTTCCGCTTCCCTTCTTCCACCCGGCCTTTCCTATCGCGCCGAAATCTGCCTGCATCGCTGGCCTATGAAGCCGCCATGTCCCCCACCCGCCGGTCGCGAAACCCTGTCGCGATCCTGTCGCCCGGCCGTGGCGTCACCGATACGCGGCCATGGCCTATTTGGCGCGCCGGTGTCGCTTCCCCGCCGCGATTCTTGCGAACCGCACGGAAAAGATCGGCCGCAATGGTGTGAACTTCACCTGTCGCGTTTGCCGCGCCGATTCACTTCGCCTGCCATGTCGCCGCGCACCCCGCCGGATCGACATCCGCGCCTGCGGGCGTGCGCGCATCGACATGGGTGACGACCGGCTCCTTCCCCTTGGCCGCGGCATAGAGATAGGCGTCCAGCACGCAGCGGCCGTTGGCGAATTGCAGCTTGCGCACCGTCGTCTCCCGGATGTCCAGACGCGGCGTGCCGAACTGGCGCGTCAGCGCTTTCGCGTCGGACCCCAGCAGCGGTCCCTGACGGGTGAAGGCGCTGGCGGGCGGACCGGCGGGCGGCGGCGTGTAGCTGGCGGGCGGCACCACCGCCGCTCCGCAGGCGGCGAGCAGCGGCAGTCCCACGCCGGGCGCGAGGCGGCGAAAGCGAAGCAGGGTCATGACGGCGATTTTCGTCCCAGCAGCATATGCACGGCCATAGCCGCGCTGAAGATCGGCGCAAGCAGGTTGACCAGCGGCACCAGGAAGAGAAGCGCCGAAACGAGGCCGATCAGCCACCGGCTGCCGCGCCCGATGGGCGGCAGGGCGGGATGACGCGGTTCGACCAGATCGGCCATGTCCCGGCCCAGCAGATAGGCGTTGAGCGCCAGGAACAGGCCGACCGTGCCCACGCCCGTCACCAGCAGCAGGATATAGGCGGGCAGAGCGAGCAGGTTCCAGCCGATCGCCCGGCCGAGCGAGGCGAGCGCGAGGCGCAGGCTGCGCGCCCATCCCACCTGCCGCGCGGCGGCATGGGGATAATCGGCGCGCTCGACCGCTTCGACGATGTCGTCGGCGAACAGGCTCATCACCGCCATCGCCGTCGCCCGGAACAGCAGCCAGCCGGCCGCCACGACGACCAGCACCGTCGCTGCCCCTTCGGCCAGCGCCCCGCCGCCGATGTCCAGCCAGACGCGCAGCGCATGGAACCCGGCCCAGAGCGCGGTCGCCAGCAGCCCGAACAACAACAGCGTAAGGATCAGCGTCTTGACAAGCAGCCGCCGCGCAGCGCCGTGGAAGATCGACGGAAAGGCCTTAAGGGCGGCGGTCAGCACCATCGCGCGACTATCCGCCCGCCCGCCCGTCCCGTCAATCAGCGCCGTTGCATGGCGAGGCGCGGGCAGGTAGGAACGGCGAAATTTTATTCCAGCCATCTGTACAAGGATTTCGCGTGACCGCTTCCGTTCCCGCCACGCTTGACGTGGTCGCCATCGGCAATGCCATCGTCGACGTGCTCGCCCGCAGCGACGACGCCTTTCTGGCGCAACATGCGCTGACCAAGGGCGGGATGCAGCTGATCGACGCCGCCATGGCGGAAACCCTCTATGCCGACATGCCACAGGCGAAGGAGATCAGCGGCGGTTCGGCGGCGAACACGCTGGCGGGCCTCGCGGCGCTGGGCAAGACATGCGGCTTCATCGGCCAGGTCAATGACGACCAGCTCGGCGCGGTGTTCGCGCATGACGTGCGGGCGCTCGGCATCCGCTTCGACACGCCCGTCCGCCATGGCGACGTGCCCACCGCCCGCTGCCTCATCCTCGTCACCCCCGATGCGCAGCGGACGATGAACACCTTCCTGGGCGCGTCGCAATTCCTGCCGGAAGCGGCGCTCGACCTCGACATGATCCGCTCCGCCGGCATCCTCTATCTCGAAGGCTATCTCTGGGATCCCGAGCAGCCGCGCGCGGCGATGCGGGCGGCGATCGACGCCGCCAAGCAGGCGGGCCGCAAGGTCGCCTTCACCCTGTCCGACAATTTCGTGATCGACCGGCACCGGGCGGACTTCATCGACCTGATCGACCAGGGCCTGATCGACATCCTCTTCTCCAACGAAGGCGAAATCCGTTCGCTGGCGCAGCTTGATGACTTCGAGGCCGCGCTCGCCCGCTTCGCCGGCAAGGTTCCGGTGCTGGTATCGACCTGCGGCGAACGCGGCTCGGTGGCGGTCGTGGACGGCGTCCGCTACGAAGCGCCCGCCGCCCCGGTCGATCGCATCATCGACACCACCGGCGCGGGCGACCTGTTCGCCGCCGGCTTCCTTGCGGCGCATATCGACGATCGCGGCGTCGGCGACTGCCTTGCGCTCGGCGCGGCGGCGGCGGCGGAAGTGATCTCGCACTGGGGCGCAAGGCCGGAGGAAGACCTCGGCGTCATCCGCGACCGGCTGTTCGCTTGAGCAAAACTCCAAGGACGGAAGGCGGCTGTCCTACGCCGCCTTCTGTCGTCTAAAGAGGGTGCGATCCTCCGGGCCGAAGCCCCAGCGCCAGATGACCACGCCATAGGCGCCCAATATCGCCCAGACGCCGACCGCGAGTTCCACCCACTCGAACCGCGGCGGCAGGGCGACGAAGGCGGCGCCGACGATGCAGGCGACCCCGGCCGCGCTCAGCAGCGGCCAGCGCCAGGCGTTGATCGGTGCGCCGAGCAGGCGGGACAGCAACCGCGCCTTGACGAACGCGCCCAGCCCCAGCGCGAGGCAGAGCGCCAGTGCCGGGGCGGCGGCGATCCACAGCACCGGCAATTCCATCCGCCGCGCCACCAGGATCAGAGCAAAGCTGAACCCGGCCTGCAGGGCGATCATGCCGAGCGAGATCATGAGGTTGCGGTGACGCGCGATATAGACCAGCGCCGATTCGCTCACCACAGCCGTGGCCGCCACCACTTCGGCGAGCAGCAGGAAAGCGAGCGCGCCGGTGCCGCCGACGAAATGCGGTCCGACAAGGCCCATCACCGCTTCCCCCGGTATCCCGAGCGCGAGCGCGATGCCCGCCTGCGCGGCGATGATCCAGAACCCTACCTGGCTCACCTGCCGGGCGATGGCGCCCAGATTGTTTTCGGCGAGGTTGCGGGTGATGACAGGCCCCAGGATCGGGTCGAAGCTGGTCTTGAGCTTCTGCGGCAGCGATGCGACCTGCTGCGCGACATAATAGATGCCGATCGCCGCCGGCCCGACGAACAGGCCCAGGATCGCCATGTCGAGCCGGCGCGATCCCCATTCGACGCCATCCGCCGCCGCGAGCGGCAGGTTGCGCCGCGCCAGCCGCCACAGCCGCCGCCCGTCCGGCCGCCAACCGCGCGGCAGCCCGTAATGGCGCGCCAAGGGAATGAGCGAGGCCACCAGCGCCGCGATCATCGAAACGGCGTAGGACAGGATCAGACCGTCCCGCGTCGAATAGAAGGCGAAGGCGAAGGCACCGATGCTGATCGCCCACGGCTCAATGATGGACCGAGCCCGCACGGTCGCGCCAACGTCGAACCGATAGGCGCAGGCCGCGAGCGCGACATCCGAGCCCGCGACCGCGATCACGACCAGCGCGAGCAGGCGATCGAGGCCGTTGACACCGCTGTTCGGAAACATGGCGTGGGGAAAGGCGACGAGGATACCTGCCCCGATGAGCGTCGCGACGAATGTAACGGCCATGGCGTCCGTCACCACATGGGCATGCGGCCGTTCCGTCTGGGCCAGCGCCCCGGCCAGGCCGCGCTTCAGGCCCAGGGTCGCGATCTGCGCCACGAACTCGACCACCAGCACCGCATAGGCGAACCGCCCCAGCGCGTCCGCGCCGTACCAGCGGCCGGCGATGAACAGGAAAGGCAGGCGCGCAGCCAGTCGCAGCAGGAACCCGAACACATTGGTCCTGCCGCCCTTCGCCAATGCGGCGATATCGCCGCCATCGTCAGGCAATGTGCGATCCGTCGCCGTAAGGGGCTCGTGGGCCTGGGTCATGGCTGCGGGTCGGTTCTAGGCAAGTTCGGCGTATTGCGCGACGGATTATTCGGGCCGCAACGGGCGGGCGAGCAGCGCGTCGATCACCTGGCCCAGCGACGCCGCTTCGGTGAGCAGCGCGCATACGGCCTCCGCCACCGGCATTTCCACGCCGGCCGCGCGCGCCGCATCGCGCAGCACGGGCGCGGTGTGCGCCCCTTCCGCCACGGTTCGGCGGTTGGACAGCAGCTCGGCCGCGCTGCCGCCCTCGCCCAGGCCCTTGCCCAGCGAGAAGTTGCGCGAATTGGTGGAAGAGCAGGTGAGGACGAGATCGCCCAGCCCCGAAAGGCCGCCCAGCGTTTCCGCCCGCGCGCCTCGCGCCAGACCGAAACGGGTCATTTCGGCAAAACCGCGACTGATCAGCGCGGCGCGCGCGTTGAGGCCGAGGCCCGCGCCTTCCGCGACGCCGCACGCGATAGCGAGCACATTCTTGACCGCGCCGCCGATCTCCGCGCCGATGACGTCGTCCGACAGATAGGGCCGGAAGGACGGACGCGCGATGCGGGCGGCGAGCCGCTGCCCCAGTGCCTTGTCCTCGCAGGCGAGCGTAATCGCGGTGGGCAGGCCCCTCGCCACCTCATGCGCAAAGGTGGGGCCGGACAGCACGGCGATGGGCGAGGCGGGCTGCGCCTCCTGCGCGACCTCCGACATGAGGAGACCGGTGCCTGCCTCTATCCCCTTGGAACAGAGCAGCAGCGGAACGCCCGCGGGTGCCTGAGCCAACACCTTGCGCAGATGCTGGGCCGGGCTGACGACCAGCAGCAGGTCGCAGGCGGCAAGATCGGCCATGAAACCGGTCGCGCGAATCGCGGGCGAAAGCGGGATACCGGGCAGGTAGAGCGGGTTTTGCTGCGCTTCATTGATGGCGTCGACCACCTCAGGCTCCAAGGCCCAGAGCAGGACATCCTGCCCGTCGCCCGCCAGCAATTGCGCCAGCGCGGTGCCCCACGCTCCCGCGCCGATGACTCCCGCCTTCATGCCTTCACTCCCGCTCCGCGCGCCTTTTCCGCCGCCGGATCGAGCGGCCAGCGCGGCCGGGCGGGGACGGTCAGGTCATCCACCAGCCCGGCCGCAAAGCGCTCCGCGCCTGCCCAGGCGATCATGGCCGCATTGTCTGTGCAAAGCCAGAGCGGCGGGGCAACGAAAGGAAGATCGTGATCCGCCGCGAGCCGTTCCAGCGCCACGCGAATCGGCCCGTTCGCCGCCACCCCGCCTGCCACGACCAGCGCGGTGACGCCCTCTGCCCGCGCCAGGGCGCGGCGAGTCCGGTCAACCAGGCAATCGATTACGGCCTGTTGGAAGGAGGCCGCGATATCCTGGGTGGCATACTGGCCGGACTGGGCAGCGCGCATCACCGCGCTCTTGAGGCCGGCGAAGGAGAAATGCGGTTCGGCCGTCCCGACCAGCGGGCGCGGCAGCGGGACGGCCTTCGGATCGCCGGCTTTCGCCGCCTTCTCCACCTGCGGTCCGCCGGGATAGCCAAGGCCGAGCAGCTTGGCGGTCTTGTCGAACGCCTCACCCGCGGCATCGTCGATCGTCGTCGCGAGGCGGCTATAGTCGCCCGGACCTTTGACCAGCAGCAACTGGCAATGGCCGCCCGACACCAGCAGCAGCAGATAAGGGAACTGAAGGGTCGGATCGGCCAGGCGCGGCGAAAGGGCATGGCCTTCCAGATGGTTGACCGCGACCAGCGGCTTTCCCGCCGCATGGGCGAGCGCCTTTCCGGTGACGAGGCCGACCATCACCCCGCCGATCAGGCCCGGACCTGCCGTCGCCGCGATCACGTCCACATCGGCGAGCGTCATCTCCGCATCCGCCAGCGCCGCCTCGACAAGCGGGGTCAGCGCCTCGACATGAGCCCGCGCAGCGATTTCCGGGACCACGCCGCCATAGGGCCTGTGCGCCTCTTCCTGCGTCGCCAGGCGATGTGCGAGGATGCGGCCATCAGCCGTCACCAGCGCAGCAGCGGTTTCATCGCAGCTCGATTCCAGGCCAAGGATGATGGTCATTGCCGCTTCCATCTAGTGCCGCTGGACATTAGAGCAAGCCGCATATGCTTTTCACAGACAGACCGTTGCGCCTGGGCACCAGAGGATCGCCGCTGGCGCTGGCGCAGGCCCGCATGGCGGCGCAGGCCCTGATCGATGCCCATGGATGGGCCGAGGACGCCATCCAGATCGTTCCCGTGCAGACCAGCGGCGACCGGATCCAGGATCGCGCCCTTGCCGAGATCGGCGGCAAGGCGCTGTGGACCAAGGAACTGGACCGCGCTCTGGCGGCGGGCGAGATCGACTTTGCCGTGCACAGCATGAAGGATGTGGAGACGATCCGGCCCGACGCCTTTCGTATCGCCGCGATGCTGCCGCGGGCCGATGTGCGCGATCGCCTGATCGGTGCGGAGACGTTCGATGATCTGCCCGCCCATCCCCTGATCGGCACCAGTTCGCCCCGCCGCGCGGCGCAGGTGAAGCGGCTGCGTCCCGATGCTACCATCACCCTGTTCCGCGGCAATGTCGCCACGCGACTTGCCAAACTGGCGGCAGGGGAGGTGCATGCGACGCTGCTGGCGGCGGCGGGTCTCGATCGGCTTGACCAGCAGGGGATTGGCGTGGCCATGTCCATCGAGACGATGCTGCCCGCCCCGTCGCAGGGCGCCGTGGGCGTCGAGACGCTGACCGTAAACGATGCGGTGGCGGAGGCGCTGGCGGCGATCAATCACCGTGAGACATTCGATTGCGTGATGCTGGAGCGTGCCGTGCTCAAAGGATTGGGCGGCACCTGCCATTCCCCGATCGCGGCCTTGGCCGTGGTCGAGGGCGAGATGCTGTTTCTTCGCGCCGAGATCATCAGCCCGGACGGCAGCGAAACCGTGCGGGAGGAGGCCCGGCTGCCGCGCGGCGATCTGCGTAGCGGAGAGGCGGCAGGCCAAGCCCTGCTCGATCGCGCCAGCCCCGCGCTGCGCACTTTGTTCGAGGGGTGAGGCAGGTCGTCATCCTGCGGCCGGAGCCGGGGGCGAGCCGGACGGCGGCGAAGGCAAGAGCGCTAGGGCTGGAGCCTGTGCTGCTGCCACTGTTCGCGCCGGAACCACTGCCCTGGAGTCCGCCGGACGCGGGCGATTTCGACGCGCTGCTGCTGACCAGCGCAAACGGCGTCAGGATGGCCGGAGCGGGGCTGGAGAAATATCGCGGCCTGCCGGTCTATGCCGTGGGCGAAGCCACAGCCCAAGCTTTGCGGGAAGCGGGCTTTGACCAAGTCATTGCAGGGATGGGGGATGGCAACGCCATCGCGGCGCGCCTGCGCACGGACGGCCGTCGCCGCGTGCTGCATCTGGCCGGCACCACGGTCGCACCAATGGACATAGGCGGCCTTTCCGTTCGCCGCGTCCCGGTTTATTCCATGGCAAGCCTGACGCCCGACCTGACGCCAATCGACAGGGCCGACGCAGATGCCATCCTGCTGGTCCATTCACCGCGCGCGGGTGAAAGACTGTCCGCGCTTCTGCCGCCTGCCCGGCGGAGCGGACTGCATATCGTCGCGATCAGCCCCGCAGCCTTGGCCGCCTGCGGAGAAGGCTGGGCGAGCACTCATGCGGTCTCAAGGCCGGATGATGACGAGATGCTGGCCCTGGCGCGCCGATTATGCGAATGACGGGTCAATGACAGGCGAAAGGGTCGGCATGAGCGAGGAGGATGGGGCTGCAGGCGTCGGCGCGATGCCCCCGCCCGCACCACGGCGAAATCTCTTGCCGGTGTTGATCCTGCTGCTGCTGGCCTTCGCATTGGGCGTCGCACTGACCGTCTGGGCCTGGCCGCACATCCAGCGCCGATGGGGAGGGGAGCCGATGACTGCGCCGCCGCAGGCCGTCCCTGCGCCGACAGCATATTCGGCGTCCGCCGCGCGTCCCTTGACTCCCGAGGCCGCGCAAATGCTGGACGGACGCGTCGTGCAGCTGGAAGAACGGCTGAGCCGCATCACGGTGGAGGCGCAGGCTGCATCCGGCAACGCCGCGCGCGCCGAGGGCCTGCTGGTGGCCTTTGCCGCGCGGCGAGCGCTCGATAGCGGCGCGCCGCTCGGCTATGTCGAAGGCCAGTTGCGCTTGCGCTTCGGCCAGGCGCAGCCGCGTGCAGTCGCCGCCGTCATCAACGCGGCCCGCGACCCGATCACGTTGGTCGATCTGCGTGCCGGCCTCAACCAGATCGCCGACGAGGTCACGAAGAGTCCGGGGACTGCGGATTGGTGGACGGCGCTGGAACATGAGGCGCGCCAGCTGGTATCCATCCGCAAGGAAAGCACGCCATCGCCCCGGCCTGAGATCGCCATGGACCGCGCCTTGCGTTACATCGATGCCGGCCGCGTGAATGCCGCCCTGACCGAGGTCGAGCACATGCCCGGACGGACAGCCGCGGACCGCTGGATACAGGCGGCGCGGCGTTACATGGAGGCACGGCGCGCGCTGGACCTGATCGAAACGGCAGCGATATTGGAGCCGCGTCAGCTGCGCGGGACTGCAGGGGCCGCCGTCGGCCAGACGTCGCCACTGGCACCCTGAACTGTCCGCTGTCACAAACGACGAACTGTTTAGCGAATATGTTGAAACCGGTGGACGACCGGTTCGTTTGTCACGACAATGTCATCTTTGCCCGTCGCGGGCTCTGGGAACTTCATCGTCGTGCCACCTTACGCCCAAGCCGTCAGCAGTTTCTGGAAGGATCGCCTCGCGCCCGGGCCGCGCGCAGCGACCCTGCCGCCGCTGCAGCAGCTGCTGGGCAATCTGTCGGTGCCGTTCGACCTAGCGCGCACGCGTGCGCAGGCGGAGCAGTTGGCGTCGCAGATGCGCGGCGACGGGCGATCCGTGCTGCTGATTCCAGGGTTGATGGCATCCGAACAGCGGATGGGATGGCTGCGCCAAATCCTGAGCGCTGGGGACTATAGCGCTCATGACTGGGGCATGGGCCGTAATTTCGGTCCCCGACCCGACAGCCTGTCCAGAATCGACGCACGCGTGGATGCCATCCGCCGCGAGCAGGACGGGCCGGTTACGCTGGTGGGATGGAGCCTGGGCGGCCTTTATGCGCGGGAATATGCCAAATTCGCGCCGCACAAGGTTGCCGGCGTCGTCACCATGGGTACGCCCTTCTCCGGCGATCCGCGCGCCAACCACGCCTGGCGGCTGTATCAGCTCGTGTCCGGTTTTCCCGTCGATCGTCCGCCCTTCCCTTGCACACGCGAGGAAAAGCCGCCCGTGCCGACGGTGGCGCTCTGGTCGCGGCGCGACGGCGTGATCCTGCCCGAATGCGCGCGCGGCCGTGCCGGCGAACGGGACAAGGCGATCGAAGTCGACTGTACCCATATGGGCTTCGCCGCCGCGCCCGAGGGGATAGCGGCGGTGGGCCGCGCGTTGGCGGCTATCGCCTAGACCGAAAGTCGCCGGATCGCTTCCGCCTTCCCGATGAGCGGCAGGAGCTGCGCCATGTCCGGACCGTGGTCGAGACCCGTCAGCGCGCGGCGCAGCGGCAGGAACAAGGCTTTCCCTTTTCGACCCGTGCTGTCCTTGAGAGTGATGGTTAGAGAGCGCCAGACATCGGCGTCGAATGTCGCCTCCGCCAGAATGTCGCGCGCGGCGTTCAGAAAGTCGCGGTCCTCAGGATCGAGCTGTGGCGCGTCGATCGGGCCGGTGACGATGCGCCACCAGTCGGCGGCACCCGCCACGGTCTGCAGATTGGGCCGGATCGCATTCCACGCGGCTTCGTCCATGCCTTCGGGCAACCGGTCCGCCACAGCTTCATAGGGCAGGAGATGCACGATCTTCTGATTGAGCGCGGCCAGTTCGCCCTCGTCGAAGCGGGCGGGTGCGCGTCCGAAATGGGCGAAGTCGAAGCTTTCGACCAGCGGCGTCATGTCCGCAAACGGTTCGATCGGCTGCGAACTGCCGAGACGGGCGAGCAACGAGGCGATCGCCATCGGCTCCAACCCGGCCTCGCGAAAATGCGCGACGCCGAGAGAACCCAGACGCTTCGACAATTTCCCTTCTGCCCCAGTCAGCAGCGCTTCATGCGCGAAGGACGGAACGGGCGCGCCCAGCGCCTCGAACATCTGGATTTGCGTCGCGGTGTTGGACACATGGTCCTCCCCCCGCAGGACGTGGCTGATCCCCATGTCGATATCATCGATCACCGAGGGAAGAAGGTAGAGCCAGCTGCCATCGCTGCGGCGGACGACCGGATCGGACAGCAACCGGGGGTCGAAGCGCTGCTCGCCCCGGATCAGGTCGGTCCAGACGATGGGCCGATCATGATCCAGCCGGAAGCGCCAGTGCGGCGAGCGGCCTTCCGCCTCATAGGCAGCGATCTGGTCGGCGGTCAGCGAAAGAGCGGCGCGATCATAGACCGGCGGCAAGCCGCGCCCCAGCAATATCTTGCGGCGCAGGTCCAACTCCTGCGCCGTTTCATAGGCAGGATAGACGCGGCCCGTCGCCTTGAGCGCCGCGAATTGCGCCTCATACAGGGCGAAACGGTCCGACTGTTTTTCCTCCCCGTCCCAATGCAGACCGAGCCAGGCGAGATCGCCCTTGATCGAGTCCGCATATGCGACGCTGGACCGCTCAAGGTCCGTATCGTCGAGGCGCAGCAGGAACCGCCCGCCGGACTTGCGCGCCCATAGCCAGTTATGGAGTGCGGCCCGGATGTTGCCGACATGGAGATGTCCGGTGGGCGACGGGGCGAAGCGGGTGGTGACGGTCATAGGGTACGGAACGCGTTAGTTATGGGATAGCGGCGGTCGCGGCCGAAATTGCGGATGCCAAGCTTCACGCCCGGCGGCGACTGGCGGCGCTTATATTCGGCGACGTAAAGCAGCCGCTCGATCCGGGCGACGGTATCACGATCGAAACCGCGCGCAACGAGCTGCTCGACGGACAATTCCTCCTCGACCAGGCCATAGAGGATCGGGTCCAGCACTTCATAGGGCGGCAGGCTGTCGTCGTCGCGCTGATTGTCGCGCAGTTCGGCGCTGGGCGGCTTGGTGATGACACGGTCCGGCATCACCGGCCCCTTCGGTCCGAGGCCCAGCGACGAGACGTTGACGTTGCGCCAGCGAGCCAAATCGAAAACGGTCGTCTTGTAGGCGTCCTTCAACACCGAATAGCCGCCCGCCATATCGCCATAGATGGTGGCGTAGCCGACCGACATCTCGCTCTTGTTGCCGGTGGTGAGCAGCATGTGCCCGAACTTGTTGGACAGCGCCATCAGGGTCAAGCCCCGGATGCGCGACTGGATATTCTCCTCGGCAAGGTCTCGTTGGCGGCCATCGAATGCGGGGCGAAGCATGGCATCGAACGCGCCCACCGCCGGTTCGATCGCAATGCTGTCATAGCGAACGCCGAGCAAGCGCGCGCATTCCACTGCATCGTCCAGGCTGTCCTGGCCGGTGAAGCGCGATGGCATCATCACGCACCAGACCCGGTCGGCTCCCAGCGCATCGACTGCCACAGCGGCGGAGAGCGCGGAATCGATCCCGCCCGACAGGCCGAGCACCACGCCGGGGAAGCGGTTGCGGTCGACATAATCACGCAGGCCGAGCAGCATCGCATTATAGATGTCGTCGGGCCGTTCATCGAGCGCGTGGCGTTCGCCCGGGAGGCAGGTCCAGCGCCCCCCCTGCTTCTCCCAATGCGTGAGGGTGAGCGTCTCTTCCCAGTCGGGCATCTGATGCGCAATCGACAGATCGCCGTTCATCACGAAGGACGCGCCATCAAAGACCAGTTCGTCCTGCCCGCCAACCCGGTTCAGATAAACCAGCGGCAGACCGGTCTCGCGGACGCGGGTGCCGGCCACCGCATTCAGCCGGCGGTCGTCCTTGTCGATTTCGAACGGGCTGCCGTTGGGGCTGATGAGCAGTTCCGCGCCCTGCGCCTTAAGATGCGCGGTGACGAACGGAAACCAGATATCCTCGCAAATGGGTACGCCGATCCTGACGCCGCGAAAGTCGATCGGCTCGGGCAGTGGGCCGGGCGCGAACAGGCGCTTTTCATCGAATGTCCCATAATTGGGCAATTCGCGCTTCTGCCGGATGGCGGTGACCGCGCCGCCTTCCAGCAGGGCGACGACGTTGAAGAGGACACCCTGCGACGCCACGACCGTTCCCACCAGCATGGCCGGGCCGCCGTCCGCCGTGGCCTGTGCCAAGCGATCCAGTTCCCGGTTGGCGCGATCCACTAGCGCGGGTTTCAGCACCAGATCCTCAGGCGGATAACCGATCAGCTGGAGCTCGGGAAAGACGATAAGGTCCGCGCCGCTCGCCCGTGCGCGCCAGTCCAGCATGGCATCGGCATTGGCGGCAAGGTCGCCCACGGATTGGGTCATCTGCGCCAGCGCGATCACGAGTTTGTCGGTCATGCCGGCCCCCTAGTCCATTTTGAAGGCGGGCGCAAAACGCCTTTCCAGCGCTCCCAAGCGCCGCTAAAGGGGCCGCGTCTCGCGCACTGTCATCCATTCGTCACGGGGTTTTTCGCCATGAAACTCATGACCGGCAATTCCAACAAGCCGCTTGCTGCGGCGATCGCCGACTATATCGAAATCCCCCTGACCGACGCCAGCGTCCGCCGCTTCGCCGACGAGGAAGTTTTCGTGGAAATCCATGAGAATGTCCGCGGCGAAGACGTGTTCGTGATCCAGTCGACGGCCTATCCGACCAACGACAACCTCATGGAACTGCTGATCATGATCGATGCGCTGAAACGCGCATCGGCCAAGCGAATCACGGCGGTCGTCCCCTATTTCGGCTATGCCCGGCAGGACCGGAAGCCCGGCCCCCGCACGCCGATCAGCGCGAAACTGGTGGCGAACCTCATCACCACGGCAGGCGCGGACCGTGTGCTTTCGGTCGATCTGCATGCCGGACAGATCCAGGGCTTCTTCGACATTCCCACGGACAATCTGTTCGGTGCGCCGGTGATGTCGGCCGACATCCAGGCGCGTTTCGGCGACCGCAACATCATGGTCGTGTCGCCGGACGTCGGCGGCGTGGTGCGTGCCCGGGCACTGGCCAAGCGCCTGGACAATGCGCCGCTCGCGATCGTCGATAAACGCCGCGAACGAGCGGGCGAATCGGAAGTCATGAACATCATCGGCGACGTGAAGGGGCGCTTCTGCATCCTGATCGACGATATCGTCGATTCCGCCGGTACGCTGTGCAACGCGGCGAGCGCGCTCAAGGCTGCCGGGGCCGAGGATGTGATCGCCTATGTCAGCCATGGCGTCTTGTCGGGCGGCGCGGTCGCCCGGGTGGACGCATCGGAACTGCTGGAACTGGTCATTACCGACTCGATCCAGGGCACCGACGCCGTGAACAATGCGCAGCGCATCCGCCACCTGCCCATCGCCCCCCTGCTGGGCGAAGCCATCAAGCGCATCGCGGACGAAAGTTCAGTCTCCAGCCTGTTCGACTAAAAGGAGAACGGGCTGGCGGATGATCCGGGGGATCGTCCGGCTGAACTTTGTCAGTCTCCAGCCTGTTCGGCTGACGTCAGGCAGTAGGAAGCAGGATAAGCGGCAGGGCAAGGATCAGCGCAAGGCCGGCGACGATCCGTTGACCGCGCGAAACCCCCATGGGCTTTTCCTGCCACAGCATCGGGCAGGCGAGGACGGAAAGGCCGATCAGCAGATTGGATAGCGCCACCGATCCCCCAACGGGCAAATCCTGCCGCAGCGCGAGGCCGCCGAAGAGCGCCGCGAAACTCAATATCCAACCGATCAACGCCATACCCGCCCCTTTCCCGATGCAGGCTAGAACGGTCGGGTTGCGGAAGGCTTAACCGATCCGCTAGGGCGGTGCGATGACCACGCGCGACGATCTGGCCCTCGCCAACCGCCTTGCCGATGCCGCCGGCGCGGCGATCCGTCCCTTCTTCCGGGCACGCTATGACGTGGAGGTGAAGGCGGACAAATCGCCGGTGACCGAGGCCGACCGCGCCGCCGAGGCAGCGATCCGTGCCATCCTGGAAAAGGAACGGCCGCACGACGGCATCATCGGCGAGGAATATGGATCGGTGCGCACCGACGCCGAGCGGGTCTGGATATTGGACCCGATCGACGGGACGCGCAGCTTCATCGCCGGACGGCCGATCTTCGGCACGCTGATCGCGCTGACGCAAGCGGGCTGGCCAACGATCGGCATCATCGACCAGCCGATCGCAGCCGAACGCTGGGCCGGGATGAGCGGTCAGCCTACGACCTTCAACGGCAAGCCGGTGCGCACCCGCGCCTGCCCGACGATTGAGGGCGCGGGCATCGCCACTACGAGCCCACACCTGTTCGCGGAGGGGGACGTGCCGCATTATATGGCGCTGGTCGCAGCGGTATCGGGCGGATCGCCGCGCCAGGGTCCGGTCTATGGGGGAGATTGCTACAATTATGGGCTTCTGGCGTCGGGCTTCCTGGACATCGTGATAGAATCGGGTCTTCAAAGCTATGATTTCGCTGCGCTCGTGCCGGTGATCGAAGGCGCGGGCGGCCTGATGTGCGACTGGAATGGCGAGCCGCTTAACGCGCAGAGCGAGGGGCATGTGCTGGCGCTCGGCGATCCGGCGCGGCTGGAGGATGTGCTCGAAGCGCTGCACGCCGCTGGCCACGACCATCATCATCCGTGAACGGCGCCGAATCGCTTGCCTTTTCGAGCCGAGGCCACTAAGGGCCGCCCTTCGCGATATTCAGTGGGACTGCCCGGCTAACTAGGGCTGCCGTGGCCGTCTGTAATCGTCGCGCTGAAAAAGGAGACGAAAATGCCCAAGATGAAGACCAAGAGCGGTGTGAAGAAGCGCTTCAAGTTCACCGCAACTGGCAAGGTCAAGCACGGCGTCGCTGGCAAGCGTCACCGCCTGATCAGCCACAATGCGAAATATATCCGTCAGAACCGCGGCACGTCCGTCCTGTCGGACGCCGATGCCGGTCATGTGCGCCTCTGGGCGCCGTACGGCCTGAAGTAAGGAGGGCCTGACCCATGGCACGTGTCAAGCGTGGTGTAACCACCAAGGCGAAGCATAAGCGGATTCTGGATCAGGCGAAGGGCTATTATGGCCGTCGCAAGAACACCATCCGCATCGCGCGCCAGGCCGTAGAAAAGGCCGGCCAGTACGCCTATCGCGACCGCAAGGTGAAGAAGCGGACCTTCCGTGGTCTGTGGATTCAGCGTATCAACGCCGGCGTCCGCGCCGAAGGCCTCACCTATTCGCAATTCATGCACGGCCTGAAGCTGGCTGGCGTGGATCTGGACCGGAAGGTTCTGGCCGACATCGCGATGCACGAAGGCGAGGCGTTTAGCGCCATCATCGCCCAGGCGAAGGCTGCGCTGCCCGCGGCCTGAGCTTAGAACGATCGCAAGATCGTCCAAAGGGGCGCCGGGGCAGATGCCTTCGGCGCCCTTTTTGTTTCTCTTCTTCCCCGTTCGGGCTGAGCTTGTCGAAGCCCTGCATTTCTTGAAGAAAGAACTGCCCTTCGACAGGCTCAGGGCGAACGGTGTCGTACTTAGAGCCCGCGACCTCAAAGGACCGTTCCATGTCTCTGCATCTCTGGTGGATTTACGTCACGGCGGTTTTCCTGATCTCGGCCACGCCGGGACCGAACATGCTGCATGTCATGACCCAGAGCATCGCCCATGGCCCACGCAAGGCGCTCGCTACCATGGCGGGGCTGATGAGTGCGGTGCTACTGTGTCTGGTCGCGTCGGCCCTGGGGCTGGGCGCGCTTCTCAAGGCGTCGCCGCGCCTGTTCGATGTGCTGCGCTATGCGGGTGTTGCCTATCTGATCTGGCTGGGCGTCAAGGCCTGGCGCGCGCCTGTCGGGGGTGAAGCGACGATGCGGCCTGTACGCTCTGACCGGGCGCTCTATGCAACGGGCCTGCTGACCGGCCTGTCCAACCCCAAGCTCATCATCTTCGCCGCCGCCCTCTTCCCGCAGTTCATCGTACTCGATCGCCCCTTCTGGCTGCAGCTTGGCATCCTGATCGGCAGCTTCGTGGTGATCGAGAGCTTCTGGTATGGTGCCTACGCGCTGGGCGGCGCGCGGCTCGCCCGCTGGCTGGAGCCGGCAAACCGCCAGAAGCTGTTCAACCGGGGAACGGGTCTGCTGTTCATCGGCTTTGGCGGTGCGCTGCTGGGAGCACGCGCCTGACCCTTCCCTTGCGTCGCCCGGCTCGTTAAGGCGCGCCATGGGTCCGCCATCATAGGCTTCGAGAAGATAGATGACTGAAATTAGCGCACTGAAAGCCGGCCTGATCGCCGACATCCACGCCGCCGACACGTTGGAGGCACTGGAGGCGCTGCGCGTCGGCGCGCTGGGGAAGAGCGGGGTGGTCACCGGCCTCCTCAAAACGCTGGGGCCCATGTCGCCCGATGAGCGGCTGGAAAAAGGACCGCCGATTCAGGATCTGCGCGAGAGCGTGACGGCCGCGCTGGTGCAGAAGAAGGCGATGCTGGAACAGGCGGCGCTCGACGCGCGGCTTGCTTCGGAAAGGGTCGATATGACCCTGCCCGCTGATCCTGCGCCGCAGGGGAGCGTCCATCCGGTCAGCCAGGTGATGGACGAACTGGCGGAAATCTTCGCGGACCTCGGCTTCTCCGTCGCCACCGGACCGGAGATCGAGGACGATTGGCATAATTTCACCGCGCTCAACATTCCCGAGACGCATCCGGCGCGCGCGATGCACGACACTTTCTATTTCCCCGATGGAGACGACGGGAAAAAGATGCTGCTTCGGACCCATACGTCGCCGGTGCAGATCCGCACGATGATGAGCACGCCCCCGCCGATCCGCATTATCGCGCCCGGTCGCGTCTATCGCAGCGACAGCGATGCCACGCATACGCCGATGTTCCACCAGATCGAGGGGCTGGTGATCGACAAGGGCATCACGCTCGGTCACCTGAAATGGACGCTGGAAACCTTCCTCAAAGCCTTTTTCGAGCGCGAGGACATCGTCCTGCGGCTTCGGCCGAGCTATTTCCCCTTCACCGAGCCGTCGGTCGAGGTCGATGTCGGCTACACGCTGGCGAACGGGCAGCGGGTGATCGGCGGCGACGGCGATGCACCGGACGGCGGCTGGCTGGAAGTGCTGGGCAGCGGCATGGTCAACCGCCGCGTGATCGAGGCATGCGGCCTTGACCCCGACGAATGGCAGGGCTTCGCATTCGGCACCGGCGTCGATCGGCTCGCCATGCTCAAATATGGGATGAACGACTTGCGCGCTTTCTTCGATGGCGACCTGCGGTGGCTGCGCCATTATGGCTTCTCGGCGCTGGACGTGCCGACGCTGAGCGGAGGAGTGGGCGCATGAAGTTCACGCTGAGCTGGCTCAAGACGCATCTCGTTACCGATGCGGAGCTGCCGACGATCCTCAAGACGCTGAACGCCATCGGGCTTGAGGTCGAGGGCGTCGAAAACCCGGCCGAGAAGCTGGGCGCGTTCAAGATCGCCAAGGTGCTGACCGCCGAGCGTCATCCGCAGGCGGACAAGCTCCAGGTGCTGACCGTCGATCATGGCGACGGGACGCCGCTTCAGGTCGTGTGCGGCGCCCCCAACGCGCGCGCCGGCCTGGTCGGGGTGTTCGGGGTCGAGGGCGCGGTGGTGCCGGTGAACGGCATGGTGCTCAAGAAGACGGCGATCCGGGGCGTCGAGTCCAACGGCATGATGTGCAGCTACCGCGAACTGGAGCTGGGCGAGGATCATGACGGGATCATCGAACTTGCCGCAGAGGCTCCGGTTGGACAGGTCTATGCGCAGTGGGCGGGCCTGGACGATCCGGTGATCGACGTGTCGGTAACGCCCAACCGGCAGGACTGCATGGGTGTGCGCGGCATCGCGCGCGATCTGGCGGCGGCGGGCCTCGGCACGCTGAACGACATCATCGTGCCCGAGATCGTGGGCGAAGGCCCAGGCCCGGACGTGCGGATCGAGGATACGGACGGCTGCCCGGCTTTCTATGCCCGCGTGGTGCGAGGCGTGAGGAATGGCGCATCGCCCGACTGGATGGCGAAGCAGCTGAAAGCCATCGGGCAGAAGCCGATCAGCGCGCTGGTGGACATCACCAACTATATCATGATCGATCTCGGCCGGCCGCTCCATGTCTACGACCTTGCCACGCTCCAGGGCGGTCTTGTGGCCCGAAAGGGGCGCGCGGGCGAGCAGGTGCTGGCGCTCAACGGCAAGACCTATACGGTCGACGAGACGATGACCGTCATCGCTGACGACGAAGCGGTGCACGACATCGGCGGCATCATGGGCGGCGAGCATTCGGGCGCGCAGGACGGCACGACCGACGTGCTGATCGAATGCGCCTATTTCACGCCTGAGCGGATCGCGGTAACGGGCCAGAAGCTCGGCCTCACCTCCGACGCGCGCGGGCGGTTCGAGCGCGGGGTCGATCCGGCTTTCCTGGACGATGGCCTTTCCATCGCCACCTTCCTCGTCACCCATCTGTGCGGCGGCACCCCCAGCGAAGCGACCCGCGCGGGTGCGGCGCCGGTCACCGCCAAGGTGGTGGACTATGCGCCCGAGCGCTGCCTGACGCTGGCGGGCGTAGACGTGCCGGCCTATGAGCAGCAGCATATTCTGGAGCAGCTAGGCTTTGGCATCGCAATAGAGACGTCCTCGGTCGAATATCAAGACGGGATGCCGGTGAATACGCCGGCGCGATGGCAGGTGACCGTCCCCAGCTGGCGACGCGATGTCGACGGCTGGCCGGACATCGTCGAGGAAGTGGTGCGGATCGTGGGGCTGGACCAGGTGCCCTCCACGCCCCTGCCTCGCCTACCCGGCGTCGCCCGCCCCACCGCCACGGCCGAGCAGCTGGTCGAGCGCCGGGTGCGGCGGACGGCTGCGGCGCGCGGGCTTGCCGAAGCGATCAACTGGTCCTTCATCTCGGAAAAGGAAGCCGCGAGCGTTGGTGGCGGCCACTGGATGCTGGCCAATCCGATCTCGGAAGAACTGAAGGTGATGCGTCCATCGCTGCTGCCGGGCCTGCTGTCCGCTGCGGCGCGCAACATGGATCGCGGCGCGGCGTCCGTCCGCCTATTCGAGCTAGGCCGCCGCTATTTCGCGCAGGGTGAGCGGGCTACGGTCGGCTTCGTGCTGGCAGGGGAAAAGGTGCCGCGTGGCTGGCGATCCGGCAAGGCGCAGCCGTTTGACGCGTTCGACGCGAAGGCCGAAGTGCTTGCGCTGCTGGCGGGCGCCGGCGCGCCAGTCGCGAACCTGCAGAATTTTTGGGAGGCGTCAGCTGCCTATCATCCAGGTCAGTCGGGCACGCTCCGGCTTGGCCCGAAGGTCGTGCTTGCCGAATATGGCGTGCTGCATCCCAATCTCGCCAAGGCCTTCGACCTGACCGGCACGGTAGTTGCCGGCGAAATCTTCCTCGATGCCATTCCGGCCAAGCGGAAGAGCGGCTTCATGCGCCCGCCTTACGCGCCGCCGGCCCTTCAGGCCGTGAAGCGCGACTTCGCTTTCCTGGTCCCGGCCGATGTCGAGGCCGATGCGCTGGTCCGCGCGGTGCGCGGTGCCGACAAGAAGGCGATCGTGGATGCCCGACTCTTCGACTTGTTCGTGGGGCCAGGCGTCGAGGAAGGCTACAAATCGCTGGCTGTCGAAGTGACGCTGCAGCCGGGGGAAAAGAGCTTCGCCCAGGAAGAGCTGGAGGCGATCAGCGCCGCCGTGGTGAAAGCGGCGCAGAAGCTGGGAGCCAGCCTGCGGGGCTGACACCCGGTGACGGGCGCGACCCTGCGGGCCGCGCCCGCTCCTGCCTTAAAGGTCCACCCCGGCCGCGATCGCTTCGAGCTTGCGAATGCGTTCCTTGAGGTCCGCAACCTCGATGCGGGCGGCGGCCGATGGCGGCGCGCCGACATCGCCCTGCCCGTGACGGAGCAGTTCCGCCCGCTTGAGGTCAAGCCAGCCGTTCCAGCCCCGCAAGGCCGCGACGGCGATGATGGCGATGCCGGCAAGGCTGGTCGTCGCCAGGATCAGATAGATATAAGGGTCCTGCATAAATGCCTCCCAGCCCGAATGGCGTCCTTCAATCGCCGTTCCGAAGCCTTTCGAATTCGCGTTCCAGCGCAGTGTTGCTGTCAGTGGCGAGCCGTTCGAGCACGGCCACCCGGTCCTTGAGCGCCTTGACCTCGGCGCGGAGCCGTTCGGCCTCCGGGTCCGGGCCGCGATGGATGAAATCCTCACCCTTGTCGCGGCGCACGACGCCCATCTTGGCCTTCACGACCTGTACGATACCGACGATCGCGATGATGGCGACCACCATTTCAAACGGATTCATATCGTTCGTCTCCCTTCGGCACGCTGGCCGCCAAGTCAGTTGGCCGGGCCGCGCAGCCTTTCGATTTCGCGATTGAGCTGGTGGCTGTCGTCCGTGACGATACGCTCCACCACGGCAAGACGGTCCTTCATTGATCCGACCTCGGCACGCAGCTGGGCGTTTTCCTGGCTGAGCAGCTTGATCCGCTCGACCATTTCCTCGTTCTTTTGCGGATAGACCGCCTTGCCCCAGCTGTTTTCCAGCGGATAACAGTGGCGCACGCGGAGCCAGGTGGTGAAAATCCATCCCGCCACTGCCATCGCTCCGATCAACAGCCCTCCGCCGATGATCCACGGCAGGTTCGGGATGATAACCGTGTCTGCGATATCAACCTTGTTCATGAGTTTCCCCTTGCGCGACCGGCTCAGCGCAGCGCGTCGATTTCGCGGGCGGTGCGGAGGGCGGGATCGGTGGCGATCCTTTCCAGCACCGCGATGCGTTCCTCAAGGCGACTGATACGGCCAGTCAGCTTTTCGTTTTCGCTTGATAAAAGGTCGATTTTTCGACCGGCGTCGGGATCGGTTCGATGAACGGTGTTTCCGTTGTCGTCCGTCACCGGATAGCCGTGCTTCGCTTTGATCCAGGTGTTGAGCACCGAACCGAGGGCCACCGATGCGCAGATGAGCACGGGAAGAAGCCAGGACCATTGCATGTTCATTCTCCCTGTCGATGGCCGGCGATCAGCGCAGGCTGTCTATTTCGTCCGCCAGGCGCGTGTTGCGGCTGGTGTAATAGATTTCGATGTCGGCCAGACGACGGTCTATGTCGCGGAACTTGGCGCGGACATCGCGGGTGGAGCGCGCCGGGTTGGCGCGCACGCCCTGCCAGAATTTCTGGTCGTCCCTGTCGGCATAGAGGCCGGATGGCTTGTTGTCCGCGATGACGCCGATGGCGAAGTAAGCGAGCAGCGTCCAACCGATGATGAAGAAGGACAGGAACATGGCGACCCGGACCCAGACCACGTCGATCCCGGTATAGTCGGCGATGCCGGAGCACACGCCCATGAACTTGCCATTAGCCTTGTCGAGGTAGAATTTGGTGCGGCGGGCGCTCATGTCAGTTCCTCCGGTCGAAGCTATATTCGTCCGTCTCCTGCGGACGCGTGGGGCGGAAATCGGGATTGTCGGCGGCGACGATCCGTTCGACCGTCTGCAGCCTTTCTTCCAGCCGCCGGGCGAGAAGGTGGAGCTCGTCCAGCAGCTTCTCATCCTCGTCGGTGATCTTGGGCGCCTGTTTCCACTTGGTAACATAGTGGAAGATCAGCCAGGGCATGCCGATGAACAGCATGCCGCAGATGACGACGGGCAGGAACACGTCCTCCATGGATCAGGCCCCCTTGTTCATGCTGGCCTTGAGCGCCGCCAGTTCGGCATCGACCTTGTCGGATGCGCGCAGTTCGGCGATCTCCTCCTCCAGCGTCTTGGGCTGCTGACCCAGGTTCATGGCATCGGCCCGCCCTTCAGCGAGGTCGGCGCGGCGTTCAAGCATGTCGAAACGGGCGAAGGCTTCGTTGACCTTCTCGCCGGCATAGGCTTCCCGCACGCGCAGGCGGTTCTCGGCGCTCTGCATCCGGGTGACGATGCTGTTCTGCCGGGCGCGCGCCTCGCGCAGCTTGGCCTGCAGCTTGGCGATGTCGGCTTCCGACGCGGCCAGCGCCTCGTCCAGCGTTTCGATCTCATGGCCCAGTTGCTCGGCCATGTCGGCCGCCTTCTGCTTTTCGACCAGTGCCGCCTTGGCAAGATCGTCGCGATCCTTGCTGAGCGCCAGCTGCGCCTTTTCCGTCCAGCTGTCCTGCAGCGCGGTCAGCTTCGCGATGTGGCGGCGCATCTCCTTCTGGTCGGCAATGGTGCGGGCGGCGGACGCGCGCACCTCGACCAGCGTCTCCTCCATTTCAAGGATGATCATGCGGATCATCTTCGCCGGGTCTTCCGCCTTGTCCAGCAAGTCGGTCACGTTGGCGGCGATGATGTCGCGGGTGCGGGAAAAAATGCCCATTTTAACGTCACTCCTGGTCGTGTCTGTTCGAACCGCGTCCTTAGGCAAGATAGCGCGAAGGGGCGGCCATGTCGTGGCTTGCGAGCGCGATGGATTCGCTGGCGCGGGCCGGTCCGACGGCTGAAAGGATCATGGTCGATCCGAACAGTACGGCGGCGACGGCGACCGACATCAGCTGGCCGATCTCGCGAACGCTGTTGGTGGTCTTTTCCATTGTCTTGCTCCCTGAACCTTGGCCTTCATGTGGTTCCGCATGTCTTTGCGGATTGCCCAAAGCTTTGCAGAGGGCGTGCCAAATCGTGGAAAGGCGCAGATATCCGCCGATTTTCGGCCGCTTCAGGATGGTCGTGCCAATATGTCCCTTGCCAAGGAGTGGGACATTTCACCATAAGTTGGCGGATGGAGAAAAATACGCAGTTTGTCGGCCAGAGCTTCGCCTTCCTCGATGCGGTCGAGCAGGCGGGGCGTGCGGCAGAACTCAACCGCCCGGTGCTGGTCATCGGCGAGCGCGGCACGGGCAAGGAGCTGATCGCCGAGCGCCTCCATCGCCTTTCTCCCCGCTGGGGCGAGCCGCTGATCGTCATGAACTGCGCCGCTCTGCCCGAAACCCTGATAGAAGCCGAGCTGTTCGGCCATGAGCAGGGGGCGTTCACCGGTGCGACCAAGGCGCGGCCGGGACGTTTCGAAGAAGCGGACGGCGGCACGCTATTCCTTGACGAGCTTGGCACTTTGTCGATGGCGGCGCAGGAACGGCTGTTGCGCGTGATCGAATATGGCGAGGTGACGCGGATCGGCGCATCGCGGCCGATCATGGTGGACGTGCGGATCGTGGCGGCGACCAATGAGGATCTGCCGGCCGCTGCCGATGCCGGGCGCTTTCGTCCCGACCTGCTTGATCGCCTCAGCTTCGAGGTCATTACGCTGCCGCCGTTGCGCGCGCGGGAAGGCGACGTGACGGTGCTGGCGGATCATTTCGGGCGGCGCATGGCGGCCGAACTCAACTGGCCCCAATGGCCGGGGTTCAGCGCGGCCTGCGCGGCCGAGCTGGAGGGACATGGCTGGCCGGGCAATGTGCGCGAACTGCGCAACGTGGTGGAGCGCGCCGTCTATCGCTGGGACGAGCCGGGCAAGCCGATCAGCCGTATCACCTTCGACCCCTTTGCATCACCTTGGAAGCCCCGACCACTGATGCCCAAGGCGGACGATACGGCCGCCTCTTCCGCCTCCCCCGCCTCGGCCTCAAGTCCGGCAGCGGCGTTCGAGGAGATCAGCGACCTGCGCGCCGCGGTGGACGCGCATGAAGCGGCGATCATCCGCACCGCGCTGGAGCGGTTCCGCTACAACCAGCGCGCGACGGCCAAGGGGCTGGGCCTCACCTACGACCAACTGCGCCACTGCATGAAGAAACATGGGCTGAGCGCGGGGTGAAAACCCGCGCGCGTCTCATGTCCCTCTCAGCGGGTCGGAACGGGTTCCGGCCCCGAATAATCGTAGAAGCCCTTGCCCGTCTTGCGGCCGTACCATCCAGCCTCGACATATTTGACCAGCAGCGGCGCGGGCCGATATTTGGGATCACCCGTGCTGGTCAGCAGAACCTTGCAGATTTCAAGGCAGGTATCCAGGCCGACAAAGTCCGCGAGGGTGAGAGGGCCCATCGGATGGTTGAGGCCGAGCTTGATCCCCGTGTCGATGTCCACCACGCCGGCGACGCCCTCGCCCAGGGCGAAGATCGCTTCGTTGAGCATCGGCATCAGGATGCGGTTCACGATGAAGCCGGGTGCGTCGAAAGCGTGGACGACCACCTTGCCCAGGCGCTGGGCGAAGGCTTCAATCGTGGCCACGGTTTCCGGACTGGTGCCGAGCCCGCGAATGACCTCGATCAGACCCATGACCGGTACGGGATTGAAGAAGTGGACGCCGACGAAGCGCGACGCATCGGGCGCGGCCTGTGCCAGGCGGGTGATGGGAATGGAGGAGGTGTTGCTGGCGAGGATGGCGTCCTTGGCGAGAAGCGGCCCGACATTGCCGAAGATGGTGCGCTTGATGTCCTCGCGCTCGGTAGCGGCCTCGATCACCAGTTGGGCGCGGGCCAGCGGGGCGATGTCGCCCACCGCCTCGATCCGGGCGAGCGCAGCGTCGGTATCGGCCTGCGTCATCTTTTCCTTTTCGACGGCGCGGGCCAGCAGCTTCGCGATGCCGGCCTTGCCCTTTTCCGCGCGGGGAAGGTCGATGTCGGACAGGATCACATCATAGCCGGCCTGCGCCGCCACCTGCGCGATGCCTGCGCCCATTTGACCGGCACCGATCACGCCCACCGTCCTGATATCCGTCATGTCCGCTCGTTCCTCTTCCTGTGATTCCTTATGCGGTCCCGTAGCGCGATGGAGCGAGCGCGGCCAGCCGAGAGTCAGAGCCAGACAGACGGTGGGCAAAAGCCATTTCCCGCTTTGCGCAAGGACACAGCCATGGTTAAAAGCCCGCCATGTCCCTGCCCCAACCGATGCCAGCGCCAGCCAGCGGACGCTTCGTCGCCGCCGTGCATCATTTCCCGCTGCGCATCTATTTCGAGGATACGGACCTGTCCGGCCTCGTCTACCACGCCAATTATCTGCGCTATATGGAGCGGGCGCGGTCCGACATGCTGCGCATCGCCGGGATCGACCAGCGCGGCGAGCATGAAGGCGGCAGCGGCGTCTATGCGGTGACGGAGCTTAACATCCGATACCGGCGACCGGCCCGGCTGGACGACGACCTGATGGTGGTCAGCCGCGTGAGCGAGGTCCGCCCGACGCGCTGTTCCATTCAGCAGTCAGTCATGCGCGGCGACGAAGAATTGACCAACGCCGACATCACCGTCGCCTGGCTGACGCCGCAGGGCCGCCCGCAGCGCCAGCCCAAGGCGTGGACCGCCATATTCAATCGCCTTTGCCAAGGGGAAGACATCCACCCATGAGCCTCAACCTGCCCGTCGGCGCAATGGCCGACGCCGCGACCCTGTCTCCGCTCGCGCTGTTCCTTCAGGCCGATATCGTCGTCAAAGGCGTGATGATCGGCCTGCTGCTGGCCAGCATCTGGACCTGGGCGATCATCATCGGATTTTCCGTGACGCTGCGCAAGGCGAGCAAGGAAAGCCGCGCTTTCGAAGCCGATTTCTGGAAGGCCGAAGATATCGATCGCTTTTACGAAACGCGGGGCAAGGCGGCGTTTCCGGCGGCCAAGGTTATGGCGGCGGGCGTCACCGAATGGCGGCGCTCGACCGCGCAGCGCGTGATCGACCGGGACGGCACGCGCGACCGCCTGTCCACGGCCATGTCGAGCGCGATCGGCGGCGAGGTGGATCGGCTGTCCGACCGGCTCAACATCCTGGCCACGGTCGGATCGGTCGCCCCCTTCGTCGGCCTGTTCGGCACCGTTTGGGGCATCATGCGCGCCTTCACGTCCATCGCGGCGGAGCAGAACAGCAGCCTGGCGGTGGTTGCGCCGGGCATTGCCGAGGCGCTGTTCGCGACCGCCATCGGTCTGTTCGCGGCGATTCCGGCGGTCATCGCCTATAATCGCTTCAGCCATGGCATCAACCGGCTGGAATCCACGCTGACTCGCTTTGCCGATGGTTTCTACGCCACGTTGAGCCGCGAGCTGGAGGCGCAGCGATGAGCGCAGTCCGCACAGGAGCGGCGCGATAATGGCGATGTCCGGGCCTCCTTCGGGCCGGCGCGGGCGCGGGCGCGCGCCGATGGCCGACATCAACGTGACGCCGCTGGTCGATGTGATGCTGGTGCTGCTCATCATCTTCATGGTGACGGCGCCGCTGCTGGTGACTGGCGTGCCGGTGAACCTGCCGGAAACGCGCGCCAAGGGGCTGGACGCGGACGTCAAGCCGACCGTGGTGTCGATCGACCGGGACGGCGGGCTGTTCATCGACGATGCGCAGATCAGCGATGCCGACCTGCCCAATCGCCTGGCCGAGATCATGTCGGCCAATGCCGGCAAGGCCGAGCCGCCGCAGATCTTCCTGCGTGCCGACACCGCGCTCGACTATGGCCGGGTGATGCGTGTCATGGGCGAGCTCAACCGCGCGGGACTGAACAAGGTGGCGCTGGTCAGCACCGGCGGCAATGACGATGCGGCGCAGGCCGACGTCAGCGGCGGTTCAGGGCAGGAGCCTTAGGTCGGTCCTATGGAGCGTTCGGAAAAGATCGGCCTGGGCGTCGCGACGGCGGGACATGTCCTGCTGTTCGGACTGCTGTCCGCCGGCTTCCTGGCGACGCCCAACCCGCTGAAGCTCAATTCGCCGCCGATGGACGTCAGCCTGGTGGACGAGGTGGCGTTGCAATCGACCGCACCGCAGGTGTCGACGCAGCCGCCTCCGCCCAGCGTCGCACCCGAACAGGGGCCGACCGAGGACGCGAAGCCGGCTCCGGAACCCGCTCCAGCGCCCGAGCCGACGCCAACGCCTCCCCAACCTCAGCCCAAGCCCGTTCCGGCTCCGCCGCCGCCCAAGAAGGTGGTGAAGGAAACGCCGGCAAAGCCGAAGGACAAGCCGGCTCCGGCGAAGAAAGAGGTGGCGAAGGCACCGCCGAAGCCAAAGCCAGCGCCTGAAAAGCCAGCACCCAAAGCCAAACCCGCTCCGGAAAAGCCCAAGGCCAAGCCCTCGCCAGCGAAGAGCGACGTCAAATCCTCAGCGCCTGCCAAAAGCAGCAGCAAGAGCGACGCGAAGGCCAAAAGCGATGCGCCGGCCAAGGCATCCGGTCAGGGCAAGGCGGATAAGCCGCGCGGTTCCCTGCTGGGCAAAGATTTCCTGAAGGGGATCGACACCAGCGACGACGCGCCGCGCAAGCCCGCGCCGCCGCCCGCCGCAGCGATGGGGCCGCAGCAGAAGGCCGCGCTGGATGCGGAAATCCGCCGGCAGCTGAAACCGCGTTGGCGGCCGCCGTCGGGCGCGGACGCCGACAAGCTGGTCACGCTTCTGGAAGTGCGGCTGGACCAGAATGGCAATGTCGTCGGCACGCCGGAGGTGATAGACCAGCAGGGCGTCACCGCCAGCAACCGGCCGCAGGCGAAGCTGCATGCCGAGCGGGCCGTCCAGGCGGTGAAGCTCGCATCGCCGTTCCGCAATCTGCCCGGTGAATTTTACGACCAATGGAAATGGCTGCGGCCACTCCGCTTTGACGCGAGGCTGAACCGATGAAATTCCCTATCCTGCGCCAGGTGGCGTTCGCCGCGGGGGCCTTGGCCGCAATGCTGGCCGCACCCGCCATGGCGCAGCTGTCGGTGGACGTGACCGGCGAGATCGACAGCAATCTGAAGATTGCCGTGCCCCCGCTTCCCGCGCAGCAGGAGGTGGACACGCCCGCCGGACCGGCGAGCGAGCTGGGCCGCAAGATCGCGGAAGTGATCGCGTCGGACCTAAAGGGATCGGGCCTGTTCGATCCGTCCGGTCCCGGCGGACTGCCTGCGGTCGCCTTTCCCGAGGTGACCAACCCGGTCTACGACAAATGGGGTGCCTATCAGGCGCTGGCGCAGGGTTTCGTGCGCACCAGCGGCGGCGAGGCGGACATCACCGTGGGCTGCTATCTCTACGATGTGGCGCTCAAGCAGGAGCTGACGCGGCAGGGCTATGTCGTCGCCCCGCGCGATTGGCGGCGGGCCGCGCATAAATGCGCCGACGCCATCTATGCGCGCCTGTCGGGCGAAAGCCCATTCTTCGACAGCCGCATCGCCTATATCGCCGAAAGCGGTCCCAAGGGGAACCGCACCAAGCGGCTGGCGATCATGGATTCGGACGGGGCCAACCACCGCTTCATCACCAACGGCCAGTCGATGGCGCTGACCCCGCGTTTCTCGCCCGATTACAAGTCGATCGTCTATGTGAGCTATCTGGGCAGCCGGGTGCGCATCTACGTCTACGACATCGGCGCGGGCCAGCAGAAGCTGGTGACGGAAAGCAACAATCCGACCTTTGCGCCGCGCTGGTCGCCCGATGGGCGTAGCATCCTGTTTTCGATGGCGGTGGCGGGCAACACCGACATCTATCGCGTGCCGGCGAGCGGCGGCACGCCCGTTCGCCTGACCACATCGCCCGGCATCGATGTGGGTGGCAGCTATTCGCCCGACGGCAGCCAGATCGTGTTCGAAAGCGACCGGTCGGGCGGGCAGCAAATCTATGTCATGAATGCGGACGGTTCCAACCAGCGACGGATCAGCCATGGCGGCGGTCGCTATGCGACGCCGGAATGGAGCCCGCGCGGCGACCTCATCGCCTTCACCAAAATGTCCGGCGACTTCAAGATCGCGGTGATGAGCCCCAGCGGCGACAATGAGCGCACCCTGACCAACGGCTGGCAGGACGAGCAGCCGACCTGGTCGCCCAATGGCCGCGTGCTGCAATTCTTCCGCACGACGCCGGGTCGCGACGGGACCAGCCAAGTGTGGCAGGTCGACCTGACCGGCGTCAACGAACGGCGCATTCCGACCCCGCTCAGCGGATCGGACCCGGCCTGGGGGCCTTTGCTGCCGTAATCCGAGGTTCAGCCTGCGGATATAAATGTTCGACAGTTGCGTTGTCGCGGACGGCAGAAACATATGGACGACGCGGCTCGTCTTGACAGCGTAACGACCTTCGCCAACCATGGTTTCAACCGTGGGGCGGCACGGATGGAAATGAGGAGATTCCAATGAAATTGTCCCGGACCTTGCTGATGGCGAGCACCGTGATCGCGCTGGCCGCCTGCTCCAAGAAACCGCCGGCCCAGTTGCCGCCCGCGCCGGGCGGCACAGGCACCGAAACCGGCGCGTCCGCCGGCACCGGCACGGCCACCGGTCCGCGCAAGGGCAGCCAGGAGGATTTCGTGGCGTCGGTCGCGTCCGATCGCATCTTCTTCGGCCTCGACCAATATGACATCGACGCGGAGGATCAGGCGACGCTCCAGAGCCAGGCGGCCTGGCTGCAACAGAATCCCACTGTCCGCGTCACGATCGAAGGTCATGCCGACGAACGGGGCACGCGCGACTATAATATCGCGCTGGGCGAACGGCGCGCCAATGCGGCGAAAAACTACCTTGCCTCGCTGAGTATCGCGCCGAGCCGCATCACCACCGTCAGCTATGGCAAGGAACGGCCCGCCGCGCTTGGATCGGACGAGGCGGCATGGGCGCAGAACCGCCGCGCGGTGACGGTCACCATCCAATATTGACCGGCGCGAGAGCGCTTCGATGAAGCCCGTCGGCAGAGCGCCGGCGGGCTTTTTTTCATCCGTGGAGCAGGAGGGGTGTGTAGGACATGCGCGGCTTAACTTCGCATATTTCCCGTAGAAATCCTCATAGAATGTCCGTCCCGTGAAATATGATTGCGCAGGGACGATCGGGGCGATGTCCTTTATCGCACCTGAGCAAGCTGTAGGCGAGCGCCGGCAGGGATGCGCGATAGCACTGGCGCGGTCGCTTTCGCTGCGGCAAGACAGCGGTGCTGAATGGAACGGGATAGAGGGTAAGGATGATGCGGATTTCGAGGCTGGCCATGGTGCTGCTGATCGGCGCGGCGGTTGCGATGCCGGCACAGGCGCAGCATTGGTCGCGCAGCTGGATGGCCGCGCCGCAGCTGTCGAAGACGCCCCCCGAAAAGCGCCCCGACCTTACCGACCGCACGGTGCGTCAGGTGGTGCGGATCAGCAGCGGGGGCGCGCGCATCCGCCTGCGCCTGTCCAACGAAATGTCGGTAGAGCCGCTGCTGCTGGGCGCGGTGCATGTCGCGCTGGCGGGCGAAGGTGGGCGGATCGAGCCAGGCACCGATCGGGTCGTGACGTTCAACGGAATGCAGGGCGCGGCGATCCCGGCCCGCGCGCCGCTGATAAGCGACGCCATCGACCTGCCGGTCAAGCCGCTGACCCGCATCACCGTCAGCATCCATCTGCCCAAAGGCGCCCCAGACGCGACGGTGCACAGCTATTCCGCCGCCACTGGCTGGACCGCGCCGGGCAACCAGACCCACGCCGTGAGCCTGACCGACAGCGCGACACTGGGATCGCGCATCATCCTGTCGGCCGTGGAGGTTGAAAGCCGCGCGCCCGCAACGACCATCGTCACCCTGGGCGATTCGATCACCGATGGCGTGCGCGCGACGCCGGACAGCAACCGCCGCTGGCCCGACCTGCTGGCCGAGCGGCTGCAGAAGGCGGGGCGCACCAATGTCGGCGTCGCCAATGCGGGGATCAGTGCCAACCGGCTGCTGAGCGAAGGCGAAGGCTATAATGTGCTGGCGCGGTTCGACAGCGACGTGCTGGCGGTGCCGGGGGTCAGCCATGTCATCCTGCTGGAGGGCGTCAACGACCTTGGCAATGCGGCGCGGGACAGGCAGCCGATGCTGAAGCCCGAAGCGCTGATCGGCGCCTATCGCCAGATGATCGCGCGGGCGCATGATCGGGGCGTCAAGCTGATCCTGGCGACCATCCTGCCGTACAAGGGTGCGGGATATTGGAGCGCGGAAGGAGAAGCGACCCGCGAGGCGGTGAACCGCTGGATTCGCACGACCCGGGAAGCGGACGGCTTTGTCGATCTGGCGAAGGCGATCGCAGACCCGGCCGATCCGGCGCGCATGGCGAAAGCCTATGACGCCGGCGACGCGCTGCATCCCAACGATGCCGGTTTCGCCGTCATGGCGGCTGCCGTGGACCTCAAGCTGCTGCGCTGATCGCGATGCGGGCGCGCAAGATTTTACACGCCCCGAAAAGCCGCTAGAAGCGCCCGATGGACAAGCCGCCGGCCAGAAAAGCGCCCACCATCAAGGAAGTCGCCGCCCGCGCGGGCGTGTCGGTCATGACCGCATCGCGCGCCGTGAACGGCAAGGCGCTGGTCAGCGCGAAGGCGCAGCAGGCGGTCGAGAGGGCGGTCAAGGAATTGGGCTATGTCCCCAACGCCTCTGCCCGGGCGTTGGCGGGCAATGTCGACCGGCGCGTCGCGCTGCTGCACAGCCATTCGACCACCTCCGCCTATCTTGGCGAACTGCTGCTGGGCGCGCTGGGCGAAGCGCCGCAGCGCCACCTGCATCTGGTGGTCGAACAATGCGCGCCGGGCGCCTTTGCCGAAGAGATCGTCGATCAGGTGGCGCAGGCGCACGTCGCCGGCGTCATCCTCCCGCCGCCGCTGTGCGACTGGAGCGACCTGGTGGACGGGCTGCGCGCGCGGGACATTGCCGTGGTGGCGGTCGCCCCGGACCAGGATGGGCCGGACATGCTGTCGGTGGGCACGGACGATCGCCATGCCGCCTACGACCTGACCCGGCACCTCATCGAACTGGGCCACAGGCGTATCGGCTTCATCGAGGGCAATCCCCGCCACCGCGCCAATTCCCGCCGGGTGCAGGGCTTTCGCGACGCGCTGATCCACCATGGCATTGACCTGGACGAAGCGCTGATCGTGCCGGGCGACTTCAGCTATCGGTCGGGCCTGGACGCGGCCGAGCGGCTGATGTCCCTGCCGGTGCGGCCGACCGCCATCTTCGCCTGCAACGACGATATGGCGGCCGCCGCGATCACCGTCGCGCACCAGCGGCGGATCAACGTGCCGGCCGATGTCAGCATCTGCGGCTTCGACGACACGCCGCTCGCCAGCGCCATCTGGCCTGCGTTGACCACCATCCGCCAGCCGATACGCGACATGAGCCGGGAGGCGATCGGCCTGCTTGCCATGCGGTTCCGCAGCCAGGAGGAAGGCGGGGACGACATTATCGGCAAGGTGAAGCTGGATTATCAGCTGATCCGCCGCCAGTCGGACGCGGTGCCGGCGCGGCACTGACAGGCCGGCCGGTCCGTACCTTAGTCGTTGGGGCGGTGAGCCTCCGGTCAGGCAGGCCGGTCAGAGTTTCCCATATTTGGCCTCGAAACCCGCGACATCCCCGGCGGCGAGATATTTCGCCTGATCCACCCACTGATCGCGAACCGGGCGGCCCTTGAAGGTGCCGAGCCGGGCATCGATCGCGGCGATATCGCTGTCCGTCCAGGCGGCGATCTGCGCATAGCGGGTAACGCCAAGGTCGATCAGCAGCGCCTTGAGCTTGGGGCCGACGCCCTTGAGCCGCAGGAGATCGTCCGGCTCTTCGGGCAGACTGGTGACGGCGGGGGAGACAGGTGCAGGTGCAGCGTCCGGGGCGACCGCTTCGACAATAGGGTCGGCCGCCGTGATGGTAACGGGCTCCACCGAAACGGGCGTGGCGGGGGCGGGTTGCGGCGCCGCAAGCGCGGAGACAGTTTCCTCTGCTGCCTTGGGCGGCGTGGAGGGTTGCGCGACTGGCTCGACCGAGGACTCGTCAGCCGTCGTTTTGCCGCGACCCGAGAACAGGAACAGCAGAACGATCACCACGAGCAGGGCGATCAACAGCCACAGCCCATAGTCCATGAAGAATTCCTGCATCGGCCGCTGCCTCCCCTTATAGGATGGTTGATGCGGTTATTTAGGGGCGGTGGACGGCGCGCCGCAAGAGCGTCGATTCCGCCCTTGGAGACTTCTTGTCGTCCCGTCCCCTCATTCCTGCTCGCGGGCGACTTCCCGCCAGCCGATGTCGCGACGACAGAAGCCCGTCGGAAAGTCGATCGCATCGACGGCTGCATAGGCGGCCGCCTGCGCCGCGCGTACCGTGTCCCCCGTCGCCGTGACGTTCAGCACGCGCCCGCCATTGGCGACGAGCGCGCCGTCGCGTTCGGCGGTTCCGGCATGAAAGACCTTTGCGCCCGTCGCCTCCGCCGTATCGATGCCGCCGATGCTGCCGCCCTTTTCCGGCGTGCCGGGATAGCCCGTCGCCGCCATGACGATGGTGAGGGCCGCGCGGTCGGCCAGCGTCACCGGCCCCTGCTCCGCCAGACGGCCTTGCGCCACGGCGAGCAGCAGCTCCACCAGGTCGCCGTCGAAGCGGGTCATCAGCACCTGACATTCCGGGTCGCCGAACCGGGCGTTATACTCGATCAGCTTGGGCCCTTCGTCCGTCAGCATCAGCCCGGCATAGAGTATGCCCGAATAGGGCATGCCTTCTGCCGCGAGCGTTTCCACCGTGGGGCGGACGATCGTGTCGATCACCTGGATTTCCAATTCGGGCGTCAGCACCCGCGCGGGGCTATAGGCGCCCATGCCGCCGGTATTGGGACCGGTGTCGCCATCCCCGACGCGCTTATGATCCTGCGCCGATCCGAAGGGCAGGATCGCGGTGCCGTCGGTCAGGGCGAAGAAGCTGGCTTCTTCCCCGGTCATGAATTCTTCGAGCACCACTTCCTCGCCCGCCGCGCCGAACGCGCCGGAAAACATGGTGTCGAGCGCCTCGAGCGCCTCTTCGCGGGTTTGCGCGATGATGACGCCCTTGCCCGCAGCGAGGCCGTCCGCCTTGATCACGACCGGCAGGGAGAAGTCGTCGAGTGCAGCGATCGCGCCATCCTTGCTGGTCACGCGGACATAGGCGGCGGTCGGGATGTTCGCGCGCCGGCACAGATCCTTGGTGAAGCCCTTCGACCCTTCGAGCTGCGCCGCTTTCTTGTTCGGGCCGAAAACCGGAACGCCCATGGTGCGAAGATTGTCGGCCAGCCCGTCGACCAATGGCGCTTCCGGACCGATCACGACAAGACCGATGGAATGGCGGACGGTAAAATCCAGCACCGCGCGATGATCCGTGGCGTCGAGGTCGACCAGTTGCGCATGCTGCGCTATGCCGGGGTTGCCCGGCGCGGCATAAAGGGTCGAAAGCCGGGGCGATTGCGCCAGCTTCCATGCCAGCGCATGTTCCCGGCCGCCGCCGCCAAGCAGAAGGATGTTCATTTCGCCCATGTCCCCGGATTATGATGCCTATGACAGTTCGGGCCGCCTGTTAGCGGAGGAGCGGGCCGGCGACAACGCGCCGCCGCTGACCGTCAGCGAATTGTCCGCTTCCCTGAAGCGCACGGTGGAGGATCGGTTCGGCCATGTCCGTCTGCGCGGCGAGATATCGGGATTCAAGCGGGCGGCGTCCGGCCACCTCTATCTGTGCCTGAAGGACGACAATGCCGTCATCGACGGGGTGATGTGGAAGGGCGGGGCGCAAAGACTGGCCTTCGCCGCGCAGGACGGGGTGGAGGTGATCGCCACCGGCAAGCTGACCACCTATCCTGGCCGGTCCAAATATCAGATCGTGATCGACCGGATGGAGCTGGCAGGTGAAGGCGCGCTGATGGCGCTGCTGGAAAAGCTGAAGGGGAAGCTAGCGGGCGAAGGGCTGTTCGCGCCAGAGCGCAAGAAGCCGCTGCCCTTCCTGCCGCGCACCATCGGCGTGGTGACGTCGCCCACGGGCGCGGTCATCCGCGACATCCTGCACCGCCTGTCGGATCGTTGCCCAACCGATGTGCTGGTCTGGCCGGTGCTGGTTCAGGGGCAGGGCGCGGCGGAGCAGGTGGCGCGGGCGGTGCGCGGATTCAGCGAGATGGCCGCAGGCGGCCTGCTGCCCCGCCCCGACCTGGTGATCGTGGCGCGCGGGGGCGGGTCGATCGAGGATCTGTGGAGCTTCAACGAGGAAATCGTGGTCCGCGCCGTCGCAGACTGCACCATCCCCATCATCTCCGCCGTCGGGCATGAGACCGACACGACGCTGTGCGACTATGCCGCCGACCGGCGCGCGCCGACGCCGACTGCTGCGGCCGAGATGGCGGTGCCGGTGCGCGCGGAACTGCTGGCGGGTCTTAGCGAAATGAGCCTGCGCGCGGGCCGCGCGGTGCGGCGGGGCGCGGCGCAGGCACGCGAGCGGCTGGACATGCAGGCGCGGCTGATGCCGACGCCCGACACGCTGCTCAGCCCGCAGCGGCAGCGGCTGGATGATGCGTCGATGCGGCTGCAGCATGGCTTGCGCCACCGCCTGGCTGATGCGCGCGCGCATCTGAGCGAAGCAGGCGCGGCGTTGCGCCCTCCCCTGCTCAAGCAGCACCTGACCCGCGCGGCGGAGCGGCTGGACCGGCTGCGGCTGCGACCCGACTATCTGATGCGCGCTCTGTCGGACCGCAGCGTCGCGCTGGACCGGGTGTCGCGCCATTTCGCTTCGCTCGACCCCGATCTGCCGTTGCAGCGCGGCTACGCCCGCATCACGGCGCAGGGGCAGCTGGTGAAATCGGTGGAGGAAGCGCAGGCGGCCGCAGCGGTCACGCTGCACTTCCGCGACGGCGCGGTCGAGGCCACGGTTGGACCGCTTGAGCCGGGACCGGCAGCCGATATACTGCCCGCCCGTTCCCCGCGCAGGACGCGCGAGCCGACGGCAGGACGGCAGCAGGACCTGTTTTCCTGATGCCCGCGAACAGAAAGGCCAACGCATGTTGATGTCCAGCGGGGACCGGATCGCCAGGCTCCATTATATGCCCTACAGCTTCCGCGTGCTGCAGGCGGGCGATCATGTGCTGTGCGCCGTCACCGGCCAGCGGATCGCGCTCGAAAATCTGCGCTACTGGAGCATCGCGCGGCAGGAAGCCTATGCCGATGCGCAGGCGTCCGCAAAGGCGGAGCTGGCCGCGCGCGGGGCGCGATGAGGACTGCCGTCCTCGCGGTGTCGATCGCCCTGGCGAGCGTCGCTGTGGCGCAGCCGGCGGCGCCCATTTCCCATGATTTCGGACTGAACGGCGCGCCCATGCAAGGCGCGGTCTTGCGGGGCGTCGCGCCGCCGAACACGGTTTCGCTGACGCTGGACGGCAAGCCCGTCGCGGTCGATACGGATGGACGCTTCCTCATTGCCTTCGATCGGGATGCCGCGCCAACGGCGCTGCTGACGGCCCGGTTGGGCGGCGGCCGGGTGCTGAGCCAGAGCCTGGCCGTCGCGCCGCGGGAATGGCGGATCGAGCGGGTCGATGCGCCGCTTCGTCCCACAACCAGCAGCGAAGCCTTCCTCGCCCTGCGCCGACCGGAACTGGAGGCCATTGCCGAGGCGCGCGCCAAGGTGACGGACGCGAAGGGGTGGCGGCAATCCTTCATCTGGCCGAGGATCGGGCGAATTTCCGGCCTGTTCGGGTCGCAACGCATCTATCGGGGCGAACCGGGCGCGTTCCACGGCGGCGTGGACATAGCAGGGGCGACAGGCGATCCGGTCGTCGCGCCGGCCGATGGCGTCGTCATCCTGGCGGCGAGCGAGAAGCCCTATACGCTAGAAGGCCATCTGTTGATGATCGATCACGGCCATGGCCTCAACAGTGCCTTCCTCCACCTGTCACGCATCGATGTCCGGCTGGGCGAGGCGGTCCGGCAGGGGCAGCGCATCGGCGCGGTCGGTGCGACCGGCAGGGCGACGGGCCCGCATCTGCACTGGGGCATGAAGTGGAACGACGCGCGGATCGACCCGATGCTGATCGCCGGGCCGATGCCGCAGGGTCGGTGACGGACCGAAGGTCCGGCGTTAGCCGACCCGCTTGATGCGGACGGAGCGGCGGCCGTCGATCTTGCCCATATAGCTGCCAAGAGCCGCGCGCCGGATCTGGACCGACATGCCCTTCTTCGGCGTGGCCATTTCCGTCGGTTCGACCGTCTGCCATTCGGAACCATCGTCCAGCCTGATCGCCCATTTGCCACCAGCGACCGCCGAAGCAGTGGCAATAGTCGCCGTCACTTCTTTTACGCTGTCTCTCTCATCGTCATCGTCGTCGCCGAAAAAGGGCAGCTTCGGCATCGAAAAGCCGAAAAGCGACCTTCGCGCCTTTTTGACATCCTCCTGATCCATGACGATCAGCTTGTTGCTCTCGCTGGCGGTCTTGAGCTCCGTCACCTGCTGGTCGTAGCATTTGAGCCGCGCATCGCTATCCGTGATTGCCTGACAGCGCACCAGCTGGTCGAGCGCCGCCGGTTGCGATTTGACCGCCGCGTCAGAGGCCGACGCGCCGGCCAAAAGCGCCACAATCATGCAGGCCTTGAATAAATGATTGCGCATAGAGCTGCCCTAATGTCCCGAGGGATGGAGGAAGATCACGCGGTGGTAAAAAGGTCAAGGCCCACCGCAAACTCCCCTTCGGGCGCGCGTTCATGGCTGCGGTAGTTACACTGAAATCCGCGTGGGCGTCGTTGGAGCCGGCTTGTGGCATTTATGCTACACAGATCAATCAAAATCCTGCTGCATCGCAACTTTGCTTTACAGCCGTACGGCGCTTGCGCAGACTTTCGGCAGTTTCAGTGGGGGGCGCTGTCGGGCATCTATCCCTCTGCTGAGCGACAAAATGATGGCGGACTCATCCGTCATACTCCAGAGCAAGGGACTGGACAGTGAAGAATATCTCGAGAAGCGCGCTTCTGCGCGCAAGTGTCGCGCCTGTCATACTGGGCGTGATGTTGCCGGCCGCTGCCATAGCGCAGGAACAGCCGGCCGCGGAAAACGCCGAAACCATCGTCGTCACCGGTTCGCGCATTGCGACCCCCAACCAGATCAGTGCTGCTCCCGTCACCACCCTGAGCGCCGAGAACATCCGTGAAAGCGGCTATTCCAAGATCGAAGATCTCGCCAACACGCTGCCTCAGGTGTTCGCCGGCCAGAGCTCGGGCGTGTCCAACGGCGCTGACGGTACCGCGACGATCGACCTTCGCGGCCTCGGGCCGAGCCGTACCGTTGTCCTGATCGACGGTCGACGTCTGATGCCGGGCAACATCGGCGGCGGCGCTGGTGCTGACCTTAACTTCATTCCGGGCGCCTTGGTACAGGCCGTCGACCTGCTGACCGGCGGTGCGTCGTCCACCTATGGTGCAGATGCCGTTGCGGGCGTCGTGAACTTCAAGATGAACCGCGGCTTCCGCGGCATTCGCCTGGACGGCCAGTACAGCCTCTACTCGCACAAGAATGACGACGAGGACATCCAGGCGGTCGTCAACCGCAAGTATCGCGCCCCGGCGGGCAACACCAACACGGGCGGCGCCTATGACGCAACGCTCGCCTTCGGCGTCGGCTTCGACGACGACCGCGGCAGCATCGTCGGTTATGCGGGCTATCGTCATGACAGCGCCATCACCCAGGCGGGCTACGACTATTCGGTCTGCACGCTGAACCCCGACGCCGCCAACAATTATTTCGATTGCGGTGGCTCCGGCACTCCCGCCCGTCCGCGCATCGGCGGCATCTCCGCTGCGAACGCGGCCCTCGCGGGCATTCCCACGGCCAGCAGCTACACGCTGACCGACAACGGCACCCTGACCCCCTATTCTTCGTTGCGCGACGCGTACAACTTCGGCCCGGTCAATTATTTCCGCCGTCCGTCTGACCGGTACACGGCCGGCCTGTTCGCGGAATATGAGATCGACGAGCATTTCAAGCCGTACATGGACTTCATGTTCATGGACTACAGCACCAAGGCGCAGATCGCCGCTGCCGGTGCATTCTATGGACCGCGCACGGTCAACTGCGACAACCCCTTCCTTCAGGGTACGCAGACCGGCCGCGCGATCTGCGGTGCGGCGCTGGGCACCAACGCTACCGCCGACTTCCTGCTCGGCAAGCGCAACATCGAAGGCGGTCCGCGTTTCAACGATATCGGCTTCAACCAGTTCCGTATCGTGACCGGCCTGCGCGGCGACATCAGCGACGCTTGGAACTACGACGCCTATGTGCAGTTCGGGCAGATCAAGGTCGCGAACACCTATCGCAATGACACGTCGAACACCAAGATCGACAACGCGCTGAACGTCGTCAACGTTGGCGGTGTCGCGACTTGTCAGTCGGTGGTTGACGGCACCGACCCATCGTGCGTGCCTTACAACGTGTTCACGCCCAATGGTGTCACCCCGGCCGCTGCCGCCTATATCGGCATCCCGCTGGTGCTGACCGGCACGACCAAGGAAACCATCGTGAACGGCTCCGTGGTCGGCGATCTGGGCATGTATGGCTTCAAGTCGCCCTTCGCCGAGGACGGCGTCAAGATCGTGCTCGGCGCGGAATATCGCAAGGAACAGCTGGCGACCCAACCTGACCAGGCGTACATCAACGGCGACGGTGCCGGCCAGGGCGGGCCCACCCTGCCGATCGAGGGCCAGTACACGGTCAAGGATCTCTTCACCGAAGCCAACATCCCGCTGGTAATGGATCGTCCTTTCTTCGACGCGCTGGCGCTGACGCTTGGCTATCGCCACTCGTCCTACAACGTTCAGGGCGCGACGTCGCAGAACAAGGCTGACACCTTCAAGATCGAGGGCACCTGGTCGCCGATTCGGGACATTAAGTTCCGCGGATCGTTCAACCGCGCCGTTCGGTCGCCTAACATCAGCGAGCTGTTCTTCAACCAGCAGGTCGGCCTGTTCAGCGGCAGCGATCCGTGCGCCGGCGCCGCACCCAGCGCTACGGCCGCTCAGTGCGCCCTTACCGGCGTCACCGCGGCTCAGTACGGCAACATCGACGTCAACTCGGCGGCGCAGTACAACCAGCTGTCGGGCGGTAACCTGAACCTCCGTCCGGAGAAGGCGAACACCTGGACCGCCGGCGTGATCCTGCAGCCCAGCTTCGTTCCGGGCCTGCTCTTCTCGGTCGACTACTTCAACATCAAGGTGAAGGACGCCGTCGGGACGATCGGTTCGCAGGTCATTCTGAACCAGTGCATTCAGTCGGGCGATCCGTTCTTCTGCTCGAAGATCAATCGTTCGCCTGCTTCGGCCGGTGCTGCCGCCGGTTCGCTCTGGCTGGACGAAAGCGGTTTCGTGAACAACCAGACCACGAACACCGGTTCGCTCAAGACCTCCGGCTTCGACCTGAACGGCAACTACTCGACCTCGATCGGCAACAACAAGCTGCGCTGGCAGTTCGTTGGCACGGTGCTGGACAAGTATATCGCCCAGCCGATCACGGGTGGCTTCAGCTATGATTGCGCCGGCTTCTACGGCATCACCTGCGGCAATCCGTCGCCGAAGTTCCGGTTCCAGACCAACCTGAAGTGGACCTTCGCCAACGACATCGCTCTGACGGCCCGTTGGCGCCATCTGAGCAAGGTCAAGGTGGACACGATCAGCTCCGACCCGGATCTGGCCTCGCCGGGCGCTGCCCCGACCGTCGACGAAGTTCTGAAGGCTCAGAACTATATCGACCTTCAGGCCAGCCTGCCGCTCAAGGACACGATCACGCTTCGTCTGGGCATGAACAATGTGTTCGACAAGAACCCGCCCTTGGTCAGCCAGGCATCGCTGGGCGGCTTCGGCAACGGCAACACCTTCCCGGGCACCTACGACTTCCTTGGTCGTCAGCTGTTCGTGAACCTGACGGCCGACTTCTAAGGCTCGTACAAGGTTGCTTGATTGGGCGGCGGAACCTGCGTTCCGCCGCCTTTTCTTTTGCCGGTGCAGTCTTTAAAGGAATGCCATGAACCTGAACGCGATGGACCGCGCGGCGGACGAAGCGGCTGCACGCGGCGACCTGACGACCGCCTGTTCATTATTGGCGGAACGGATCAAGCAGGAAGCCGGCTTCGAGCCAATGCTTAAACTCGCCTCGGTCGAGAGAGCCCAGGGCAATATTCATCGATCGCTCCATTGGGTGGATCGGGCCTTGTCGATCCGGCCGCTAGATCTCATGGCGCTGTTGATGCGTGCCACCCAGCTCCATGCCCTTGGGCGAGAGGATGAGGCGGGCGTAGCCTACGGGCGCGCGCTCGCCCAGTGCGATCGCGCGACCCCGCCCCCTATGCTGCGCCAGATCATCACCACGGCCGAAGAGAGATACGGGCAGTGGCAGGTCCGTCAGTCAGCCGCCTTTACCCAGGCAGTCATCGAAGCGACTGGAAGCCCTCCAGACAGCGATGTTCGGCTGTTCATCGACACGATCTGCCATATCCGCGAACCGCACCGCGCAGGGCCAAGTCATTATTGTTACCCTGGTCTTCCGGAAATTCCGTTCTATCCTGCCGAAAGGTTCCACTGGCTGGAGGAACTGGAGGCGCTGACCCCTGTCATAACGGGAGAATTGGAAGTGCTGCTGGCATCACGTGATGCCGCCAGTGTGGCTTATGTGCAATATCCCGACAGCATGCCGCTCGAACAGTGGGCGACGCTCAACCACAGCCCGGACTGGTCGGCGCTGCATCTGATCGAGAAAGGGCGCTCGGTCCACGCCAATGCGCGGCACTGTCCCGCAACCTTGGGCTTTCTGCAGCGCCTGCCCCAACCCGATATCCCCGGTGCCGGCCCGAACGCCATGTTCTCGCTGCTGGCTCCCGGCACGCACATCCCGCCCCATACCGGCGTGTCCAACACCCGCCTCGTGTGCCATCTGCCGCTTCTGGTGCCAAACGGATGCTGGTTTAGAGCAGGCGAGGAGCGGCGGGAATGGCGGGCTGGAAAAGCATGGGTTTTCGACGATACTGTCGATCATGAAGCGATGAATCCTACCGATCGCCTGCGCGTCATATTGATTTTCGACATCTGGCACCCCGATCTTGATGATGGAGCCCGCGATGCCATTCGGGCGATCATCGCCGCGGGCGGCCACGTCCATGGCCTGTGAGACGTGACGCACCAACTTGAAGTCAGACTGCAAAGGTTGCAGGCTGAACTGGATCCGACCAAACCGGGCCGCGCAAATGGTGCCGACTGCACGGATTTCGCGCTGGATGCGCTGGATGCGCGCCGCCCCGACCTCGCGATAAAGCTGTTGCAGCCTATTGCCGAAAGGGGCTGCCAGGACGCCGTGATCTGGCAATGCTTGGGGCTTGCGTTTCGCGACACCCAACAGATGGATAAAGCAGTGCATGCCTTATCCAGAGCCCACGAGCTTTCGCCCACCGATCCCCGCATCGCCATGGCTGTCGCGCAGGCCCGGTTCGAGCGCGGTGATCCGGCCGCGCAATTGTTCGAGCGGGCCGCCAAGCTGGCTCCCGGCCATCTGGGACTGTTGTTGAACCAGGCCATGGCGCTCGCAGCCGAGGGTGAAGTTGATAAGGCTGATACCATGCTGTCCGGGCTTTTGGGCCGTGCCCCGGAGTGGATAGAGGGGCATGAGGCATTGTCCCTCCTGCGATGGATGAGGGGTCGGGCAGAGCGGTTCCGTGACTCGCTGGATCGCGCCATCGCGCGGCATCCCGCCAATGTCGGCTTGAGGTTGAGCCTGTATCGCATCCTTATGCAAACCGATCATGCCGGTGACGCGCGCATCGTTTTGGATGCGGCAGGGCCGTTGCGCGATCCGGCGCTGGACGCAAGCCGTGCCTGCTGGGAGGCGGAGCATGGCGACTCGGGCGTAGCGATGACTCTCTTCAATCGCCTGCCCGGCGCTGTGGCGAAGCAGGTCGCCATTACCCATGTCCGGCTTTTGCTGAAGGCCGGTCATACCGGCCAAGCAGAGACACGCGCGCTGGCCGCGTTAGACGGCGGGCGGAATATGGCGATGTGGCCTTATCTTTCCACTATCTGGCGGTTGACGGGAAATAGACGAGCGGCATGGTTGGACGGCGAGCCGCCTTATATCGAAAATGTAAATCTCGGGTTGTCCGTCAACGACCTTGCGACGTTGGGGGAGATAGTGCGCGGCCTTCACACGGCGAACGCTTCCTTCCCCGCTCAATCTGTCCGCGGCGGCACGCAGACCGATCAGCCGCTGTTCCACCGGCCTGAGCCGGAATTAACCCATCTCCGCCAATATCTTATCGAAGCGTTCCGGACCTTTGTCGACCGGCTTCCCCCGCGTCAGGCTGGTCATCCGTTGCTGGAATCAGCGCGCAACGATCTGCGATTTCAGGGCAGTTGGTCCGTGCGACTCGAGGGCGGCGGCTTTCATGTTACACATACGCATCCACATGGCTGGATCAGCGCCGTCTTCTACATCGACCGGCCGTCCACCGAAGATATGGGTCGAGCGCCAGCAGGATGGCTCGAACTGGGAACGCCACCGCCTGAGTTGGGGCTAAACCTGCCGGCATATGCCACGGTGGAGCCTGTACCCGGGAGACTGGTCATCTTTCCCTCGACGATGTGGCACCGCACGCTGCCATTCGCGTCGGGGGAAAGATTGACCATCGCCTGCGATTTGCAACCACCCGCCTACTGACGGAGGTCTAGTCCACCGCCAGCTTCAACGCTCCATCCCCGTCCTCCACCCGCACGGTCGCGCCATCGGGCACTTCGCCGCGCAGGATGAGGTCGGCGAGGGGGTCTTGCAGGTAGCGCTGGACCGCGCGCTTCAGAGGCCGTGCGCCATAAACCGGGTCGTAGCCCACCCGGCCTAGCCACGTCCGCGCGCCGTCGGTCAGGTCTAGGGTGATCTTGCGGTCCTTCAGCAGCTTGCCGATGCGTGCGACCTGGATGTCGACGATCGGAGTCATGTGCGCCGCGCCCAGGCGGTGGAACAGGATGATCTCGTCTAGCCGGTTCAGGAACTCGGGCCGGAAATGGGCGCGGACGACGTCCATCACCTGATCCGCCACCTTCTCCACCGGATCGTCGTCGCCAAGGCCCGCGATATACTGGCTGCCAAGGTTGCTGGTCAGCACGATGATCGTGTTGGTGAAATCGACGGTGCGCCCCTGCCCGTCGGTCAGCCGGCCATCGTCCAGCACCTGGAGCAGGATGTTGAACACGTCGCCATGCGCCTTTTCCACCTCGTCGAAGAGGACGACCTGATAGGGACGGCGGCGAACCGCTTCGGTCAGCACGCCGCCTTCTTCATAGCCGACATAGCCGGGAGGCGCGCCGATCAGGCGGGCGACGCTGTGCTTCTCCATGAACTCGCTCATGTCGATGCGGACCATCGCGCTGTCGTCGTCGAACAGGAAGCCGGCGAGCGCCTTTGTGAGTTCCGTCTTGCCGACGCCCGTCGGCCCAAGGAACAGGAAGGAGCCGAGCGGGCGGTTGGGGTCTTGCAGGCCGGCGCGTGACCGGCGGACGGCGGTGGAGACGGCCTTGACGGCATCGGCCTGACCGATGACGCGCTTGCCCAGTTCCGCCTCCATGTTGAGCAGCTTCTCGCGCTCGCCCTCCAGCATCCGATCGACCGGGATGCCGGTCCAGCGGGACACGACGGCGGCAATGTCCTCGCTCGTCACTTCCTCGCGCAGCATCGCGCCCTTCGACGCGGACTGCGCCTCCTCAAGCTGCTTTTCCAGGGTCGGGATCGTGCCATATTGCAGTTCGCCGGCCTTGGCATATTCGCCCGAGCGCTGCGCCTGCTCCAGCTGGACACGCGCGGCGTCAAGCTGCTCCTTGAGCTTCGCTTCGCCGGCGATCTTGTCCTTTTCCGCCTGCCAGCGCTGGGTCAGTTCGGCCGACTGCTGCTCCAGATTGGCGAGGTCGGATTCGAGCGCGGCCAGGCGGTCCTTCGACGCCTGATCGCTCTCCTTCTTCAGCGCCTCGCGCTCGATCTGCAATTGCATGATGCGGCGGTCGAGATTCTCGATCTCTTCGGGCTTGCTCTCCACCTCCATGCGGATGCGGCTCGCCGCTTCGTCCATAAGGTCGATCGCCTTGTCGGGCAGGAAGCGGTCGGTGATGTAGCGGTTAGAAAGCGTTGCGGCGCTGACGATCGCGCTGTCGGCAATGCGGACGCCATGATGCGTCTCATATTTGTCCTTGATGCCGCGCAGGATGGAGATGGTATCCTCCACCGTGGGTTCGCCGACGAACACGGGCTGGAACCGCCGCTGGAGCGCGGGATCCTTCTCCACATATTTGCGATATTCGTCGAGCGTGGTCGCGCCGATGCAGTGCAGTTCGCCGCGCGCAAGGGCGGGTTTCAACAGGTTGCCGGCGTCCATCGCGCCTTCGGACTTGCCCGCGCCGATCAGCGTGTGCATTTCGTCGATGAAGAGGATGATCTGGCCGTCTGCGCCTTTCACCTCGTCCAGCACGCCCTTCAGCCGCTCCTCGAACTCGCCGCGATATTTGGCGCCGGCGATGAGGCTGCCCATGTCGAGCGCCATCAGCGTGCGATCCTTGAGCGTATCGGGCACGTCGCCGTTTGCGATGCGCAGCGCCAAGCCTTCGGCGATGGCGGTCTTGCCGACGCCGGGCTCACCGATCAGGACGGGATTGTTCTTGGTGCGGCGGGCGAGAATCTGGATCGTGCGGCGAATTTCCTCGTCGCGGCCGATGACGGGATCGAGCTTGCCTGCCCTCGCCGCATCGGTGAGGTCGCGGGCGAATTTCTTGAGCGCGTCGTAGCGGTCCTCCGCCCCTGCGGTGTCGGCGGTTCGGCCGCCGCGCAGCTGGTTGATCGCGGCATTGAGCGCCTCGGCCTTCACCCCTGCAGCGGCGAGCGCCTTGCCCGCAGCGGTCGTGGTGGCAAGTGTGAGGGCGAGCAGCAGCCGTTCGACCGTGACGAAGCTGTCGCCAGCCTTCTGAGCGACCTGCTCGGCGGAATCGAGGACGCGGACGGCGTCATTATCGAGGCCGGGGGTCTGCTGCGCGCCGCTGCCCGAAACGGCGGGCACCTTCGCCAGCGCGGCGTCGGTTTCGCGCAGCGCGACCTTTGGATCGCCGCCGGCGGCGCTGATGAGGCCGGACGCCATACCCTGCTCATCCTCCAGCAAGGCCTTGAGCAGATGCTCCGGGCTGATCCGCTGGTGGCTCATGCGGATGGCGACGGTCTGCGCCGACTGGAGAAATCCCTTGGCGCGGTCGGTGAATTTTTCGAGGTTCATGGCGTCCCACTCTTACTTTCGGACGACATGTAGTGTTGCTGAAAAACAACACAAGGGCCATGCCGAGATTATCGCGGACGGCGGGCGCAGCCCATCGAAGCGTATTGCGCGGCTATCACGCCCCGCTATGGTGCGGGCAGGCGCGGCGGGTTCCCGCCCGCATGGTGCACGCTCTTGCCAGAGGCCCCCGATGATCCTTTCCTCCCTGTCGCGCCGCCTGACCCTGATGGCCGGCCTCTCGTCGCTGGCCCTGATGCCGGCGACGCATGCCATAGCGCAAGGCGCGTCGGCGGCCACTGCGCCAGCCCCGCTGTCCAGCCTCGTGTCGAAGGTCGACATTCCCTATGAGGAGTTCCGCCTGCCCAACGGTCTGCGCGTCATCGTCCACACCGATCGCAAGGCGCCGGTGGTGGCGGTGTCGGTCTGGTATCATGTCGGGTCGCGCTACGAGCCGGCGGGCAAGACCGGCTTTGCCCATCTGTTCGAGCATCTGATGTTCTATGGATCGGAAAATGCGGACGGCCCCTTCTTCGGGCGGCTGGAGGATATCGGTGCGACCGACTGGAACGGGACGACCTGGTTCGACCGCACCAACTATTTCGAGACGGTGCCGACCGGCGCGCTCGACCGGGCGCTGTTCCTCGAATCGGATCGCATGGGCCATCTGCTGGGCGCGGTCACGCAGGTGAAGCTGGATACGCAGCGCGGCGTCGTACAGAATGAAAAGCGCATGGGCGAGAATGAGCCCTATGGCCTGGTCGAATATGCGCAGCTCGCCGCTTTATTGCCGGAGGGGCATCCCTATCGCCATTCTACCATCGGATCGATGGCAGACTTGAACGCCGCGAGCCTCGCCGACGTGCAGACATGGTTCAAGACCCATTATGGCCCCAACAACGCCGTGCTGGTGCTCGCGGGCGACATCGACCTAGCGACGGCGAAAGCGAAGGTCGGCAAATGGTTCGGCAACATCCCCGCCGGCCCTGCCCCTAAGGATGTCGACGCCAGCGTGCCCACGCTGGCGAAGGACGCCGAGGTGACGATGCATGACAATGTCGCCGCCACCCGGCTCTATCGCAACTGGATCGTCCCGGGGGTGAATTCCGCCGACCTGCCGCAGCTCGACCTCGCCATGACCGTGTTCGGGGGGCTGGGATCGTCGCGGCTCGACAATGCGCTTGTCCGTGACGAGAAGGTCGCGGTCGCCGTCAAGGCCAGCATCCAGCCGTTCGAGAAGCTGTCGATCGCCGAGATCACGGTGGACGTGAAGCCGGGGGCGGACCCGGTCGCGGTGGGCAAGCGGCTGGACCAGTTGCTGGCCGACTATCTGGCCAAGGGGCCGAACGCGGACGAGGTGCTGCGCGCCGCGACCCGGCAGGCGTCCGGCACGATTTCGGGGCTGGAAAAGGTCGGCGGCTTTTCCGGCAAGGCGGTGACCCTTGCCGAGGGTGCGGTCTATTCCGACGACCCCGCCAAATATAAGAAGGATCTGGCAATCTACGCCGCCGCGACGCCGCAATCGGTGAGCGCGGCCGCGCGCAAATGGCTGGGTCGGCCGGTGCTGCGCCTGACGGTGGCGCCGGGCGAGCGCAGCGCGGCGGACAATGCGCTGGCAGGCAATGCTAAGGCTGAGGGCGCCACCCACCAGCCCGCCTACTTCCAGCAGCCCGGCACGCCGGCCCCGGCGGCGGGCAGCCCGCCCGCCCCCACCAAGATCGCGGAACCGCCGATCGAACCGGTCAAGGATCTGGACTTTCCCGATGTCGAGCGGGCGACCCTGAAGAACGGGATCAAGCTGGTCTTCGCGCGGCGGACCGCCGTGCCGACCGTGCGGGTGTCCGTGGCGTTTGATGCCGGCAATGCCGCCGACGACAAGGCGAAACTGGGCACCGCCGGCCTCACTGCCGCGCTGCTGGACGAAGGGACGACCACCCGGTCGTCGAAGCAGATCGCCGAGGAACAGGAGCGGCTCGGCGCGTCGATCAGCGCGGGCAACAGCATGGACCGCACGACCGTGGGGCTGTTCGCGCTGAAGCCCAATCTGGACGCGTCGCTGGGCCTGCTGGCGGACGTGGTCCGCAACCCCGCCTTCAAGCCAGAGGAGGTTGAGCGGCTGCGCGGACAGGTTCTGACGCGGATCGCGGCGGAAAAGACCGAGCCGATGGCGATCGCGCAGCGGATGCTGCCGCCGCTGCTCTATGGACAGGCGCATCCCTATGGCATCCCTTTCACCGGTTCCGGCACCGAAACGGGCGTCAAGGCGGTGACCCGCGCCGATCTCACCGCATTTCACGACAAGTGGCTGCGGCCCGACAATGCGACGATCTTCGTCGCGGGCGACACGACGCTGGCCGAGATGATGCCGTTGCTGGAGAAGCGGTTCGGCGATTGGAAGGCCCCGGCCACCGCCAAGGGCGTGAAGACGTTCCGGATGGACCGGATGATGCGCCCGGCGCGGATCGTCCTCATAGACAAGCCGCAAAGCCCGCAGTCGATGATCCTCTCCGGCCTGCTCACCAACAAGAGCGGCACCGACAATCCGGTGACGCTCCAGACCGCCAACGAGGTGCTGGGCGGATCGACCTCCTCGCGGCTGTGGATGGACCTGCGCGAAACCAAGGGCTGGGCCTATGGCGTGGGCACGGCGCTGTCTGGGGTCAAGGAAACCATCCCGCTGCTGGTCTATGCCCCGGTCCAGACCGACAAGACGGGCGAGTCGATCATCGCCGTGCGCAAGGACATGAACGACTATCTGACGACCAAGGGCACCACGGAAACCGAGCGCAACCAGACGATCAACAGCCAGATCCTGTCATTGCCCGGCAGTTTCGAGACATCGTCCGACCTGCTTTCCGCGATGATGCGCAACGACCTGATCGGGCGGCCGGACGACTATTATGAGACGCTGCCCAAGACGTATCGCGCCATGACCGCCGCCGATTTCGACAAGGCCGCGCGCGACGCCATCAATCCCGACCGGTTGATCTGGGTCGTGGTCGGCGACGCGAAACTGGTGCGGCCACAGCTTGACGCGGTGGGGTTGCCGGTGGAAACGGGGACATTGGCGGATTGACGGATACGTAAAGGAGAATCAAGATGGCTACCGTGGATGGCGCATATGATTGCGTGGCCAAGACGCCGATGGGCGACCAGAAGGGTGTGTTCACCGTCATCAGCAGCGGCGATCGCTTCAACGGCACGTTCGCCGGAATGATGGGATCGCTGGACGTGGTCGATGGCCAGGTGGCGGGCAACAAGCTCACATGGAAAATGGAAATGACCATGCCCATGCCCATGACGCTGGAATGCGAGGCAGATGTGACGGGCGACAGCATCACCGGTACGATGCAGCTGGGCGCATTCGGGGCATCGGCCTTTTCCGGCACCCGCCGCCCCTGACCTGCCCCGGCAGCGGACGATGAGCGCCCCCGCCGCGATGCGGGGGCTTTTTTTGTGTTTGTGAGACAGCGAAGTAGACAGTCGCGGCTTGATTATATTCGTTAGTTAGCTAACTAATGGATATGGCTTTGCTTGATCCGCAGCGCGCGCTGGCGCACAAGATGGCTCCCGTTGCACGCAACTGGCGGCGGCTGGCCGACGAAGCGCTTGCGGAGCTGGGCGTATCCAACAGCGCCGCCTGGTGTCTGCTCCATATCGAGCGGGACGGCCCCACCGTGCGGCAAACGGATCTGGCCGATTCGCTGGATGTCGCGGGGCCATCGCTGGTCCGCACGCTGGCCCAGCTGGAAAGCGCAGGCCTGGTGGAACGCGCACAACATCCCAACGACAAGCGCTCCAACCTTATCGGGCTGACGGAAAAGGGCCACGAACTGGCGGGGCGGGCCGAAGCTCGGCTGGCGGACCTGAGGGCCGACTTGCTGAAGGACGTGCCCGACGATGTAGTAGAGGTCGCCGTCTGGCTGTTCGACCTGCTCAACCTGCGCATCAGGGAATATCGGACGCGGCCATGAGCGAACGGTTCGGCCTGCCTGCCGCGATTTTCTCCGTCAAATGCCTGCTGGCGGCCATGCTGGCGCTGTTCGTGGCGTTCAGCATCGGTCTGGAGCGACCCTATTGGGCCTTCCTCACCAGCTATATCGTCGCCCAGCCCATGGCAGGCGCGGTCATATCCAAGGCCGTGTTCCGGGCGATCGGTACGCTGGTGGGCGCGACCTTTGCCGTCGCGGTCGTGCCGCCGCTGGTCAATGCGCCCGAACTGCTGGTGCTGGCGATGGCGGGCTGGCTGGCGCTATGCGTATTCGTATCGCTGCTCGACCGGACGCCGCGATCCTACATGTTCGTGCTGGCGGGCTATACCGCCTGCCTGATCGTGTTCCCCGATGTCGACACCCCGCAGACGATCTTCACGGTGGCGTCACTACGGGTGCAGGAAATCCTGATCGGCATCGCCTGCGGCAGCCTGGTCCACGGGGTGCTGCTGCCCGGATCGATCACCGGCGCGCTGCTGGCGCGGGTGGAGACGATGCTGCGCGACGCCGAACGCTGGTCGCGCGACGCGATCGCCACCAGCCCGATCGAGGGACTGGATGCCGAGCGGCGGCGGCTGGCGCAAGACGTCACCGAACTGCACCAGATGTCGATCCACCTGCCCTATGACACAAGCCGGCAGGCGCCCCGCATCCGGACGGTGCGCGCGTTGCAAGACCAGCTGTCGCTGCTGCTGCCGCTGGGCGCCGCGGTGGAGGACCGGCTGGCCCAGTTGACAGCCGCGAACGGCGGCATGGTGCCCGCCAGTGTCGAAGCGCTGATCGCCGATGTCCGCGCCTGGCTCGATTCGCCGCCGGTCGACAATGCGGCCCGCGCGGCCCGCGCCCAGGCGCTGATCGATCGATGCCACGCGATGGAGCCGGCGCTGCGGGCCGAGATGGAATGGGCGGACATGATGCGCCTCAGCCTCTTTTCCCGTCTGGCGACGCTGATCGCGGCGCATCGCGACTGCCGCGACCTGGCGGATCAGATGGCGACGCACAGCCGCGCGCCGCTGACCCCCCGTGTGGCGCAGTTGCTCGCCGGGCGCAGAGACCGGGCGCTCCATCGCGACTATGCAGGTGCTGCGCGCGGCGCTTTCGGCGCGTTCGTGACCATCCTCGTCGGCTCCGCCCTGTGGATCGGCAGCGGATGGAAGGACGGCGGCGGCGCCGTCATGCTTGCCGGCGTGTTCCTGGCGCTGTTTGCGGCATCGGACAATCCGCTGGCTCCGCTCAAGGGCTTCATGGTCGGCACGCTGGCCGCGACCGCGCTGGGTGCCGTCTATGGCTATGTGATCATGCCGCGGCTCGACGGGTTCGCGATGCTGGCGATGGCCTATGCACCGGCGTTGCTCGTGCTGGGAGCGATGATGGCGTCGCCCACATGGGCGGGCATCGCCCTACCGACGCTGCTGGGACTTGGCAGCCCCGTGCTGCTGTCCGACCGATATGTCGGGGCCTTTGCCAGCTACGCCAACGGCGCGGTGGCGCAGCTCGTGGGGATATGGTTCGCGATCGTCATGACCGGGCTGCTGCAATCGGCCGGAGTGGAGGGCGCGATCCGGCGGACGGTGCGCGCGGGATGGCGGGACATTGCCAGCCGCGCCACACTGATGACGCCGCCTGATGTGCGCGGATGGATCAACCGGATGCTCGACCGGATCGCCCTGCTCGCTCCGCGCCTGGCAGCGACCCGGCAGGATAGCGGCGCGCCGCTCTACGATGCGCTGCGCGACCTGCGCACCGGGGTCGCCATCGGCGAGCTGCGGCAGGTGCGGATCGACCTGCCGCCCGATCAGGCCGCATCGCTGGGCGACGTGCTGGACGGAGTCGGCAGCTATTATCGCACGCTGGACCCCGCGGCCCCCGCTCCAGCGGACGGCGCGTTGTTGCACGACATCGATGCCGCGATCGGCGATCTGGCCGCGCATCCCGACGCCGCCGTGCAGCGCGAAAGCGTGCTAGGGCTGGTCAGCCTGCGCCGGAACCTGTTTCCGCAAGCGCCCGGCTACAGGAGGATCGCCGCATGACCGGAGAAATCGCGCTGGGCGGCATTTTCGTGCCGACGCTGCTGCTGCTGGCGCTGGTGGCGCTGATCCTCGCCTGGGCGGTGACCCGGCTGATCGGCGCGTTCGGCCTCTATCGCTTCGTTGCCTATCGGGCGGCGGTCGACCTCAGCCTCTTCATCCTTATCCTGGGCGGTCTCGCCCTGCTCGTCCCCACATTTGGAATCCGCCTATGAAGTCGATCCTCCCCATGCTGACCCGCAGCGCCGTCACCATCATCCTGGTCATCGCGGCCGCCCTGGCCGCGATCTGGATGTGGAACCATTATGAGCGCAGCCCCTGGACGCGCGATGGCAAGGTGCGCGCCGATGTGGTGCGGGTGACGCCCGACATCAGCGGCCTGGTGACGTCGGTCGCGGTGCGCGACAATCAGCAGGTGAAGGCGGGCGACCTGCTGTTCGTCATCGACACGCCGCGGTACGCGCTGGCGCTGGAGCAGGCCAAGGCGCGGATCGCAAGCGCGAGGGCGACGCTGGCCCAGGCGCAGCGGGAGGCGCGTCGCGACCTGGCGCTGGGCGATCTGGTCGCGGCGGAAACGCACGAGCAAAATGTCGCGCGGGTGGAGACCGCGCAGGCGGCGCTGGCCGAGGCGATGAGCGCGCAGGAAGGCGCGGCGCTGAACCTGAAGCGCACGCGCGTGCTGGCGTCGGTCAATGGCGTGGTGACGAACCTGGACCTGCATCCGGGCGACTATGTGGGGGCAGGATCGCAGGCGCTGGCGCTGCTGGACAGCGATTCGCTGCGCGTCGAAGGCTATTTCGAGGAGACGAAGCTGGGCCTCATCTGCATCGGCGCGCCGGTGAAGGTGCGGTTGATGGGCGAGGCCCAGGATCTAAGCGGCCGGGTGGAGAGCATCGCCTTCGGCATCAATGACGGCAGCCGGTCCGATTCGGGCAATCTGCTGCCCAATGTCGAACCGACCTTTTCCTGGGTGCGGCTGGCGCAGCGCATTCCGGTGCGGGTGAAACTGGACCGGCCGCCGCCGGGGCTGCGGCTGATTTCAGGGCGGACTGCGACCGTGACGGTGCAGCCGACGGACGACAAGGCAAAGGCAAAGGCAGGAGACTGTCGCCATGCGTAAGGGCGTGGCGGCGCTGTTGGCGGCGCTGGCGCTGTCCGCCTGCGCCACGGCGGGGCCGGATTATCGGCCGCCCGTCCTATCCGCCGCGACCGCGCCGGCCGCGACGGGTGCCTTCCATTCGGCACAAGGCCAGTTTTTCGCCCCGGCCGAGCTGCCCGATCGCTGGTGGCGGCTCTATGCCGATCCGCGGCTCGACGCGCTGGTGGAGCAGGCGCTGACCGCCAATGCCGACCTGAGGCAGGCGCAGGCCAATGTCGAGCGCGCGCAAGCGGTGCTGCGCGAGGCGGAGGCGGGGCGAACCGTCAGTACGGGAGTGGAGGCAGGCGGCACGCTGGCCCGGCCGTCGGGGACGGGATACAGCCTGCCGGGCGTAGTCGGCTATGATCTTGGCCTGTCGGCATCCTATCCGCTCGACCTCAACGGGCGCATCCGCCGCGCCATAGAGGCGAGCAGCGCGGACGTGGAAGCGAGCGCGGCAGCGCGCGACTATGTGCGGGTCAGCGTGGCGGCAGCGGCGGCGCGGGCCTATGCGCAGGTATGCGCCGCCAATTTCAGCCTGGCGGTCAATCGCCGCGTCGTCGCCCTGCAACGCGACACGCTGGACGCGACACGCCGGCTGGCGCGGGGCGGGCGGGGCACGGCCTTCGACGTGAGCCGGGCGCAGGCGGCGATGGAGGCGAGCGCGGCTGCCCTGCCCGCCTTCGAAGCGCAGCGGCAGAACGGGCTTTACCTGCTCGCCACGCTGTTGGGCCGGCCGCCGGCCGACTATCCGCGGGAGGCGGAGGGCTGCGCCGCGCTGCCATCGATCGGCCAGCCGATTCCGGTGGGAGACGGCGCGGCGCTGATCCGGCGGCGGCCCGACATACGGGGGGCCGAGCGCGCGATCGCCGCCGACACGGCGCGGCTGGGCGTGGCGACGGCGGACCTCTATCCGCAGGTCAGCATCGGCGGGTCGGTGGGATTGTCCGGTCCGTTGAAGGATATTGGCGGCCCGACCAGCTTCGGCTTCAGCCTGGGGCCGCTGCTGAGCTGGAGCTTCCCGAACCGGCCTGTAGTGCGGGCGCGGATCGCGCAGGCGGACGCGCAGGTGCGGGCCGACATCGCCGGCTTCGACGCCAATGTACTGGAAGCGTTGCGGCAGACGGAAACGGCGCTGGAAAGCTATCGCCGGGATGCGGAGCGGGCAGCGGCACTGGACCGGGCGCGGGACAGCGCGGCGACATCAGCCGCGCAGGCGGCGCGGCTGTTCCGCTTCGGACGGGGCGATTTCCTGTCCCTGCTGGACGCGCAGCGCAGCCTGGCGAGCGCGGAAGTGACGGCGGCGGCGGCGCGCACGCAACTGGTTCAGGATCAGATCGCGCTGTTCCTGGCGCTGGGCGGCGGCTGGTCCTGAACGGGCGTCAGGACCGCCCGTCAGCTGCCGTTCGGGCCGCTGCCGTTCGGGCCCGATCCGCTGGCACCGCCCATGCCGCCAGCGCCGACCGCGCCGATATTGCCGAAGATTTCGTCGAACAGGCTGCGATGGCGACCCAGCGTCGGCGTCTTGTCGCCCGAGGGCGAGATGCGGGCGACCTGTTCCAGCCCGATACGGTCGACCGCCGCGACATTGCCCGCCGGATCGAAGCGGACGCGCAGCACCGTCTGCTCGACGGGCCGCGGGTTGGAGAAAGCCAGCGATTTCATGCTGCGCGAGACATAATACCAGTCCTGCTCGCCGAACTGCGACACGAAGCTGGGGCGACCCAGCGTCCCTTCCACCGAGGCGCGATTGTCGATTCCCGGCTGGACCGAATCGACCAGCAGCTTGTCGACCTGATAGCCCTGATGCGTGCGGATGCGGGTGCAGGCCGATGTGCCGAGCAGCAGCGCGCTAAGGCCGACGGCGATGAGGAGTCGCCCGCGACGGGAGTGGCGGCTGAACTGAGGCATGAACTTCTCCGGCGGGGGGCAGCCCGCATACCCTTGGAATCTACGATCTCGCCATTGCATTGGGCGACGCCGCGATCAATATGGAAATGCGCGCGCGCCCACAAGGGGCGCGAGTACCGGATGACGCGCGTCCGCCCGATCCATCCTGAAAAGCCAGCCCATGTCCGCACGCCCTTCCTTCCTCCAGCGCCTGATGGGACGTACTGATCCCCGCGAGGCGCTGCGCCCACTCTACAATGCCGTCATCGGGGAGGCGCGTCAGCCGCACTGGTATCTGACCGGCGCGGTGCCCGACACGATCGACGGCCGGTTCGACATGCTGGTCGCCATATTGTCGCAGGCGCTGGTGCGGCTGGAGCAACTGGGTGCGCCGCAGGAAAGCGTGTGGCTGACCGAACTCTTCGTCGAGGATATGGACGGCCAGTTGCGGCAGGAAGGGATTGGCGACGTGGTGGTCGGCAAGCATGTCGGCCGGATGATGAGCGCGCTGGGCGGGCGCATCAGCGCCTATCGTGCGGCGCTGACGCAGGGCGGCGACATGGGCGAGGCGCTGCGCCGGAACCTCTATCGCGGCGGGCCGGTCAACGAGGAGGCGGTCGCGCATGTCGAGGGCGCGTTGCGCGCCCGCTGGACGCGGCTGAATTGCCTCAGCCGCGATGCGCTGCTGGCGGGAGACCTTGGATGAGCATGGCACCGGAATTTTCGCGGATCGTGAAGGCCGATCAGGTGAAGCGCTTGACCGGCGACACGCATGTCGAGGCGGACGAGAGCGAGCGGGCGGCGCTGGCGCGGCGCTTCGGCCTGTCTGCGCTCGACCGGCTGGAGGCGGATTACAGCCTGACGCAGGAGGGCGACGCGATCCTGGCGCGCGGACGGGTGCGGGCGGCGCTGGCACAGCCCTGCATCGCAACCGGCGAGCCGGTGGCCGAAACGATCGACACCGATTTTGCCCTCCGCTTCGTGGTAGAAGGCGAGGCGCTGCCCGAAGGTGAGGAGCTGGAACTGGACGCGCAGGATGTCGACACGATCGGCTATGACGGGCAGTCGATCGACATGGGTGAGGCGGTGGCCGAGACGATGGCGCTGGCAATGACGCCCTTCCCCCGATCGCCCGATGCCGACGCCTATTTGAAGGAGGCGGGCGTGCTGAGCGAAGAGCAGGCCAGTCCCTTCGCCGCGCTGCTGGCGCTCAAGGGCAGCGACGACAAGGCAGGCTGACGTTTCCCTTTCGTTCCGGTGCGTGGCATAAGGGCGCGCATGGATTCGCCGCCCCCGCGCAAGATCATCCATATCGACATGGACGCCTTTTATGCGTCGGTCGAGCAACGCGACGATCCGTCGCTGCGCGGGCTGCCGATCGCGGTGGGGGGCGGCGGGCCGCGCGGCGTGGTGGCGACCTGTTCCTATGAGGCGCGCCGGTTCGGCGTTCGATCGGCCATGCCGGGCGGACGGGCGCGGCGGTTGTGCCCGAACCTTGTGTTCGTGAAGCCTCGGTTCGAGGTCTATCGCGCGGTGTCCGGGCAGGTGCGCGAGATATTCAGCCGTTTCACCGACATCGTCCAGCCGCTGTCGCTGGACGAAGCCTATCTGGATGTGACGGTGAACAAGCCGGGCATCGCGTCCGCGACGCAGATCGCGGAACAGATCCGCGCCATGATCCGGGCGGAGACGGGCCTGACCGCGTCGGCCGGCGTGTCCTACAACAAGCTGATCGCAAAGCTGGCGTCGGACCAGAACAAGCCAGACGGCATCTGCGTCGTGCGGCCGAGCGAGGGCGCGGCCTTCATCGCCGCCATGCCGGTGCGGCGCATCCATGGCGTGGGACCGGTGACGGCGAAACGGATGCAAGCGCTGGGGATCGAGACCGGCGCGGACCTGCGCGCGCGGGACATGGGGTTTCTGCAAGCGCACTTCGGCAGCGCCGCCGACTATTATTATCGCGCCGCCCGCGGCGAGGACGATCGGCCGGTGCGCGAGCGCGAAGGGCGCAAGTCGGTGAGCGTGGAGGACACCTTCTTCGACGACCTGAGCGAGGAAGCAGCGTTGGTGGCGGAGCTGGACCGGATCGCCGACAATCTGTGGGGGCGGATCGAGAAGGCGGGGGCCTGGGGCCGCACCGTCGTGCTGAAGATCAAGTTCGCGGATTTCCGCATCATCACCCGATCCCGGAGCTTCTCGGCCCCCGTTCGGTCGAAGGCGGTGCTGGCGCAGGCGGGGCGCGACCTGCTGCTGGCGCAGTTGCCGCTGCGCATGGGGGCGCGGCTGCTGGGCCTTGGCGTCCACAATCTGGAAGGCGAAGAGGATGTCGAACAGGGCGAGCAGTTCGCCCTGTCGCTCTAGAGCCAGGTCAGAAAGGCAGCCAGTTCCGCTTTTCGGTGAATTTCATGTAGCCGGCGTTGACGCCCAGCCGGTAGCCGACGCCAAGGCGGATCGGGATCAGCACGACATCGCCCCAGCGCAAGTAGGAGGCGGTGAAGCCGCCGACCAGATAGGCCGTCCCCTCCGCCGCAGGGAAGCGGTGATAAAGATCCTGCGTATCGTAGAGATTATAGACAAGGACGAAGGTGTTGGCCGCGTTGCCCCCGACATCGAAGCCGATCGACGGGCCGGTCCAATAGACTTCGCGCTTGCCCTCCACCTTGTGGTTCAGCGTGCCCGAACCGTAGCGCAGGCCAACGACGAAGGCGCCCGACGCCTCACGCCCGGCGATATAGGCGTTGGGCCGGCCCTGATCTTTCAGCACTTTCTCGATGATGCCGGCGAGACCCTGCGCGCCCTTGCCGAAGACGCCTTCCGCCGCGCCGATCAGGTCGTCCTGCTGGTAGGAATCGCTGGGCGATGGCGAGGCGGGCGGGCTGGTGGGGGTGACGGGCGCACCGGTGGCAGTGGTAGCGGTCGACGGGGGAATGCTGCCGGTGGATGCGGGAGGCGCGCTCCTGCTCTCCGCCTGCACCGTTGGATCGACGCCTGGATCGGTCGGCGTCGTGCGAGCCGGTGGCGGTGGGGCGAGATCGGCGTCGATGGCGGTGTTGGGATCGATGGTCCGCACCTGTGCCGCGGCGGCGAGTGGCATGAGGCTCATGCCCGCGACGGCCGCGCCCCATGCCGCCGCACGCCCGATGCGAGCGCCGATGCGCCAGGTAATGCCGATCATGCCCTTATACTCCCCGCGATGTGCGTTTCCGGCAACAATAGCCTGCGATTATCGAAAGCGAAGCTGAAACGGCAATGAACGAACGGCGACCCGAGTCCATAGCGCGCCCGGCCGAATCCCTTTTCCGCCAAGCCCGTCAAAAAATCGGCCCACAGAACCGTTGCCATGCCGCAAAGCCGCCGCTATAGCCCCTCCCCTAGCCACTGCCCGCCTTTCCAGTCGGGCAAATTCGTGCGGAGACGTGGGTGAGTGGCTGAAACCAGCGGTTTGCTAAACCGTCGTAGCCTTAAGGGGCTACCGAGGGTTCGAATCCCTCCGTCTCCGCCACCCTTTCCTATTTTCTGTAAGTCCTGCACGCATGAACGGGCGGTACGCTTGCCGCGTTCATCGTCAGGCTATCGCTCCAAACTATATCCATAGTCTAATTGAACATTCCCTGTACGCCAAAGTCGATATAAGGGGCGGTGCGTAAAGAAAATTTCGTTCAGGCGGCCTGGGGGATTTAGCTGAGCCATGGTGACGACCACTACCGGTAGTTCCGGACCGACCATCACCCCCGTTATACTCGCGGGCGGCTCTGGCACGCGGCTGTGGCCCATGTCCCGCAAATCCTATCCCAAGCAGTTCGTGCCGCTGCTGGGCGAGAGAACCTTGTTCCAGGACGCGGCGCGGCGCATGTCGGGGTCGAGCGGGTCGGTGCATTTCGCCAAGCCCATGGTGCTCACAAATTCGCTGTTCCGCTTCATCATCGCCGAGCAACTGGCGAAGGAAGGCATCGACCCGGAAGCCATTCTGATCGAGCCGGAAGGCCGCAATACGGCGCCCGCGATCCTGGCGGCCGCCGTCCACCTGGCGAAGACGCAGCCCGATGCCTTCATGCTGGTCGCGCCGTCCGATCATGTGATCACGGATCGGGTCGCGTTTCACGAGGCGATCGCGAAGGGACTGATGGCCACCGCGAGGGGTGATCTGGTGACATTCGGCATCCAGCCGACGCGGGCCGAGACGGGATATGGCTATCTGGAGATCGGCGAACGGCCGGACGGATCGGGAATGCCGATCGCGCTCCGCAGCTTTGTCGAGAAACCCGACGCAGTCCGTGCCGAGGAGATGCTGGCGACAGGCAACTATCTGTGGAACGCGGGTATATTCCTTTTCGCGGTAAAGGACATTCTCGCCGCATTCGAGCAGCACACGCCGGAGCTGTTTGAAACGGTGGTCCAAGCGGTGGACCAGGCGGAAGCGGATCTCGGCTTCCTGCGCCTGGCCGCGGATCCATGGGCCCAGGCGGACAATATCGCCATCGACTATGCCATCATGGAGCGGGCGGACAACCTGTCCGTCGTCCCCTACGGCGCGGGCTGGTCCGACCTTGGCGACTGGGATTCGGTGTGGGGCCATATGGGGCCGGATGAGCAGGGCGTGAGCGTAGCCGGCGCGGCGACGGCGATCGACTGCCGCAATTCGCTGTTGCGGTCGGAGACGGAAGGGCTGGAGATCGTGGGCCTCGGACTCGACAACATCGTGGCCGTGGCGATGAACGACGCGGTGCTCATCGCCGACAAATCCCGGACGCAGGACGTCAAGAAGGTGGTCGAGGCGCTGCAGCGCAAAGGCGCGGCGCAGGCGGAAACCTTCCCCAAGGATCATCGTCCATGGGGATGGTATGAGAGCCTGCTGATCGGCGGCCGTTTTCAGGTGAAGCGGATCACCGTGCTGCCAGGCGCGTCACTCAGCCTGCAGAGCCATTTCCACCGCTCCGAACATTGGATCGTGGTGGAAGGCACCGCCAAGGTGACATTGGATGCCGATGTGACGCTGCTGACCGAAAACCAGTCGGTCTACATCCCCGTCGGCGCGCGTCATCGGATCGAAAATCCAGGCCGCATCCCGATGGTGTTCATCGAGGTACAGACCGGGCCTTATGTGGGTGAGGACGACATCGTGCGCTACGAGGACCGATACGCGCGGGGGTGACGGCATCTTCGAATAGCCCTGCTGGGGCATAAAAGGACATTAATGACGCAGATTGTTTCCATTGCCGACTTGATGACGCAATCGGGCGTCGCGTTCGGCACCAGCGGCGCGCGCGGCCTCGTCAGCGCGATGACGGACCGGGTGTGCTTTGCCTATAGCTGCGCCTTCCTTCAGCATCTGACCGCCATCGGCCAGTTCGCGCCGGGCAAAGCGGTCGCCATCGCAGCGGATCTGCGGCCGTCCAGCCCTCGCATCGTGGCGGCCTGCGCGGCGGCGATCCGGCACATGGGCGGGCAGGTGCATGTTTGCGGGTTCGTGCCGTCTCCGGCGGTTGCGGCCTATGGCTTCGCGCAAGGCATCCCGTCGCTGATGGTGACGGGCAGCCATATCCCTGACGACCGCAACGGCATCAAGTTCAACCGGACCGACGGCGAGGTGCTGAAAGCCGACGAACAGGGCATCCGGGCGCAGGGCGTGACGCTTCCCGACCTGTTCGACGAAGAGGGCATGCTGAAGCAAGTTCAGACGCTGCCGCCGCTGGTGGATGTCGCGACGCCCTATATCGCGCGCTATGTCGATGCTTTCGGAAGTCAGGCGCTGGCTGGCATGACGCTCGGCATTTACGAGCATTCGGCGGTGGGACGCGATATCCTTGTCGCGCTGGTGACAGCGCTGGGCGGCGAAGCGGTGTCGCTCGGCCGTTCGGACAGGTTCATTCCCGTCGATACCGAAGCCGTCCGCCCCGAGGACCAGGCGCTTGCGCGCGAATGGGCCGCGGAGTTGAAGCTCGACGCGATCCTTTCCACTGACGGGGATTCCGATCGTCCGCTGCTGGCCGACGAACGCGGCCTATGGATGCGCGGCGACGTGCTCGGCATCCTGTGCGCGCGGGCGCTGGGTATCCGGGCGGTGGCGACGCCGGTCAGTTGCAACAGCGCGGTCGAGCTTTCCGGGCTGTTCTGCGCTGTTCGTCGCACCCGTATCGGATCGCCCTTCGTCATCGAGGCGATGAACGCGTTGGGCGCGGAAGGGCATGAGAGCGTGTGCGGTTACGAGGCGAATGGCGGCTTCCTGCTGGCGAGGCCGGTTGCCGTCGAAGGGCGTGAACTCGGCGCTCTGCCGACGCGGGATGCGGTCCTGCCGATCCTCGCGACGCTGGTGGACGCACGGCGGCAGGGCGTGGCGCTGTCCGCGCTGATGGCGCAACTGCCGGCGCGCTATACGTTCAGCGAGCGGCTGCAAAACTATCCGACGGCGCAGAGCCAGGCGCTGATCGCGCATCTGGAAGAGGGGAGCGAAGCGGATATCCTGACGCGGCTGACGGCGATGTTCGGCGATATTGCGGGCGAGGCGGACGGCATCGACCGCACCGACGGGCTGCGCATCCATTTCGCCGGCGGCGACATCATCCACCTGCGCCCCAGCGGCAACGCGCCGGAGCTGCGCTGCTACACCGAAAGCGACAGCACGGAACGCGCAGCTCGGCTGAATGAAGAAGCGCTGCAAAAAGTGCGGGATTAGAGGACGCTATAATCCCGGCTCATCGGTTCTGGTGGGGCCCGCGCCAAGAGGGGGGAGTTTCGCCTGGACGAGTGCCTTGTCCAGATAGTGCTGGAAGGCTGCGTTTCGCCCGGCGTCGCGGGCGCGCAGCCAGGCGAGGGCTACCACCGGCCGCCATTGGTCAAGCTCGCGCGAGGTGACCGGGGAGGAGGCCAGATAGGCCCTGCGCAACCGGCCCGCCGCCCAGTCGCGCCACAGGTTCGTTACCCAGTCAGCCGGCCCGATGCCGAAGCGCATCAGCATTTCGGAACGCACCGCGTCGGCGGCCGGGTGGCCAACGGCAGCCTTGGACCAGTCGATCACCGCCATGCCCTGCGGCGTCATCATGACATTGCCGAGGTGGAAGTCGCCATGGGTCAGCGCACGACCGTCCGGCAGGCGCTGGAGGTAGGCGATCGCGGCCTGCTGGACCGGCAGCGGCGCGGGGCCGTAAGCGATGTCGGTCGCGAGCACATCCTTGAGCGCGCGAAGGGCACCGCCCTCTTTGCGATGCATGGCAATATGGATGCCGGCCATGCCGTCCAGAGCCTGGCCTGCCTTCATCGGGTTGCGCCGAATCCAGTCCATCAGCGTGCCGCCATCCAGCCGGGGATAAAGGACGCCGCGTCGGCCTTCCCGATCGTCGCGACCGATGGCAGCCGCTGTGGGCAGGCCGCAATTGCCGGCATGGACGGACGCGGCGATCTCGCGTTCGATCATCTCGTCCGACACGGTGTCACGGAACAGCTTGAGCACACGTCCATCGCCCAAGTCGAAGAGTTCCGCGCTTGCGCCGCGCGCTATCGGGCGCAGGGGCAGGAGAAGGGCAGAGCTGGCGGCGCGCATGTGCCTTCCTTGCCGGGGAAGCGGGATGCTTTCAATTCGGGATTGTCGTCTTGCCGAACCAAGCTCTTATGTAGGCAGGTGGCGCGCTTCGTAGAAACAGGCTAGGAAGCGACCGCAGATGATCACGTCCCGCTTCGGCACCGTTCGCGGCCTCGTCAGGCTGGCGCTTTCCTATCCGCAGATGATGTTCGGCCTTTCGGGGCAACGTCCGCCCGATCCCGCACAGGTGCGCCGGCTGGTGTTCGTGTGCCAGGGCAATATCTGTCGCAGCGCGTTCGCCGACGTGGCGGCGCGGCGGGCGGGGATGAACAGCGCGTCCTTCGGCCTGTCTACCAGCAGCGGACGCGCCGCGCACGATCCCGCCATCGTCGCAGCGGAGGCGCTGGGCCACGACCTGTCGGCGCATCGGGCGCTGGACCTTCAAGACTATGTTCCGCAGGAAGGCGACCTGTTGCTGGCGATGGAGGTGCGGCAGTTGCATCGGCTGGCAGCCGACCCGCGCCTTACCGGCCTGCCGCGGATGCTGCTGGGCCGCTGGACCAGGCCCATGATGCCGCATCTGCACGATCCCTACAGCCTGGACGATCGCTATATGGCGCAATGCCTCGGCCGGATCGAACGGGCGGTGGAACGGCTGGTCAGCGCTTTTCCAGGCGCAAGGCTTTCCTGAGCATCTGGGTGAGATCGCGCAGGAACGGGCGCGGATCGGAGCGGCTGAACACATAATAGCGGCCGCGCGGATCGAGGAAGCCGAGGATATAGGCCATAAGGTCGGCCATGGGGCGGGGATGGAAGAAGGGGTCGCCGATGCGGTCCGGCCCCAGCAGGAGGCGCGCCAGACGCTTTGTTTCCGGCACCATATAGCGGGCGCGCAAGCCGTCGAGCGGCGTCGGCGCAGCGTCGATCTGGCCCAACACGACGCGACGATAGGCCTCCCAGGCGAAATGCGCGTTGCAGTGGCGCGCGAGCGGCAGGCTCCCCCAGAAGCGGCCGTTGACCTCCATCAGCCAGTAGCGGCCGGACTCGGGTTCATAGCGATATTCCACCATGGCCTGCCCTTCCCACTCCAGCGCGCGGAGCAGCTTTTCCGACAGCGCCATCTGCGCGGCATGCGCATCCGCCGGTTCCGCCCGGCACAGGGTCGATACGCCCCCTTCGGGTGGCCATTCATGCAGGCGGCGATGCTGGAAGCGCAATGTCGCCTGTCCGTCCGCCATGTAGAGCATCTGGCCGAGGCCAACGCCGCCGCAATATTGCTGGATGAGCGGCCAGCGAGCGATCGGCGTGTAGCGATCAAGCAGCGCCAGCAACTCGCGCGGCGTGTGGACATAGGCGGTCTTGAACCAGTCGAGGCCGGCTTGGTCGAGCGCCGCCATCACCTCTGGCGGGTTGGCCCATTTGGCGACCAGCGGGTAGCGCATCGCCGCGGCACGGGCCCCGAAATCCTCCCCCTCGACCGGTTGCCAGGTGTCCGGCACGAGCAGCCCGGCGGCCGCCGCGATCTCCAGCGTGCGCCGCTTGTCGAGCACCCGGGCCAGCGGTTGCGGACGGGGGACGAGGATGTGGCAATCCCCGATGATCGGCGGAAGCTGCGACAGGGCGATGAGATCGATTTCGGATATGGCGAACACCGCTTTCGCGCTGGTGCGGGTTATGAGGTCGGGCAGCCAGTCGGCGGGAGCGCCTTCCGGCCTGAGCGACCAGTCGCGGCAATGGCGTGACGCCGCACCGATTGCCGCTGGACTCCGCGCCACGCCATGGACAGGGACGCCATGTTCGCCCAGTTCGCGCACGACCGTGAGGCCGATGGCATTTTCCAGACCGATGACGATCGCAACCGGGTGAAGGGTCACGCGGGAACCAGCCGATGTTCGTAGCGCCATGTCGCCCAGGCCTGCTGTGCCTGACGCAGGCCGGTGCGCAGACGGCTGGGCGCGGCGCGCGTGAAGGGCCGGCTCGGCATGTCTGCCAGGGCGGGCGGCAGGTCGGCAAAGCCGGCGGAGCGCAGCGCCGGCAGGCGGCTCGCTTCCCGGCAGAGCCGTTCGAAGCGGGCGATGACGGCGCGGTTCGGCCGGCGACGATCGCGCGAGAGCATTTCGAAACTGTGGGTGACGACAACGAAGGCGTCCTGCCCTTCCTGCACGGCGTGGCGGAGGCCATCGCGCATCTCAGCCGAGGACATCGCGCAAATCTGGGCGGGTCGGAAGCTGCCCGGCCGATCGGCGATACCGGAAACCGGCAGTTCCGCCATGCCCAGCCTGCGGGTGGCGGCGATCTGCTGCGCGTCCACGCCAATGTCGCACTCCCGACCGAGATAGGCGGGATTGACGCTGCTGTCCCAGAGGATGCCGATCGCAGCGAGCGCGCGCAGCGTATCGTCATTGGCGCCGAAATTACCGGCGCGGAACGCGAGGATCGGCGGCGCGCCGGCCTCCTCCAGCAATGTCCTGGCGAGGCTCAGCAGCGTGATCTGGTCGTCGAGCGGGAAGTCGCCGATGTTGCGGCCGCGACGTCCTCCGATCGGAGAATCCCCGACCCACTCCAGCCATTCGGTGTGGATGTGGAGTTGCACTTCGTGCCCGCGCGACACGATGGCCCCGACGATGGGGCGCAGGAAGTCCCGCCCATGGACCAGCGCAGGCAAAGGGTCGAGGAAGAACACCCCCTTCAATCCGTGCCGGTCCAGCAGGTCCATCTGCCAGCCGACGCCGAAGGCGCCTTGCGACGTTTCGGCCCAGATCGACCGGGCGACATTATCCTCCACGCTCGCGCCGCCACGATGCAGGGAGGATGACAGCTCCGTATCCACGGTGATGAGCAGGGAGGTCATGAACGATCCGGAGCAGGTGCGACGAAGCTGGATTAAGGGACAGACGTTAACGAGCCGTACTATGTCTCTTCCATGTCTGATCATTCGCCGGATGGGAAGATGGCCGGTGGATCAGGATCGCCGCTGCCTCCCGTCAGTCCAGCAGGGAAAACTCCCCATATTTCCCCTGAAAAAAGAGCAACGGCCGGTCGGCCCGCTCCACCTCAAGCGCCGCCACCCGCCCGATGGCGATATGATGGTCACCCGCGTCATGTACTGCGTCCAGCGTACAGTCGATCCAGGCGACGACATCGTCCAGGATCGGCGACCCGTTGGCCGAAACACGGTGAGCAATGTCCCGAAATTTGTCAGGGCCGGGCGCCGCGATCTGGCGGCAGAGCGGCAGCTGGTCGCTCGCCAATATGTTGACGCAGAATTTGCCCAGGCGCTCGATCCGCGGCCAGCTGCTGGAGGATTTTGCCGGGAAGAAGGCGACGAGCGGCGGATCGAGTGACACGGAGGTGAAGGAACCCACGACCATGCCGATCGGCGCGCCATCAGGCTCCACCGCCGTTACGACGCATACGCCGGTCGGATAGTGGCCCAGCACCCGCCGGAAGGTCGCACTGTCGAAACTGGCCGCGCTCATTCCTCTGCTCCGAAGCAATTGCCGCCTTCCCCTGCCCCGGCGTTCACGCCGCTGGCAAGCGAAAAGCCCTGGGGGGCAGGCGAGAATAACTTATCGAAGCGATCAGAGCGCGACCCCGCCGGCGGCCAGCACCGCCAGCGTGAGAAGCTCCGACGCATTGTGCGACATGGTGGCGATCTGCACCGATTTTTCCATGCCGACCAGCAGTGGCCCGATCATGGAGGTGCCGCCCAGTTCGCGCAGCAGCTTCGCCGAGATGTTGGCCGATTGCAGTCCCGGCATCACCAGCACGTTGGCGGGGCCGGACAGGCGGCTGAACGGATAGCTCTTCATGACAGCCGGGTTGAGCGCCGCATCCGGCGTCATTTCGCCTTCATATTCGAAATCCACGTCGCGCGTGTCGAGCAGCTTGATGGCGTCGCGAACATTGTCGAGATAGCTGCCCGGCGGATTGCCGAAATTGGAGTAGGACAGGAAGGCGACGCGAGGATCGTGGCCCATGCGCCGGGCGACCGCCACCGTGCCTTCCGCAATGTCGGCAAGTTCCGCCGCGGACGGCCGCTCGTTGACGGTGGTGTCGGCCAGGAACACGGTCTTGTCTTTCGCGACCATCACATGGATGCCGAAGGGCGTGCGGCCGGCCTTCGGATCCATGACGCGCTTCACCTCCCGCAGCGTCTGGTGATAGGGGCGGGTGGTTCCCGTCAGCATCGCGTCGGCCACGCCCATCTTCACGAGCAATGTGCCGAAGATGTTGCGGTCGCGGTTGACCATGCGCTCGCAGTCGCGACGCAGATAGCCGCGCCGCTGAAGCCGGGCATAGAGCAGTTCGACCATGTCGGGCACCAGCGGCGAATTGACGCTGTTGTGCAGTTCGAAACTGTGGGGGTCGCTGACGCCGAGCGCCTTCAGCTTGTCGACCACATCGTCGCGGCCGACCAGCACCGGCACGCCATAGCCCAGGTCACGGAACTGGATTGCCGCGCGCAGCACGACTTCCTCCTCCGCTTCGGCGAAGACGACGCGCTTGGGATCGGCCTTGGCCACTTCATAGGCGGTGGTGAGGACGGAGGTGGTCGGATTGAGCCGTCCCTTGAGTGACTGGCGATAGGCCGCCATGTCCGCGATCGGCCGTTGCGCAACGCCGGTTTCCATTGCCGCCTGGGCGACGGCCGCCGGCACCACCTCCATCAGGCGCGGATCGAACGGCGCGGGGATGATATAGTCGGGACCGAAGCTGTGCGAGCGGCCATAGGCCTTCGCCACTTCCTCGGGCACCTGTTCGCGCGCCAGTTCCGCGATCGCCTTGGCGGCGGCGAGCTTCATCGCTTCGTTGATGCCGGTGGCGCGCACGTCGAGCGCGCCGCGAAAGATGAAGGGGAAGCCGAGGACGTTGTTGACCTGGTTAGGGAAATCCGACCGGCCGGTGGCGACGATCGCGTCCGGGCGCGCCGCCTTGGCGAGCGGAGGCAGGATTTCGGGGTCGGGATTGGCCATCGCGAAGATGATCGGCCTGTCGGCCATGGACTTCACCATTTCCGGCGTCATCGCGCCCGCGACCGAAAGGCCGAGGAAAACGTCCGCGCCCTTCACCGCCTCGGCGAGCGAGCGCGCGTCCGTTCTCACCGCATGGGCGGACTTCCACTGGTTTAGCCCCTCGGTCCGGCCCTGGTAGATCACGCCCTTGCTGTCGCACATGATGACATTGTCATGCGGCACGCCCAGCGCCTTGATGAGTTCGGTGCAGGAAATGGAGGCGGCGCCCGCGCCGTTCACCACCACCTTCATGTCCTTCATGTCGCGCCCGGTGAGCAGCGCCGCGTTCAGGACGCCCGCCGCCGCGATTATCGCGGTGCCATGCTGGTCGTCGTGAAAGACCGGGATGTTCATCCGTTCCTTCAGCGTCTGTTCGATGATGAAGCATTCGGGCGCCTTGATATCCTCAAGGTTGATGCCGCCAAAGGTCGGCTCCATCAGTTCGACCGCGTCGATGAAGCGGTCGACATCTTCGGTCTTGAGTTCGATGTCGATCGAATCGACGTCGGCGAAGCGCTTGAACAGCACCGCCTTCCCCTCCATCACCGGCTTTGACGCCAGAGCGCCCAGATTGCCAAGGCCAAGGATGGCCGTGCCGTTCGAGATGACGGCGACGAGATTGCCCTTCGCCGTATAGTCATAGGCGGTGGCAGGATCTTCCGCGATGGCGCGGACCGGAACGGCGACGCCGGGCGAATAGGCAAGGCTGAGGTCGCGCTGCGTCGCCATCGGTTTTGACGCGATGATCTCGATCTTCCCGGGCCGACCGGTCGAATGGAAGAACAGCGCCTCGCGCTCGGAGAATTCCACATTCGAATTGTCGGACATCGGACACTCTCATTTCAGGGCAGTGAAGCCGGCCCTAGCGGCAAGATTATCTTGTGGGCAAGTGCGAGAAGCGCAATTTTCCTGCTCCATTTCGAAGCTCTGGTTTCCCGCATGGCTTCCCGCTATCGGCTGACAGGATGGCGATCTCCACCGACAGCACCGCTCCCACCCCGATGATGGCGCAATATCTGTCCTTGAAGGCGGAGGCCCGCGATTGCCTGCTCTTCTATCGCATGGGGGACTTTTTCGAGCTGTTCTTCGACGACGCCAAACTGGCGGCGGCGACGCTGGACATCGCGCTCACCAGCCGGGGCGAACATGGTGGCGCGCCAATCCCGATGTGCGGGGTGCCGGTGCACAGCGCGGAGGGCTATCTCGCCCGACTGATCAAGGCCGGGCACCGCGTCGCCATCGCCGAGCAGACCGAAACCCCCGCGCAGGCCAAGGCGCGCGGCGGGAAGGCGCTCGTGGCGCGGGCCATCGTGCGCTATGTGACCGCGGGCACGCTGACGGAAGAGACGCTGCTCGACAGCCGCCGCGACAACATGCTGGTCGCTCTGGCGCAAGTGGGCGGCGAGGCGTCCGGCGAGATCGGCATCGCCGCCGCCGACATATCCACCGGCCGGTTCGAGACGATGACCTGCATGGCGGCCGATCTGCCGGCCGAACTCGCGCGGTTGCGGCCGAGCGAAACGGTCCTGCCAGACGGATCGACGATCGAGGTGGCGAACGGTCATCCGTTCGATCGCGCGGCCTTTTCCAGCACACGGGCGCAAGAGGCGCTGAAGCGGCTGTTCGGCGTGGCGACGCTGGACGGCTTCGGTCAGTTCGGACGGGGGGAGCTGGCGGCGATGGGCGGCCTGATCGCCTATCTCGATCATGCCGGCAAGGGCAGCCTGCCCTTTCTCGCCCCGCCCTTGCGTAAGGCAGCGGGCGGCCATGTCGCGATCGACGCAGCCACGCGCGAGAGCCTGGAGATCGTGACGACCACCGCAGGCACGCGTGCGGGCAGCCTGCTTCATGCGATCGACCGGACGGTCACCGGCGCGGGCGCGCGGCTGCTGGCGCAGGATCTGTCTGCGCCGCTGATGGACCTCTCCGTGATCGAGGCACGGCTGGGGCTGGTACAGTTGTTCCACGACGATGCGGGGCTGCGGGACAGCTTGCGTGGCGCCTTGCGCGCCCTGCCCGACATCGGCCGGGCGCTGGGGCGCGTCGCAGTGGGGCGCGGCAGTCCACGCGACCTGGGCCAGTTGCGCGACGGCCTTGGTGAAGCGCGGCTGCTGCGCGAGCGGCTGGGCCGCCTGGTCGATATTCCGCCGCTGCTAGCGCAGCTGCTGCCGGCGCTGGACGGCCATGGCGCGCTGGTCGATGCCCTGTCGCGCGCCTTGGTGCCGTCTCCGCCCACCGAGACGGCCAGCGGCGGCTATATCGCGGACGGCTATGATCCGGCGCTGGACGAGTTGCGGCGCATGGCGGGCGATGGCCGGCGCGCGATCGCCGCGCTGGAGACGAAATATCGCGAGCAGACGGGCATTTCGACGCTGAAGATTCGTCATAACGGCGTGCTCGGCTATCATGTCGAGGTGCCTGCCCGATCGGCCGACGGACTGATGGCGCCCGACAGCGGCTTCACCCATCGCCAGACGCTGGCGGGCGTGGTGCGCTTCAATTCGATCGACCTGCATGAAGAGGCCGGGCGCGTAGCGCAGGCTGGCGCGCATGCGCTGGTGGCGGAAGCCGCGCATCTGGAGGGCCTCATCGAGGCGGTGCTGGACCGCAAGGCCGACATCGCCCGTGCGGCCGACGCGCTGGCGCGGCTGGACGTGGCGGCGGCGCTGGCCGAACGCGCGGCCGAGGGCGGCTGGCAGCGGCCGCATTTCGTACCGGCGGACGGCGCGGGGCAATGCCTCGACATCGTGGGCGGGCGGCATCCGGTGGTGGAGGATGCGCTGCGCCGCGACGGACAGCCGTTCGTCGCCAACGACTGTCGCCTGTCGCACGGCGACCGGCTGTGGCTCGTCACCGGTCCGAACATGGGCGGCAAGTCGACCTTCCTGCGGCAGAATGCGCTGATCGTCATACTCGCGCAGGCGGGCGGCTATGTGCCTGCCGCATCGGCCACGCTGACGCTGGTCGATCGATTATTCAGCCGGGTGGGAGCGTCGGACAATCTGGCGAAGGGACGGTCGACCTTCATGGTCGAGATGGTGGAGACCGCCGCGATCCTGGCGCAGGCGACCGAGCGCAGTTTCGTCATCCTGGACGAGGTCGGGCGCGGCACATCCACCTATGACGGCCTGGCGCTCGCCTGGGCGGTGGTGGAGGCGGTGCACGAGGTCAATCGCTGCCGCTGTCTCTTCGCCACGCATTATTATGAACTGACGCGTCTGGCCGAGACGCTGCCGTCCCTATCGCTGCACCATGTCCGCGCGCGCGAGTGGAAGGGCGACCTTGTCCTGCTGCACGAACTGGCCGAAGGTCCGGCCGATCGCAGCTATGGCCTGGCGGTGGCGCGGCTTGCCGGGTTGCCGCAGGCGGTGCTCAAGCGCGCAAAGGACGTGCTGGCCCGGCTGGAAGCGGGCAAGGCGAAGACCGGGGGCATCGCGGCGGGCCTTGACGACCTGCCCCTTTTCGCCGCCACCGCCGCGCAGGAAGAGGCCGCGCCAGACCCGCTACGCGCCGCGATCGAGGCCATCGACGCCGACGCCCTGTCCCCAAGGGAAGCGCTCGATCACATTTATCGGCTGAAACAACTGGCCGCCGATGCCCGTCATGACTAGATAGCGGGGATGGTCATGCAATCCCCCGCGCTGGGATCGCGCCGTGCGATCATCGACCGACGCGCCATATCCGACACGATCGACGCCCTTGCCCAGGAGCATAAGGGTGACGGCGTGCGGCTGCGCGGGCTGATCGTCCGGGAGTTGAAGACGGCGCTGGACGAGGGCCGGGCCGAGGTGGCGCGGCGGCTGGACGCACGCCCGACACGGGGCCGGGAGTCGGTCACCGCCTTCGCCTTCCTGATCGATCAGATATTGCGCCTGCTCTACGACGCGACGACGCATCATCTCTATCCCGCCGGCAACCGCAGCACCGGGGAGCGCATCGTGCTGATCGCGGTCGGCGGCTATGGCCGGGGCGAGATGGCACCGCACAGCGATGTCGACATCGGCTTCATCACGCCATGGAAGCCCACCGGCTGGACCGAGCAGGTGATCGAATCCATGCTCTATTCGCTGTGGGATCTGGGGCTGAAGGTGGGTCACTCCAGCCGGTCGGTCGACGAGACGATGCGCATGGCGAAGAGCGACCTTACCGTCCGTACCGCGCTGCTGGAGGCGCGCTACATCTGGGGCGACCGAGCGCTTTATGAGGAGACGTCGGCCCGCTTCGACGCGGAGGTGATGCAGGGCAACGCCCGCGCCTTCGTGACCGAAAAGCTGGAGGAGCGGGAGGAGCGGCACAAGCGGATGGGCGACAGCCGCTATGTCGTCGAACCCAATGTGAAGGAAGGCAAGGGCGGGCTGCGCGACCTGCACACGCTGTTCTGGATCGGCAAATATGTGAACCGGGTCCGCTCCGTCGCCGAGCTGGTGGATGTGGGACTGCTGACGCAAAGCGAGCTGCGCCAGTTCCAGAAGGCGGAGGATTTCCTGTGGGCGGTGCGGTGCCACCTCCACACTATCACAGGGCGGGCCGAGGACCGGCTGACCTTCGACCTCCAGCTGGAAACGGCGACGCGGATGCATTTCACCGCGCGCGCAGGCCGATCCGGGGTTGAGCGCTTCATGCGCTACTATTTCCTGAACGCAAAGATCGTGGGCGATCTGACAGCCGTGTTCCTGGCGCATCTGGACGACCAGATGGGTCCGAAGGGGCGGCGTTATATCCCCGCCATCTTCCGAAGGCCCAAGAAGCTGGACGGCTTCGTCCTGGAGCGTGGCCGGCTGGCATTGCCGAGCGAGGATTTCTTCCAGGCCGATCCGGTGCGGATGCTGGAAATCTTCGCCGTAGCGGACAAACACGGGCTGCAAATCCATCCGAGCGCGATGCGTGCCGCCAGCCGGGACGCGGGCCTCATCACCGCGAAGGTGCGGAAGGATCCGAGGGCGAACGCCGCTTTCATGGAGGTGCTGACCAGCCGGCGCGATCCCGAGACGGTGCTGCGCTGGATGAACGAATCGACCGTGTTCGGCCGCTTCATTCCCGATTTTCGCCGCGTCGTGGCGCAGATGCAGTTCGATATGTATCACCATTATACGGTGGACGAGCACACCATCCGGGCGGTCGGGCTGCTGGCGCGGATCGAGAAGGGGGAATTGGGCGCCGACCATCCCCTTGCCACCGATCTGATGGGCAAAATCCTGTCGCGCCGGGTGCTCTATGTCGCGGTGCTGTTGCACGACATCGCGAAGGGGCGCGGCGGCGACCACAGCATATTGGGCGCGGAAGTGGCGGAGCATCTCTGTCCGCGGCTTGGCCTCAGCGCCGCCGAGACGGAAACGGTCGCCTGGCTGGTGCGCTATCATCTGCTGATGTCGGCCACCGCCTTCAAGCGCGATCTGGCCGACTACAAGACCATCCTCGACTTCGTGGACGTGGTGCAAAGCCCGGAGCGGCTGCGTCTGCTCCTGTGCCTGACGATCGTGGACATCCGCGCGGTCGGCCCGGGCGTCTGGAACAGCTGGAAACGGCAATTGCTGGGCGATCTCTTCGAAGCCGCCGAGGAGGTGCTGCGCCTGGGCCACAAGCAGAGAGGGCGGGGCGAGCGCGTCGCCGCCAAGCAGGCGGCCTTGCGCGAGGCGCTGGGAATGGACGAGGCGACGTTCGAGGCGTTCAGCCGGCGGATGCCCGAATCCTACTGGATCGCGGAACCGGAAGACATATTGGTCCACAATGCGCAGCACATATTGGCGGCGGGCGACGCGGCGCTGTCAATCGCCGCGCATTATTATCCGCAGCGCGGCGCAACGCTGGTCACCGTCTATGCCGCCGACCATCCCGGCCTGTTCTATCGAATCGCCGGGGCCATCCATCTGGCTGGCGGCAACATCATCGATGCGCGCATCCACACCACGCGCGACGGCGTGGCGATCGACAATTTCCTGGTGCAGGATCCGTTCGGTGGAGCGTTCCACAGCCCTGAGCAGCTGAACCGCATCCGCAACGCGATCGAGGATTCGCTGTCCAACCGCCACCGGCTCATCACCAAATTGTCGGCCCGGCCGCTGCCCCGCACCCGCGCCGAGGCGTTCCGGATCGAGCCCAATGTGCTGATCGACAACAAGGCGTCGAACCGCTTCACCGTGATCGAAGTGAATGCGCGCGACCGGCCCGCCCTGCTGTTCAGCCTCGCCAACGCGCTGTTCCAGTCCAAGGTCACAGTGCACAGCGCCCATGTCGCCACCTATGGCGAACGGGCGGTCGATACCTTCTATGTCACCGACCTTCTGGGCGGGAAGATCGAGAGCAAGGGGCGCCTCCAGACACTGGAACGGCGTTTGCTGGAGGCTGCGGGCGGCGAGGTGGGCGAAGCGCTGGAGATGGCTTGAAGCCCCGGCGCTTCAGGGCAGGATTTCCATCGCGTCTCCCGGCGCAAGCAGGGGCAGCAGCCGGAGCATGTCGCTTCGTTCCACCGCGACACAGCCCGCGGTGGGACGCCCTTCGGACAGGTGGAAGAAGATCGCGCTGCCCTGACCCCGCACTGGTGGCGCATCGTTGTGGCCAAGGACGATGATCACGTCATAGGCATCATCTTCGCGGATCAGGCTTTCGGCGGAAAAGCCGCGCGGCAAACGGACAGGCCGATTATAGGCAGGATCCACAGGATCGTCCGACCAGCCTTCCGCTGACCTGATCCAGCGCCAGGGAAGCGACAGGCCCATGGCTGACACCTTGCCTGGCCGAAGGAGCGCGGCGCGGATGGGCCATGAGCCGAGCGGCGTGCAGCCATCCCCTTCCCGCTTGTCCCCTGCAGCGCACGATCCGCCCCGACCGATGGTGCAGGACATCACAAGATCACCGAAGGTCAGGCGGCCCGCGCCGCTTTCGACCCGGATCAGGCTCATAGCTGATGGCCGGTGCGATCGCGCTTGGTCGCGAGATAGCGTTCGTTATGCGGATTGGCGGGAAGGACGATCGGCAGGCGTTCGGTCACGCTGATCCCCGCCGCTTCCAGCCCCGCCACCTTGTTGGGATTGTTGGTGAGCAGCCGCACGTCCTTTACGCCCAGCAGGTCGAGCATCCGCGCCGCGACCGAGAAATCGCGCGCGTCGATGGCAAAGCCCAGGCGCACATTCGCGTCGACGGTGTCGAAACCCTGATCCTGCAGCGCATAGGCGCGCAGCTTGTTGACGAGGCCGATGCCGCGTCCTTCCTGTCGCAGGTAAAGCAGGATGCCCCAGCGCGCATCCGCGATCTGGTGCAGCGCCTGGTGCAATTGCGGCCCACAATCGCATTTGAGCGAGCCGAGAACATCACCGGTCAGGCATTCGCTGTGGATGCGGATGACGGGGGGCGAGGCGTCGCGCCGGCCCATCACCAGCGCCACATGCTCGCGCGGTTCATCGGCACTGCGGAACGCCACGATTTCCGCATGTTCGCCAGCCGCGACGGGTAGGCGCGCGCGGGTGGCGATGGCGAGATGGACGGCATCGTCATAGGCGCCAATGGCGTCGGCATCGACATCGACTTCCGCCGGACCGTCGCCGTCCAACAGGAAAAAGGCGGGGAGGATGCCAGCCAGCCGGGCAAGCCGCAGCGCCGCTTTGGCGGCATGGGGGGCCGCGAGCGGGAGCGCGCGGAACGGCCCCTTGAGCGGGGACGCCAGATCAAGCACCGGGTCGGAGATGGCGGTGGCGACATCCGCGTCGATCCACGGCGCGCGCTCGACCAGCACCGGCCAGTCGGGGTCGGCTGCGGCGAGCTGGTTGGCGAGCTTCAACGTTTCGGCGCGCGCGGCGGAAATGAGGATGTCCGCGCGCCCGGCCGGATCGAAACCAGCGAGCGTCACGGCGTCGGCCCCTTCCACCGCCATCAGCCGGATCGCGCCATCCTCAGCGTTCAGCCGGATCGGCCAGCCACGGCGCAGCGCGTCTATGGCGCGCGCGGCGTCGCGGCCCTTGGCATGGGTGCTCATCAGAAGGCGAACTCGGTGATGATGGGGATATGGTCAGAAGGTTTGGCCCAGCTGCGCGCGGGTTCGACCACGCGATGGGCGATCGCCTTGTCCGCAACGTCGCGGGTCATCCACATATGGTCCAGACGGCGGCCGCGATCCGATTCCGCCCAGTCCTTCGCCCGATAGCTCCACCAGGTGTAGAGGCGGGCGGGTGCGGGGTGAAAGTGGCGGCCGATGTCGACCCAGTTGTTGGACGCCTGCAACCGGCCGAGTATCTCGCACTCGACGGGCGTGTGGCTGACGACGTTCAGCAATTGCTTGTGGCTCCACACGTCGCATTCGAGCGGGGCTATGTTGAAGTCGCCGGTCAGGATCGTCGGCTTGTCGTCAAGCGCGGACGACCACTGGATCATGCGTTCCAGGAAATCCAGCTTCTGACCGAATTTGGGATTGAGATCGCGGTCCGGAATGTCGCCGCCAGCCGGAACATAGACATTCTCGATCCGCACGCCATTGTCGAGCCGGACGCCGACATGGCGCGCCTCGCCATTGGCCTGCCAGTCGAACCGGTCGTCCTCGTGGACCGGCACCTTGCTCATGATCGCGACGCCATGATGCATGCGCTGGCCGTTCAGCACCTGATGCACATAGCCCATCCGCCTGAACATCTCGCGCGGGAAGATGTCGTTCACCACCTTCGTTTCCTGAAGGCAGAGAATATCGGGGGCTTCCTCGCGCAGCAGTTGTTCGACGATGTCGATGCGCGCGCGGACGCTGTTGATGTTCCAGGAGCAGATGGAAAGCGTGTCGGCCATGCCAAGCCACCTAAGGTGACGCGCATTGTTGCGCAAGCGGGCGGGGGCAAGAGGGCGGGAAGCACAAAGTAAGACCCCCGCTCCGGGGGCATGGAACGGGGGTCTCGATCGCGCCCTTGAAGCGCTTCGCGGCGGAGGTGGGGACCGGGTAACAGGGGGGAAATCCCGGTAGTGCCCTCCGCCGTGAAATCCTGATTAGCGCCGCGGATATGAGCCGCAGATGAACGGGCCGGAAAGTTTATCCGCCCGCCGCATCATGGGCTCGGTTCATCCGCCGGAACGCCCGCGCGGTCGCGGATCGGTCCAGCGGAACGCCGAGTCGGCCACCGGCACGCCGTAACGCTGGTTCGACAGCTTCACCGAGGTCCGGTTGTTCTGCGAATCAAGCGCGACCCAGCCATAGAGTTGAAGCCCGGCCGGGCTGACGGCATCGCGCTTGAAGATCATCGTGATGGTGCCGAATTCCGGGCGCTTGGGATCGCGCGCCTGGACGCTGAGGATCGACGGGTCGTCAGTCGGGATCACCTTGCCGAATTTCGACAGATCCTTCGACGGGTCCAGCAGGGCACCCAGCGGCGAATTGCCGATGGGCCAGCGCTGCACCTGCCGCACCTCGTAATCGATGACGGTCAGCGCCTTGCCGTCGCCGACGATCAGCAGGGGAACGCCCTTCTGATACTGGAACCGGATCTTGCCCGGCTGTTTCAGCGTCAGCTGGCCGGTCAGGGTCTGGCCGTTGCGATCGGTCTGGGCGAAGTCCGCCGTCATCGTCGTGACGGCGCGGAGATAGGCGTTCACTTGGCCAAGGCCAGATGGGGCCTGCTGCGCCGCGAGCGGAGCAAGCGGCACCGCGACCGGCGCAGCGGCTAGGACGAGGATCAGGGGCGCAACCAGGCGCTTCATGGGTTCAACTCCATCTTGGTCTGTAAGCCATGGCTTAGGGGTGGAGGGTTGAACCCGCTGTGAACCCGGTCGTTCCGATATTGCAAGGACTGCGGCGGCATCCATCCGCGTGGGGATAAAAAAAGGGCCGATCGAAACGACCGGCCCGGAAAGTTTTTAGGAGAGGATGCCTGAAAGGCCTCTTCCATATGCCGTTCGGCTGGATTCGTCGCAAATGCGAACCGGGCGACTATGATTGCGCGAAACGCAATCAGCCGGGGTCAGAGCGGATTGCCATTCTCGTCGCGCAGCACTTCGCGGCGGCCGACATGGTTGGGCGGGCCGACCAGGCCCTCCTCCTCCATTCGTTCGATAAGGCGCGCGGCGCTGTTGTAGCCGACACGCAGCTGCCGCTGGAGCCAGCTGGTCGAAGCCTTCTGATTTTCGAACACCAGCTGGCAAGCCTTGCGGAAAAGCTGCGCGTCGGGACTGTCGTCGCCAAGATCGACGCCATCCAGGGCGAAGCTGCCTTCCTCCGGCTCCTCTGTCACGGCGGAGATATAGTCGGGCTGACCCTGCGCGCGCCAATGATCGGCGACGACGCGGACCTCGTCATCGGAGACGAACGGACCGTGGACCCGCATCAGGCCCTTGCCGCCGTGCATGTAGAGCATGTCGCCCTTGCCCAGTAGCTGCTCCGCGCCCTGTTCGCCCAGGATGGTGCGGCTGTCGATCTTCGACGTGACGAAGAAGCTGATGCGGGTTGGCAGGTTCGCCTTGATGACGCCGGTGATGACGTCGACCGAGGGGCGCTGCGTCGCGAGGATGAGGTGGATGCCGGCCGCCCGCGCCTTTTGCGCCAGGCGCTGGATCAGGAATTCGACTTCCTTGCCCGCCGTCATCATGAGGTCGGCAAGCTCGTCCACCACCACCACGATCTGCGGCAGCGGCTGGAAATCGAGCTGCTCCTCCTCATAGATCGGCTTGCCGGTTTCCGGGTCGTAGCCGGTCTGGACACGGCGGCCCAGCGGCTTGCCCTTGGCTTTCGCGGCGCGGACCTTCTCGTTGTAATTGGCGAGGTTACGCACGGAAATGGACGCCATCATGCGATAGCGGTCCTCCATCTGCTCGACCGCCCATTTAAGCGCCCGGATCGCCTTTGCCGGTTCGGTGACGACCGGCGAAAGGAGATGCGGAATGTCGTCATAGGTCGACAGTTCCAGCATCTTGGGATCGATCATGATGAGGCGCAGCTGGTCCGGCGTCATGCGATAGAGCAGCGACAGGATCATGGCATTGAGGCCGACCGACTTGCCCGAACCGGTGGTGCCCGCGATCAGCAGGTGGGGCATGGGGGCAAGGTCGGCGATGATCGGTTCGCCCGAGATATTCTTGCCCAGGATGATGGGCAGCGTCGCTTCCTGCGCGAACTGTTCGGACGTGATGAGTTCGCGGAAGGACACGCCCTCGCGGTGGGCGTTGGGCAGTTCGATGCCGATGACGGTGCGGCCCGGAATGGTCGCGACGCGGGCGGAGAGCGCCGACATGTTGCGGGCGATATCGTCGGCCAGCGCGATGACGCGGCTCGCCTTGATGCCGGGCGCGGGTTCCAGCTCGTACATGGTCACGACCGGGCCGGGACGCACTTCGGTGATGTTGCCCTTCACATGGAAGTCGTCGAGCACCGATTCGAGCAGCCGCGCGTTGCGCTCCAGCGCGGCCTTGTCGATCTTGCCGCCCTGATTGGCGGGGATGGGATTGAGCAGGTCGGGCGAGGGCAGCGAGGAGTTGCCGAACAGGTCGTCCTGGCTGACCGGGGCCATGGCGCGCTGCACCGGCGCAGGCTTGGGCGACTGGATGGTGATGGGTGGCTTGGGTTCGTTCGACACCTGCTTGCGCGGCGCGATGACGCGTTCGGCGGGTTCGTCCTCATCGTCGAAGACGTCCTCGGCTGCCGCGCCGCCGGCAAAGGCAAGCGCGGGGCGCGGGAGGCTGAGTCGCGGAAAGCTGGGCCGGCGCATCGCGATCAACGGCTTCTCCAGCGCAAGGCTGCGGTAACAGGCGAACAGGCCCGCGATCAGCGCAACGACGATCAGCAGGCCCCTGATCCACGGGGCTGCGGCGGGGACTTGCGCGGTCAGGCTGGCGATGCCCTTCGCAGTCACGAGGCCGATGACGCCACCCCAGCCTGCGGGCAGGCCGACCAGCGGCTCTGTCTGGAACAGGGCGAGCGCGATGCCGACGAGGGCGATGCCGAAGAGGCATTTGCCGAACTGCGCCTTCCATCCCGCCATGTCCTGATCGCCCCACATGCGGCGGGCAGTCACCGCCATCAGCGGCAGGATGAGGGCAACCGGCACGCCCAGCAGCCAGAGCAGGAAATCGGCGGTCCACGCACCCGGCGCGGCCATGATGTTAGCGACATGATCGCCCGCCACCGTGTTCATCGAGGGGTCGCTGGGCGCGTAGCTGAGCAAGGCGAGCGCAAGGAAGAGGGTCGCCGCGATCAGCGCCAGTGCGCCGATCAGCGCGCCGCTGCGGATCAGGCTGCGCTTCAGCATTTCCCGCCATTCCGGCGATCGTTTGACGGTGCGGCCGACGGCCATAACTACCCCATGTCCCCCAAATGTTCCGTTCCGGCACAATGCGCCGAGGGGGGAGTCGCCGTCAAGTGCGGGGCGGTTCGGCTCGTCCCGCGCGGGCGAGAGCATGAAGCGCGTCGCCATCGACCCGCTGCACCGTCCATTCGTCCATCGGCTTCGCGCCGATCGACCGGTAGAAGGCGATGGACGGTTCGTTCCAGTCGAGCACCGACCATTCGAGGCGGGCGCAACCGCGATCCATCGCGATCTGCGCCAGCCGCGCGAGCAACGCCTTGCCGGCGCCAAGGCCCCGCGCCTGCGGCAGCACGAACAGATCCTCCAGATAGAGGCCGGGGCGTCCTTCGAAGGTCGAGAAATTATGGAAGAAGAGCGCGAAGCCCAAGGCGGTGCCCTCCTGCTCCGCGATCAGCACTTCGGCCATGGGGCGTTCGCCGAACAGGTAGCGGCCCAGTGTCGCGCGGTCCGCCTTCACCTCATGGGCGAGCCGCTCATAGTCGGCCAGCGCGAGGATGAAGGCGTGGATCGTATCAAGATCGTCGGCGCGTGCCGGGCGGATGATGATGGCGCTCATACTGTTCCCGCTTCCACATGGGCCATGTCCGGCCGTTTCGAGCGCGCGGCGATAAGGCAGCCGGCGACGATCAGCAAGGCGCCGGCGATCGTGACCGCCGTCACCCTTTCGCCGAACGCCAGCCAGCCGACGATCGCCGCCCAAAGGAAGGCGCTATATTCGACCGGGATGAGCCGCTGTGCCTCGGCGCGCGCATAGGCCCAGGCGAGCGCCGACAGCGAGGTGAAGGCAAGGGTCGCCGCAAGGACGACAAGCGGAACAGCGGCGGCCGGCGGCACAGCCAGCCAGACCGGCGCGGCCAGCGCGAAGACGCCGAGCATCACCAGATGCTGGAAGAAGGCGACCTCTATGGGAGAGGCGACTTGCGCCTGCTGCCGCTGGATCACGAGATTCCAGGCGAAAAGCACGGCGGACGCCAGCACCGCCAGCGCGCCGAGCAGGGCGTCGGCGTCATAACGGCCCTGGAGCTTGCCCGAAAGAATGACGCCCACGCCCACCAACCCGAGCAGGGAAGCGCCGATCGCCTGCCGCCCGACCCGCTCCCTGAGCAGCAGAGCGGCGAGATAGAGGGCGATGAGCGGGGCGATGAAGGACAGCGCGATCGCTTCGGCCAAAGGCAGGCGCATCAGCGACCAGAAGAAGAGCGCGGCCATCAGCGCGACCACCGTTCCACGCAGCAGGTGAATGCGCAACACCGCCGCCGTCGGCCAGCGCTGGCGGGTGAGCAACATCAGGGCAAGACCAAGGAGGGTGCCGGTCACGGCGCGCCAGAACAGGGCGTTGTAGAGGCCGATAGAAAGGCTCAGCCCCTTCATCGCCGCGTCCATGACGGAAAACAGCGCTACGCCCAGGCAGCAGACGGCAAAGGGGATCGCGAAGCCGCGATGAAGCTTTTCCATGCGAGGCCAGCTATTCCGCCGCTTCCGCCTTGCCTGCGTCGGTCGTTTCCGCTTCCAGCTTCGCGGCCTCGATCTCCGCCGCCTTTGCTTCGACCAGGGAGACGATATGATCGATCATGCCTTCGTCCTGGACCGTGTGGTCGGTGAGGCCGGAGAGATAGACCATGTGCTTGCCGGCGCCGCCGCCAGTAAGGCCGATGTCGGTCTCGCGCGCTTCGCCGGGGCCGTTGACGACGCAGCCCAGGACCGAGAGGGAGAGCGGCGTGTGAATATGCTGGAGCCGTTCCTCCAGCGCCTGGACCGTGCGGATGACGTCGAAACCCTGCCGCGCGCAGGACGGGCAGGAAATGACCTTCACTCCGCGCGTGCGGATGCCCAGTGACTTGAGGATTTCATAGCCGACGCGCACTTCCTCTTCCGGTTCGGCGGAGAGGGAGACGCGGATCGTATCGCCGATCCCCGCCCAGAGCAGGTTGCCGATGCCGATCGCGCTCTTGACCGTGCCGCCGATCAACCCGCCCGCTTCGGTGATGCCAAGGTGCAGCGGGCAATCGACCGCGTCGGCAAGCTGCATATAGGCGGCAACCGCGAGGAACACGTCGCTGGCCTTCACCGCGACCTTATATTCGTGGAAATCCTGATCCTGCAGCAGCTTGATATGATCGAGCGCGGATTCAACCAGCGCTTCGGGGCAGGGTTCGCCATATTTTTCGAGCAGGTCTTTTTCGAGGCTGCCGGCGTTGACGCCGATGCGGATCGAGCAGCCGTTCGCCTTGGCCGCGTCCACCACTTCCTTGACCCGCGCCTCGCTGCCGATGTTGCCGGGATTGATGCGCAGGCAGGCCGCGCCCGCGTCCGCCGCTTCGAGCGCACGCTTATAGTGGAAATGGATATCGGCGACGATCGGCACGCGCGCGGCGCGGACGATCTGCTTCAGGGCCGCGGTGGATTCCTCGTCCGGGCAGGACACACGGATGATGTCGACGCCCACTTCCTCGCAACGGCGGATCTGGTCGATCGTGGCGCGCACATCATGCGTGGGCGTGTTGGTCATCGTCTGCACCGTCACCGGCGCGCCGCCACCCACCGGCACATTGCCGACCATGATCTGACGGCTCTGGCGGCGCGCGATGTCCCGCCAGGGACGAAGGCCGGGATTGTGGTCGGACATGAAAAGGGGCTCCGTAAGCTACGGAGCCCCTATAGTCATTCGCGTTCGATATTAGAAGCGGAGCGTCACCGAAGCCGCGACCTGATCCGCATTGCCGCTGGTCTGGGCCAAGGTAGTGGCCGTGACGGTCGCGGGTGCCGGGAAATAGCTGTCCGGGCGGATGATGTTCGCCTTTTCGACGAAAGTGTGGGCGTAGCTGAGGTTCAGCGCGGCGGCGGGCGAGATGTTGAAGGTCGCGCCGCCGGTCAGCCACACGCGATCGCCGTCCGGCACGCGGGTCGTCAGATGCTGTGGGTTTGTGGGCGTGCGATCGAACATGGTGCCCGCCCGCAGCGTCAGCGCCGGGCTGACATCATATTCGCCGCCGGCGCTGAAGGAATAGCTGTCGCGATAGTCCAGCTCCTTGTTGGTGGTGCCGGTGGCCGAGGTGACGGCGATGCCCTTGAACTTCGACCAGTTATACCATTTGCCGGTCAGCATCGCCCGAAGATTCGGCGTCAGCTTGTGCATCATCGACACGGTGACGATGTCGGGCAGGTCCAGCGGCGCGGTCGCGGCGAAATTGCCGTTACCCGCAGCGATTGGGCCGAGCAGGCCAGACACCGACTGCGTACCCCCGAGGCGATGGTTGATGCCGGAGCGATAATGGACGCCGAAATTGGTGTCGCCGGTGGTGTAGAAGAGTCCGGCGTTCCAGCCCACCGACCAATCGTCGCCCTTTAGGCGGGCGAAGCCGTCCGCAGGAGCCAGCGGGGACAATTGCGGCAGGGCGTTGGTGAGTTCCGCCTTTACATATTGCACGTCGACGCCGCCGCCGATGGAGAGAGTGTCGGTCAGCTTGTAGGCGGCGGACGGCTGAATATTGTAGGTCTTGAGATCGGTATAGATCGAGTCGTAGCGGCCGAAGAAGCCGTCCTCATATGCCAGCTTCAGACCGAAGGGCGCGTTGACGCCAAGCCCGAGCCACAGGCGGTCGGTCACTTGGGCGCTGGCGTAGAAGCTGGGCACGGGAATGACGCTGTCAAAGGGATTGCCGCCGTCATTGCCCTGCACCGGGACGCGGAGCGCCGAGCCGGGAACCGAGCGGTAGGTGCCGCGGTTCGTCTGGTGCGCGGACGCGATCAGCGCGGAAGCACCGGCCGAGAGCTGGATTCCCTGAAGCTGCGTCATCGCCGCCGGATTGAAATAGATGGTGGAGGGATCATCGCCCGCTGCGGCGCCACCCGACAGGGCGCGGCCGATTTCGACGGGCGATTGTTCCTGGAGATAGAAACCCCCGGCCCAGGCAGAACCCGGCGCGGCTAGCGCAGCCGTGGCGCAAAGCCATTGTGCCAGATGGGGGGTGAAACGGCGGCGACGGGACATGGCAGATCCTCTACTCATTTGCGACTTGTCTTGTGCCGATCGGCGACGCTGCCAACGCGCCTGACCGGCTCTGGAGCCATGCGCTTAACGCAGATCGCGTTAATTTCCAGTGTTGCTGTTGTGTCGCTTCCTGACCTTCGACGGTGGTTTGGGGAAGAACGCTACGGCCGGGCGACGACAGCGACCGGAAAAAAAGACAAAAAAAAGCCGCCAACGAGGGCGGCTTGAAAGTTTTAGGAGAGGATGCCTGAAAGGCCCGTTCCTTTTGCGGTGCAGCGCAATCTATCGCAAATGCGAAAGACGTGGCCTTGATTGCGTTTCATGCAATCGAAGGGTTCTTGCCTGATTTCCGTAACGTCAATTTTCGATGAAAAATCGTGCGATCAGGGGGTGGGCGTTCAAGCCCGCCTTCGAATCAGCCGATACGGTGCACGCCCGATTCGGCAAGCTGCGAATCAATCTGGTCCAGCAACCTCGATAGACCCTCCTGGTCCACCGCCTCCGCCCGCGCGACGAGCGCCGCCTGGGTGTTGGAGGCGCGCAGCAGCCACCAGCCGTCCGCCGTGCGTACGCGGACGCCGTCGATCAGGGTGACCGCCGCGCCCATCGCCAGCAACCGCGCGGTCACTTCCTCCACCACGGCGAACTTGCGATCCTCCGTCACTGGGAATCGGAGCTCGGGCGTAATGACGCTGTCGGGCAGGGCATCCGAGAGCGCGGCCAGGCTGTGCCCCCCTTGTCCCAGGAGGCGGATCAAACGGACGGCGGCGTACAGGCCATCGTCATAGCCGGCATGATCGTCGGCGAAGAAGAAGTGGCCGGTTGTCTCGCCTCCCAGGAGCGCGCCAGTCTGCTTCATTCTGGACTTGATGTGGCTGTGCCCCGCCTTCCACATGTCGCCTTGCCCGCCAAGCGCGGCGATGCGGTCGAACACGCGCTGGCTGGTCTTTACGTCAGCGACGATGCGCGCGCCTGGGCGGTTTTCCAGCAGATCGGCGGCGAAGAGCGCGAGCAGCCGGTCGCTCGTGAGCGTGCGGCCGCGTCCGTCGATCACCCCGATCCGGTCGCCGTCGCCATCGAAAGCCACTCCGAAATCGAGGCGCTTCCCAAGGACGAGCGCGCGCAGATCGTCCAGATTCGCGTCCACGGAAGGATCGGGATGATGGTTGGGGAAATGGCCGTCCACATCGGTGAAGAGCAGATGATGCTCACCGGGGAGGCGCTGCGTCAGCGCCTCGACGATGGGACCGGCCGCGCCGTTGCCCGCGTCCCAGCCGATGCGGAAGGGCGCGCAGTCGAAATGCCGGAGCAGGCGGTCGATATAGGCATCCATCATCTCAACGGTTTCGACCTTGCCCATGCCGATCGCCCAGTCGCCCGCCGCCGCCATTTCGCCCAGCCGCTGAATGTCCGCGCCGAAGAAGGGCGCATGCGCGTGCACCAGCTTGAAGCCATTGTCGTCGGCGGGATTATGGCTGCCTGTTATCTGGATGCCGCCATCGACGTCGCAAGTCGCTTCGGCATGATATAGCATGGGCGTCGGGCCAAGGCCGATGCGCAGCACGTCGATGCCGCTGGCGACAAGTCCCTCGACAAGCGCGACCTCCAGCATCGGCGAACTCAGCCGTCCGTCATAGCCGACGGCGATCCGGCGGCCTCCTCCGCGGGCGATGATGGTGCCAAAGCATCGACCCAACGCCCAGGCATCGGCCCGGTGCAGCGTCTTCCCCACCGTGCCGCGCAGATCATAGTCGCGCAGCAGCGTTGGATGGAAGACGTGGCTCATCCCTCCGACCGCTGGCCGAGCAGCAGGTCGCGGGCGGCGTTGATCTGCGCCGCCAGCGCTTCGGTGCCGCCCTTGTCGGGATGGACGGAGGCGATGAGGCGGCGGTGCGCCGCGCGGATGGCGGCCGGGTCGGCGTCTGGCGACACGCCAAGCAGCGCACGCGCCTTCGCCAGATCGTCGGCACGGGGCGGCACCGCGACGGGACGCTTGCGGGTGGCGGCACGCCGGTTGCCCTGCTTGGCGAAGAAGAGCGCCGCACCGATCAGCAACGGCGCGCCGATCACCGGCTTGCCTTTGGCCGCCAGCACCGCACCCACCAGCGCCGCGCCCAGCGCCATCCCGTCCTTTGCCGTCATGCGTTGCAGCCTTCCCGTCCAGATCAGCCAGACCGCAAGGCCAGCCAGCAACAGCGCAAGCAGGCCCATCAGGCTGCGCCGAGCAGGTCCATCGGCACCGCGCCATCGCGGGTGGGAAGGGCGAGGCCCGATACCATTTCGCGCAATTCCTGCCGCGCGGCGATGTGGCTGACGCCCAAGTCGCCCAGATGCCCCTTGTCGAGGAGGGTCAGGCCCGAGGGGAAGAGCTCGCGGAAGATCACGCGTTCCGACAGGCCCGGAATGACGCGGAAGCCGACGCGGCGGGACAGTTCCATGAGCGCGTCGCCCACCCGCTTCTTGTTGCGGGCGTCATGATGCTGGACGCGGTTGCGCAGCACGACCCAATCGATCGACACGCCGTCCGCCTTGGCGCGGGTCTTGCGCGCTTCGAAGATCAGTTCCGAATAGAAGGACAGCCGGCGCACTTTGAAGGTTTCGGCGTCCACCTGGCCGATGAGGTCGAAATCGACAAAGCTGTCGTTCATCGGCGTGACGAGCGTGTTGGCGCGCGCCGCCATGTGCCGGGCGAAGGCGTCGTCACGGCCGGGGGTATCGACGATCAGGAAATCCTTGCCCTCCGACACGGCGGCCGATTCCGCCTCCAGCGCGTCGATGCTGTCGCCCTTCAGAACGGCGAATTCGGGTGCGGGAAGCTCGATGGAGCGGCGGCGCGCGGTTTCGGCGCGGTTTTCCATGTAGCGGGTGACGGTGCGCTGGCGCGGGTCGAGGTCGATCATGCCGACCCTGTGGCCAAGCGCCGTCAGGGCGATGGCGGTATGGACCGCCGTGGTCGACTTGCCGGTGCCGCCCTTTTCATTGGCGAAGACGATGAGGTGCGGCTGCGGAGTGGCCATTGGTCCGGTGATAACCCTTGTTGTCGCAATCTGTGTTGACGGTCCCGCCGGCCCATGCCTAGCAGGTCATCCCTGTTTCCATCGCCCTTATCGGAGCCCATCCTTCCGTGCAAACGCTGCGTGACCTGCCCGCCCTCCGTGCCGCCGTGGCCGCGCTGAAACGCGACGGAAAGCCGCTGGCGCTGGTGCCCACCATGGGCGCACTGCATGACGGGCACATGGCGTTGGTGGAGGAAGCGCGCCGACACGGACGGCATGTGGCCGTGTCGATCTTCGTCAATCCCAAACAGTTCGGACCGAACGAGGATCTGGACGCCTATCCAAGGCGCGAAGCCAAGGACGCGCAGATGCTTGCCGCGGCGGCCGTGGATATCCTCTGGGCGCCAACGGTCGAGGTCATGTATCCGGTGGGCTTCGCCACCAACATCAGCGTGTCTGGCGTCAGCGAAGGGTTGGACGGCGCGGCGCGGCCGGGGCATTTCGACGGGGTCGCCACGGTGGTCACCAAATTGTTCAATCAGGTGCGACCCGATGTCGCGATCTTCGGCGAAAAGGATTATCAGCAGCTCGCCGTCATCCGGCGCATGGTTTCGGACCTGGACCTGCCGATCGAGATCATCGGCATGCCGACGCAGCGGGCCGAAGACGGCCTCGCCCTCTCCTCGCGCAATGCCTATCTGAGCGAGGAGGAGCGCAAGGCGGCACTGGCCCTGCCCCGCGCGCTGGGCGAAGCGAAACGGCAGATCGAGAAGGGCGAGCCGGTGGAGGGCGCGCTGGCGAAGGCGATCACCACTCTCGGCCAGCATGGCTTCGATCCGGTCGATTATGTGACGCTGTGCGACGCCGCCACCCTGGAGCCGATGACGCTGCTGGATCGCCCCGCCCGGCTGCTGGGCGCGGCGCGGTTGGGGCGGACGCGCCTCATCGACAATATCGCGGTCGATCCCGCTTAACTTCGCATATGTCCCGCAGAAATTGACATAAAGTTGCGCGGGGCTGATCCTATCGCAAAGCGGCAGCATCCTTCTACCATGATGCGCCGCCTTTAGGACATGGGCTCAGAAGGGCTTGACGATCACCGCGATGACGATGATCGCGGCGGCAACGCCTGGTATCTCGTTCATCATGCGCAATTGTTTGTCGGACAGGGGCCTCTGCCCCTTCGCGAGCTTCTTCGCATAGCCCGCGATCCAGCCATGATAGGCGGAGAGGCCCAGGACGAAGAGCAGCTTCAAGTGGAACCAGCCGAAGTTCCAGGCGCCGATCTCCACCATGAGCATCAGGCCGAAGATCCAGACGAGAACCAGCGACGGATTGAGAATGATCTTGAGCAGCCGCGTCTCGCGCTCCACCCATTTGCGGTCCTCCGGCGATCCGGGCGCGGTTTCCTGATGATAGACGAAGAAGCGCGGTATCATGAACAGCCCCGCCATCAGGAAGATGACGAAGATGACATGGGCGGCCTTCACCCAGAGATAGGCGGCGCCGAGATAAGCCATGGGTCAGTGCTCCTTATCGCCGCACATAGCTAATGAGCGCCTCGACATGCGCAATGGGCGTGTCGGGTAATATGCCATGGCCGAGATTGAGGATATGCGGCCGGCCGGCGAAGGCGGCGCGAATGTTGTCCACCGCCTGCTCGACCACCGCGCCGCCGGCAATGAGCGCCAGCGGATCGAGATTGCCCTGCACCGGCATGCCGGCGGGTAGCGCTTCATTGGCCCAATTGGGATCGATCGTTTCGTCGACGCCCACGGCATCGACGCCGGTCAGCCGGGCATAGTCCGCGAGCTTCGCGCCTGCGCCCTTCGGAAAGCCGATCACCGGGACGTCGGGATGGATCGCCTTCAGCCGTTCGACGATGCGGCGGTTGGGTTCGATCACCCAGCGTTCGAACTGCGCGGGCGCAAGGCTGCCGGCCCAGCTGTCGAACAGCTGCACCGCCTCCACCCCCGCGTCGATCTGGCCGGAGAGATAAGTGACGGTCGCCTCGATGATCGCGTCGATGAGGGCGGCAAAACGCTCTGGCTGCTGGTAGGCCATGCGTCGCGCCGCTCCATGATCCTTGCTGCCCTGCCCCGCGACCATATAGGTGGCCACGGTCCAGGGACTGCCCGCAAAGCCCAGGAAGGTGACGGCGGGATCCAGCGCCGCCTTCACCCGCCTAACGGTGTCATAGACGGCGTCGAAGCGGGAGAAGTCGGGCGTCAGCGCCGACAGGTCGGTTTCGGCGAGGATCGGCGCGAGGCGTGGGCCTTCGCCAGCCTCGAACCAGAGATCCTGTCCCATGGCATAGGGAACGATCAAAATGTCGGAAAAGAGGATCGCGCCATCGAAGCCGAAGCGGCGGAGCGGCTGAAGCGTGACTTCGGCGGCGGCTTCGCTGTCATAGACCAGTTCGAGAAAGCCGCCCATTTGCGCCCGGAGCGCGCGATATTCGGGCAGGTAGCGGCCCGCCTGGCGCATCAGCCACATCGGCGGAACGACAGGCACCTCGCCGCGCAGGACGCCGAGCAGAGGCTTTTCGACCAAAGATGTTTCAGTCGATCCGGCGAGGGCGTCCACGGGCATCTTATTCTCTCTTAATATTAGATTCAAAGGTGGATGGAGATAGATGCTCCGTTGGCAGCGGGGTTTATGCGCTGTGCCCGGTTTTGCCAACAGCTTGACTCCCCAGCCCTATGCTTTGCCGTCCGAGTCAGTCCGATCATCCCCATTATCCACAGCATGTGGATGAAAAATCGGGCCTGTGGGGGCCTTGTGGATAAGAGTCCGGGCTGCAGGGACGGGATGAAGGCGGCATTTCATCCCCGATTTCATCCCTTGCTTTATCCACAACCTGCCCACAGAGATGCGCTATGGCGCGCATCCACCTGCACCTGCTGTCCGACTCCACCGGCGAGACGCTGGAGAATATCGCCAAGGCAGCGATCGGGCTGTTCGAAAATGTCGAAGCGGTCCGCCATTTCTGGCCGATGGTGCGGTCCGATGTCCACCTCGACCGGATCATGGAAGAGATCGCGGCGAACCCCGGTCTCGTCCTCTTCACCCTCACCAACCATCCGCTGCGCAGGCGGTTGGAGACGCGATGCCGCGCGCTGGGCCTGCCCCATGTCGCGGCGCTCGACAGCGTGGCAGACGCGCTGTCCAACATATTGGGGCAGGAGACGCGCACGCGTCCCGGGCGCAAGCATATATTGGACGAGGCCTATTTTGCGCGGATCGAGGCGATTCAGTTCACCATCGCCCATGACGATGGCGTGGGCCATGAAAATTGGGAGGAAGCCGACATCGTCCTAGCCGGCGTGTCGCGCGCGTCCAAGACGCCGACCTCCATCTACCTCGCCAACCGGGGATACAAGACCGCGAACATTCCGCTGGTGCCGGAATCACCGCCGCCGCGCAGCCTGTTCTCGCTGAAGCATCCGATGGTCGTGGGCCTGACCGTCAGTCCGGAACGGTTGATCCAGATCCGGCGCAACCGGCTGCTGTCGCTCAACCAGGCGCCCGAAACCGCCTATGTCGACAATGACAAGGTGCAGGCGGAACTGGCCTTTGCGCGGCGCATGTTCGCCGACAATGGCTGGCCGGTGATCGACATGACCCGCCGGTCGATCGAGGAGGCCGCCGCCGCGATCATCAACCTGTTCAACGACCGCGAACTGGCGGAAGGCGCGGACGGCCAGGCGGAGGCCGGGGCATGATCGTGCTGGCGTCGCAGAGCGCAAGCCGGCGGGCCATGCTGAGCGCGGCGCAGGTGCCGTTCGAGGCGCTGTCTCCACAGGTGGACGAGGAGGCGGCGAAGGAAGCGCTGCGGGCGGACGGGCTCGACGCGCGGGCTTTGGCGGACGCGCTGGCGGAGCTGAAGGCGCTGCGCGTGTCACGGCGCGCGCCCGGCGCTCTGGTGCTGGGGTGCGACCAGACGCTGTCGATCGGTGACGGCGAAGAGCGCGGCGAGATGATCGACAAGGCCGTGGACAGGGAGGATGCGCGGCGCATCCTTCGCCTGCTGTCCGGCCGGGTGCATCATCTTCACAGCGCGGCGGTGATAGCTTTGAACGGCGAGGCGATCTGGCGGCATGTCGAGCGGGTGCCGATGACGGTGCGGCCATTGTCCGACGGCTTCATCGACGCCTATCTGGACGCGGACTGGGAGCAGCTGCGCTGGTGCGTGGGCTGTTACCGGATCGAGGGGCCGGGCGCTCAACTGTTCAGCCGGATCGAGGGCAGCCAGTTCGCGATTCAGGGACTCCCCCTGCTGCCCCTGCTTGACTTTCTGCGCGTGCGGGGCGTTCTGGCGGCATGACCGACCAGCTCCCCTATGCCGAAGTGATCGGCGATCCGATCGCGCACAGCAAATCGCCGCTGATCCACAATTTCTGGCTGAATGCGCTCGATATCGAGGCGGAATATCGCAAGACGCATGTGACGGCGGAGGGCCTGTCCGCCTATTTCCTGAGGCGACGGGCCGACCCGGACTGGCTGGGGTGCAACATCACCATTCCGCACAAGATCGCGGTGATGGACTATGTCGACGATCCCGGCGGTGTGCGGGAGCGGATCGGCGCGATCAACACGATCGCCAGCGAAACCGGCGGTCCGTTGATCGGCACCAACACGGACGCGGGCGGGTTCCTGCAGCCGTTGCTGCGCGACAAGTGGAAGGGCCAAAGCGCGGTGCTGATCGGTACGGGCGGCGCGGCGCGGGCGATCCTGTTTGCGCTGATCAGCCTGGGCGTGCCGGAGATCATAATCATGGCGCGTGACCGGGCGAAAGGGCAGGCGCTGCTCGATCGCGCCGGGGTGAAGGGCCGCGTCCTCGCGCTGACCGATCCCCTGCCGCCCGCCGACCTGCTGGTCAATTCGACGTCGCTCGGCATGGTCGGGCAGCCGGTGCTGGAGCTGGATCTTTCCCAGCTGCCGGATAGCGCGACGGTCTATGACATCGTCTACGCGCCGCTGGAAACCGCACTCTTAAAGGCGGCGCGGGCACGCGGACTCAAGACGCTCGATGGCCTGGAGATGCTGATCGGGCAGGCGGCATTGGCCTTCGACATCTTCTTCGACGCGCAGGCCCCGCGCGAGCTGGACGCGGAGTTGCGCGCGCTGCTGCTGTCGGCGGGGGAATGAAGGTCTACGGCCTCACCGGATCTATCGGCATGGGCAAGTCGGCGGTGGCGGCGATGTTCCGGCGCGAGGGCGTGCCGTTGTTCGACGCGGATGCCGAGGTGCATCGCCTGCAAGGGCCTGGCGGCGCGCTGCTGCCGGCGATCGAGGCGCGCTTTCCCGGTACGACAGGGGCGCAGGGGGTCGACCGCGCGAAACTGGGTGCGGCGGTGTTCGGCCATCCGCATGAACGGCGCGCGCTGGAAGCCATCGTTCATCCGGCGGTGCAGGCCAGCCGGCGCGCCTTTCTGCGCCGCCACCGCAGCCGCGCGTTCGTTATCCTCGATATCCCCCTGCTGTTCGAGACGCGCGGGCACAAAAAGCTGGCCGGGGTGATCGTGGTGACCGCGCCCGCATGGAAGCAGCGCCGCCGGGTGCTCGCGCGGCCGGGCATGACGCCGGCCAAATTCCGCCAGATCATGCGGTTGCAGACGCCCGACGCGGAAAAGCGGCGACGGGCGGACCATATTATTCACACCGGCACCACTTTCGCCGACACGCGCGCGCAGGTGCGGCGTCTGGTCGCTTGCCTTGGCGCGAAGACAGGCCGATAAGATAGGCTGGCAAGAGTCGTTGAAGAGGCCATGCGCGAAGTCATTTTCGATACCGAAACGACAGGATTCGATCCGGCATCGGGGGACCGGCTGGTCGAGATCGGGTGCATAGAGCTGATCAACCGGGTGCCGACCGGTCGGACCTTCCACGCTTATTATCATCCCGAGCGCGACATGCCCGCCGCCGCCTTCGCCGTGCATGGGCTTTCTGCCGATTTCCTCGCCAAGCATCCGGTCTTCGGGCGCGGCGCGCTGGAGCTGCTGGAATTTCTGGAGGACAGCCCGCTGGTCGCGCACAATGCGCGGTTCGACTTCGGCTTCCTGAACCATGAATTGAAGCTGTGCGGTCATCCGGAAGTATCGATGAACCGGATGATCGACACGGTCGCGATCGCGCGCCAGTTGCATCCAGGCGCGAAGCACAGCCTGGACGCGCTCTGCACCCGTTATGGCATCGACCGCAGCCATCGCGTCAAGCATGGGGCGCTGCTGGACGCGGAATTGCTGGCGCAGCTTTACATCGAACTGACCGGCGGCCGGCAGATCGGCCTGGGTCTGGCACAAGAGGAGATAAAAGAAACTGTCAGGGTGGAACTGACGGCTGGCGCCACGGTTCGCCCTGTACGTCCTGCGCGGGTCTTTGCGGCCAGCGCGGAGGAGCTGGAGCGGCATGCAGCGTTCGTCGCGACGCTGAAGGAGCCGCTCTGGTTGCAGGAGGCATAGACCCTTACCCAATGGCCTATGCCTCCCGAATGAACCGCACCGCCTTCCCGGCGGCGCGGCAAGAACAAGGAGAAGGCATATGGATATTCGTGTTTCCGGACATCAGGTCGAAACGGGCGACGCGCTCAAGAGCCACGTCACCGACCGTTTGCAGGCCATGGCCGAGAAATATTTCTCCCGCGCGCTTTCCGCCCAGGTGACGTTCCGCACCGCGCCCCATGGCGCTTTCCATTGCGACATCGTGTGCCATGTGATGACCGGCCTGATCCTGAAGGGCGCGGGCGAGGCGCAGGAGGCGCACCCGTCCTTCGACCAGGCGGCAGACCGGATCGAAAAGCAGCTGCGCCGCTATATGCGCCGGTTGAAGGATCGCAGCGCGCAGGCGGCGGCGGCCGAAGCGCAGCGCAGCAACGGATACGCGCTGGATGAGATCGATGGTGCCGGATACACCATCTTCGCTGGCGGCAGCGAGGAAGAGGAGGCGACGGACGCGCCGCTGATTGTGGCGGAGACGCGCGTCGACATTCCCGAAGCTAGCGTGTCCGACGCAGTCATGATGCTGGACCTGCGCAACACCAACGCGCTGCTGTTCCTGAATGCGGGGACGTCCGCCTATAATATGGTCTATCGTCGCCATGACGGGACGATAGGCTGGGTAGAACCCCGTGCCTGAAGGTATGGGTGGCGGCTGGGTAGAACCCCTCCCCCGATGAATGGAAGGTTGGCGGACGGTCGCTATCGTCCGCCCCCTCCCCCGCCAGTTGACCTTGCCCCGCAGGCGGCTTATGGGGCCGGGCTTTCATAGTCCGAGGAGCGCGCGGAAATTCAAGGCGCGGCTCGGCCGGTTCGGATTGACCATGGTTCATTTCAACGACATCGTTTCCCCCGAAGCGTTGGCTACGGGCCTCGCCGCCAATGGCAAGAAGGCCCTGTTCCAGAAGATCGCGGCGCTGGCCAATTGCGCCTATGGCCTGGATGCCGACGAGGTGGGTGACGCCCTGTTCGAGCGCGAGCGGCTGGGATCGACCGGATTCGGCGGCGGAGTCGCCATTCCCCATGCCAAGATTCCGGGGCTGGAGCGGATGTGCGGCGTTGTCGTGCTGCTGGACCCTGCAGTGCCGTTCGACGCGGTGGACGACGCGCCGGTGGACGTCGTATTCGCGCTGCTGTCGCCGCAGGATAGCGGCGCCGAGCATCTGAAGACGCTGGCGCGCGTATCCCGCTATCTGCGCGATGAGACTGTCGTCGCGCAGTTACGCGGCGCGAAGTCGACCGGCGCGCTCCATGCGCTGCTGTCTGGCGCGGGCGCGCGTGACGCTGCCTGACGGGCCGAGCGGCGAGGCGGCGCATTTCCGGGCGCTCGAATCGCTCTATCGATCCGCACCGATCAATCGTCTGTTCCGTTCCGAACTTATTATTCCGGGCGCCGGGCGGTCGATCATCGATTTCGACGTGGACGAAAGCCAGTTCCATGCCGCAGGTGCTGTGCATGGCACCGTCTATTTCAAGATGCTGGACGATGCGGCCTTCTACGCCGCCAACAGCCTGGTCAGCGACCGTTTCCTGCTGACGACCGCCTTCAACCTGCTCTTCACCCGGCCGATCGGGCCGGGGCGAATCCGTGCCGAGGGGCGATGGATCAGCGGCAAGCGCCGCGTCTATGTCGCCGAAGCGAGCCTGATCGATTCGGACGGGGAAGAAGTGGGACGCGGCACGGGCACCTTCATGCGATCGCAATTCCCCCTCTCCTCCCTGCCCGGCTATGCCGGCTGATCCGCGGCTCACCAGCGAGATGCTGGTGGGGGCACTGCGCCGCCGCGTGACCGACAGCGGCGGCTTTGCCACGGTGGTGGCGAAGGGGGATGCCATCAGCGGCGTCATCCTGGTCCAGGCGCTTGAAAAAGGGGCGTTTCAGGGTTTGTTCGAGCGCGTGTCGAACCTTGACGGCGGTGGCGCGTTGATGCGTTGTGGCCCCTCGGCGGAGGAGGGGCCGGAGGCGCTGGATCAATATCTGGCGCGTCGCCGCAGGTCGGACCCCGACCTGTGGATAATAGAACTCGACATCCCGGATGCGGAACGGTTCGCCGCTGGAACGATCTGCTGATCGTTGACTCATCGTCATGGTCCGTGCACAGGGCCGCCCACGCCAACGCGCAGGTTGCCGCTTTCGCCCATGGGGGGCGGGCGCGGTAAACACGCAGACGGGGGGCGGCCGGTCGTCGAGAGAAGATTTGGGTTAAAAGACGACGCCCCGGCCAAGAACCGCCTTATTTTGAGCCCAGATGAGTTTCCGCCTGAAAGCTGCGATCGCCGCAGCCTTTGCCTTGTCCGTATCCGCAGCGGTCATGGCGTCCGACATGTCGATTGCGAGCGAGACGCTGGCATCGGCCACCACGCTTCCCATCGAAGCCGCGACGGGGCAGAAGCCCGTCATTTTCGCCGCGCCGCGCGAAGTCGCGCAGCCGCTGGCCTCCGCCCCCAAGGGCGATGCCGTTCTTTCTTCCGACTCCAATGTTCCGGCACGCAGCCTCGCTGCTCTGGTCGACGCCCAAGGCGCGCCCGAGGAGCTTGACGGCGACATGAAGTGCCTGGCGGGAGCGGTCTATTTCGAAGCGAAGGGCGAGAGCCTGGAAGGCCAGCTGGCCGTCGCGCGCGTCATCATCAACCGCGCCAAGTCGGGCCGCTTCGCCAGCAGCCTGTGCGGCGTGGTCTACCAGCCGAGCCAGTTCAGCTTCGTGCGCGGCGGTGGCATGCCCCCGATTCGCACCGAGAGCCGCAGCTGGCGTGAAGCCGTTGCGATCGCGCAGATCGCGGCGCAGGACGAGTGGGACAGCCTGGCGGAAGGCGCGCTCTATTTCCATGCTCGCCGCGTTTCGCCGGCATGGGGCAAGACCAAGCTGGCGTCGATCGACAACCATATCTTCTATCGCTGAACCTGCCGTCAGGCAGCAGCGTCTGAACAAGGCCGTTTCGGGATGCCGAAACGGCCTTTTCATTTGTTCCCCGATTGTTCTAAGGTCGGGTCATGGATGCCGCCACGACCGAGACATGTTCGCCCCTGACCGACGGCACCGCGCTGGCGGTGGCGCGGGGCACGTTGCGCCTGTTCTTCCGGCACGACATGAGCGGCATATTGGAAGTGCCGCTGCCCAATGGCCGGCGCGCGGACATCATGGCGATCGACGCCGCCGGACGGCTGACCATCGTGGAAATCAAATGCAGCCGGGCCGACCTGGTCGGCGACATGAAATGGCCGGATTATTTCGACTATTGCGACCGGTTTTTCTGGGCGGTGCCCGCGGGGTTCGATCTGACCCTTTTTGAGAGCGAGGCGCTATGGCCGAACCGCACCGGCCTGATCGTCGCGGACCAGTATGACGCGGAGCTGGTGCGCCCCGCCCCGGTGGAACCGCTGGCGGCGGCGCGGCGCAAGGCGGAGACGCTGCGCTTCGCGCGCCGTGCGGCGCGGCGGCTGACGGCGCTCAGCGATCCCGATCATGCAGCGGAACTGGGCTGGTAGCGCGCGGTCGGACGATCGTCAGAAAACCGGGCCCTGCACCGGGCCGGTGGGCTTGGCTCCGGCCTTGGCCGCGTCCAGCGCTTCGGCGAGGCCCGGCGTGCGGTTGTCGCGCTTGGCATAGTCCTTCGCGGACATGCCGGCGATGGTGTCGCGCTTGTCCGGATTGGCACCCTGCGCCACCAGCAGCCGGACGAGGCCGACGTCGCGCAGCTGAACGGCGCGGATGAGCGGGGTTTCGCCGCTGTCATTCACCTTGTCGACCTGCGCGCGGTTGGCGAGCAGCGTACGCACGCCCTCTTCGAACCGGCCCTGCACCGCGTCCATCAGCGGTGTGTTGCCATCATTGTCGGTAAGGTTGGGATTGGCGCCCTTCGCCAGCAGGAAGGCGAGCCAGGTCGCGTCGCGGCGCGCGACGACGATATGCAGGGCATTTTCCCCGCTGGTGACGTCGCGGCTGTTGATGACCGTCGAGCCGGGCTTCTGGATCAGGTCGGTGACCTTTTGCCCGTCCTTGTCCTTCACCGCCTTAAGAAAATTATAATTGTCGGAAAACTGCGCGCGTGCCGGCGTGGCGGCCGCCATGGCCAGTGCCGCCAAACCGAGAAAGGCCGAAATCGTCTTCGTCGTCATCATGCGCCCCGTTGCGTTTGCAAATCCATCCCTAGCAGGGCATGGCTGGCCGTGCCATGAACAAAGACGCCAAGGCTTCCGCCCTTCCCTTGCTCATCCTGCCGATGCTGGCCCTGCTGGCCGCTTGCAATATGGGCGTGGGCGGCAATGCATCAAGCGAGAGCGTGCAGGGCGACCTCGCCGGTGCGCGCATCGGCGCATCCTTCACCCTGACAAATCAGGACGGCAAGCCGACGCGCTGGGAGGATTTCAAGGGCCAGTACCGGATCGTCTATTTCGGTTACACCTATTGCCCCGATGTGTGCCCGGTGGATTTGCAGCGCATCATGCAGGGCTTTGCCCGGTTCGAGAAGGAGAAGCCGGCGCTCGCCGCCAAGGTGCAGCCGATGCTGATCAGCGTGGATCCCAAGCGCGACACGCCAGCGGTGCTCAAAACCTATGTCGCGGCCTTCCACCCGCGCCTCATCGGCCTGACCGGCACGGATGCACAGATCGCGAAGGTCGCCAAGGACTTCGTCGTCATTTATAATCCCGAAAAAGCAGAGGGCGCGAGCGGCTATCTGGTGAGTCACAGCCGCACGCCCTATCTGTTCGATGGCGACGGCAAGCCGGTGGCGCTGGTGCCGGTGGACGATCCGTCGACCGCGGACGTGGACGAAGGCGCGCCGGACAAAGTGCAGGCCTTCCTGGGTAAATGGATCAAGTGACGCCTTTCTGGGAAAAACCCCTGGACCAACTGGACCGCGCGGAATGGGAAGCGCTGTGCGACGGATGCGGCAAATGCTGCCTGCACAAGGCCGAGGATGAGGATACGGGCCGCATCTATCCGACCAACGTCGCCTGCCGCCTGCTCGACCGGCAGAGCGGCCAGTGCAGCAATTACAAGGCTCGCCGCAACTTCGTGCCCGATTGCGTCAGGCTGACTCCGACCAAGGTGCAGCAGATCGGCTGGCTGCCGCGCACCTGCGCCTATCGCTTGCGGGGTGAGGGCTTGCCGCTGCCGCAATGGCATTATCTGATCAGCGGCGACCGGGAAGCGGTGCATCGCGCGGGCGAGTCCGTGCGCGGCTGGACGGTGGCGGAGGCGGATGCCGGCGACTGGGAGAATCATCTTGTCGACCGCGAGCTTTGACGCCGGGGCGACCATCCTGATCGACGGCGTGGCGATGCCGGTGCGGGTGCGACGATCGGCCCGCGCCCGCGCCTATCGGCTGACGCTGGACGGGGCGCGGGGTGAATTGCGCCTGTCGATGCCTGTGCGCGCGAACCTGAAAAAGGCATTGGGCTGGGCGCAGGATCATGAAGGCTGGGTGCGCGCGCAGATGGCGAAGCAGCCGGCCGCGACCCGCCTGACGGATGGCGCGGTCTTCCCGCTGGAGGGGCGCGAGGTGCGCATCTGCTGGATGGAGGGGGCGATGCGCACGATCCGGCTGGAGGGCGACCGACTGATGCTGGGCGGCGCGGCGGAGTCGGTGGGAGCGCGGGTGATGCGCTGGCTGCGCAGCCGGGCGAAGGCGGTGTTGGAAGCGGAAAGCCGGGAACTGGCGCGGGCGCATGGGCTGACCCTCCTCTCGGTTGGCGTGGGCGATCCGCGCAGCCGCTGGGGCAGTTGCACATCGGCCGGGGCGATCCGGTATAGCTGGCGGCTGATCCTCGCCCCGCCCGACGTGCGGCGGGCGACGGTTGCGCACGAACTGGCGCATCTGCTGCACATGGATCACAGCCCGGCCTTCCATGCCGCCCATGCGCGCATCCTGGGCAGCGATCCCCGCCCTGCCCGCGCCTGGTTGCGTGCCCATGGCGGGGGTCTGCACCGCTACAGCGAGTGAGAGACAGGTGGCGCGGCGCAAGCGTTACCTGACCGCGATCATGCCTGACGGCTATGTGAAGCGGATCGGCCCGACGGCGGACCCGCTGACCCATTATTGGCGCATCGTCGCTTTGCTGGAAAACGGAAAGAGCGAAGTCTTCTGGGGCCATACGCGCTCGCTGGCCGAAGCGCGCAAGCTGCGCGGCGCGGCGGCGGACGGCGCGCGGATGCGTGGCTGGAAAAACTATGCCTTCGAGATAGCCGAACTGGTCGAGAGCGACGATTAGGCCCGGTGCGGCCAGACCCCGTCGCCCGGACAGTCATGCACGGTATTGCGCGGATGGGGTAGGCCGCAGGCGCGGCAGGTGACGTGGTCGCCGGGCTTGAGGCCATGTCCCACCGTCACCCGTTCGTCGAAGACATAGCATTGGCCCTGCCAGCGGCTTTCCGCTTCGGGCACCTCCTCCAGGTAGCGCAGGATGCCGCCCTTGAGATGATAGACATCTTCGAAGCCCCGCGCCTTCACCAGCGCGGTGGATTTTTCGCAGCGTATGCCCCCGGTGCAGAACATGGCGATTTTCGGCGTCCGCCCTTCTTCGCGCAAGCCTGCTGCGAAGGCGTCGAACCAGGCTGGGAAATCGCGGAAGGATCGGGTTTCCGGGTCGATCGCGCCATTGAACGTGCCACAGGCGACCTCATAGGCGTTGCGCGTGTCGATGACGACGGTGTCGGGATCGGCAAGAAGGGCGTTCCAGTCCTGGGGGTCGAGGTGGACGCCGGCCTGCGTCGCGGGATCGAGATCGCCAGCGCCCAGCGTCACGATCTCCGCCTTCACCTTCACCTTCATGCGGGCGAAGGGGGCGTCTTCACTAAAGCTATATTTGACGTCGAGGTCGGCGCAGCCAGGCAGCGCGCGAATATGGCCGATGAGCGTCGTGACGGCGTCGGCACTGCCGGCGACGGTGCCGTTGATCCCCTCGCCCGCCAGGATCAGCGTGCCGCATGTTTCCAGGTCGGCACACAGGGTTCGCAGATCGGCGGCGATCACCTGCGGATCCGGGAAACGGGCGAACCGGTAGAGGGCGGCGATCGTGAATGCGGGCATGGCGACGCCTATAGGCGGTCGAGCGCCCTCTTGAAAGGCGGGGCGGAGAAGCGCATAGGCGGGGCATGGTTCCCCTTTCGTTCGCTGGCCAGGACTTTCTCGCGCTGCCCGAAGCGGCGCTCTACTGGCCGGCCCAGCGCGCCTTGCTGGTTGCTGACCTGCATTTCGAGAAAGCGAGCTGGTATGCCCGGTTCGGCCAGTTCCTGCCCCCGCATGACAGCGTGGCGACGCTGGACCTGATCGAGGCGCTGGTGGCGCGGACGGGCGCGACGCGGCTCTGGTCGCTGGGGGACAGCTTCCATGATGCCGAAGGCGCTGCGCGGCTTGAGGCAAGCGCGCGCGCGCGGCTTGCGGCACTGACCGGCCGGCTGGACTGGGTCTGGATCACTGGCAATCATGATGCGGGCGTCGCGGCCATGCCCGGCGGCAGGCGCGTGGCGGAGGCGGAGGTGGCCGGCATCTGGCTGCGTCATGAAGCGGAGGCGCAGGATAGCCGCCCCGAAATTTCCGGCCATTTCCATCCCAAGCTGCGCCTGTCGCTGCGCGGGCGGCATGTGTCACGCCGCTGCTTCGTCGGATCGGCAACCAAGCTGATCCTGCCGGCGCTGGGTGCGCTTACCGGAGGGTTAGATGCGGGGCATGGGGAGATCCGCCGCGCGGTGGGACCGGGTGCGGCTGCGTTGGTGCCGGTCGCCGACCGGCTGCTCCGCTTTCCCTTATCGTAAACTTCCCTTACGTAAACGGGAGGTGTGGTCGTTGCAAAGTTGCAACGGTGTCGTCGCATTATGCGCAGCACATGCGGAAAAAGCACGGAAATGCGTCAGTCTCTTGCGCTTCTGCTGTTGTATCAGCATACTCCGTTAAGTCCCGACGTGGCAGAAAGTCGCGCGGGCCAGGAGAGGACATGATGATGACCGACAAGAGTCTGTGGTTGACGACTGTGGGGGCCGTGGCGCTGAGCGCCGGTGCGCCCGCGATGGCGCAGGAGAGCGCCTCTTCCCAAAGCGCGCCCCAGGATGCTGCCGCCGATCAAGGCGAAGCGCAGATCATCGTCACCGCCACCCGCCGCGCCAGCCCCTTGTCGGACGTTCCCATCGCCGTGTCGGCGGTATCGAGCCAGGCGATGCAGAATAGCGGCGCGAGCGACATCCGTACGCTGAACCAACTCGCTCCTTCGCTGCTGGTGTCTTCCACAGGGTCGGAAGCCAATGCCTCCGCCCGAATCCGCGGCATCGGCACCGTGGGCGACAATCCGGGTCTCGAAAGCTCCGTCGCGGTGTTCATCGACGGCGTCTATCGCTCGCGCACCGGTGCCGGCCTCAACGAACTGGGCGAGATCGAAAGGGTCGAGGTGCTGCGTGGGCCTCAAGGCACGCTGTTCGGTCGCAATGCCTCGGCGGGCCTCATCAACATCATCAGCAAGGCGCCGGAAAAGACCTTCAGCGCCAAGGGCGAGGTCACTTACGGCAATTATGATTACTGGCGGCTGTCGGGCCGCGTGACCGGGCCGATCAGCGACAGCATCGCGCTGGCGCTGGACGGCGTGTGGAGCAAGCGCGACGGCTTCTACAAACTGGTCGACACTGCTGGCAACAAGGTGGGCGAGACCAACGACCGCGACCGTTATTTCCTGCGCGGACAGGCGCTGATCGAACCCAATGACGCGCTCTCCATCCGGCTGATCGGCGACTATACCAACCGCGACGAAAGCTGCTGCGGTGCGGCCTATGTCGAGGCGCGCGAGCGGACGCCGGTAGCGGGCGGCGGCTACAACACCGCCCCGTTCAACCGGATCGCCGCGATCCTGGCCGGTCAGGGCAGCGTGATTGCGGCCGACCCCTATGATCGCGAACTCACCATCACGCCGGGTCGCGACTATGTGAGCAAGCTCAAGGACTGGGGCGTTTCGGGCGAAGTCAATTACGACTTCGGCAACGCCAAGCTGACCAGCATCACCGCCTACCGCGACTATCATTCGCGCGACTATGGCGATTATGACTATAACCGCGCCGACCTGCTCTATCGCGATCCCAACACGCAGCGGCGGTTCAAGACCTTCACGCAAGAATTGCGGTTGCAGGGCAGCGCGTTAGGCGATGCGCTCGACTGGCTGGTGGGCGGCTATTATGCCGACGAGAAGCTGACGTTGCAGGACAATATCCGCTTCGGCGCGGATTATGGCCGGTTCGCGGCCTGCCGCTTGATGGCGGGGGCCGGCGCGACCAGCAACTTCACCGCACAGCAGCTGGCGGCGTGCGGCAGCGGGCTCGCCACACAGGCACTGATTACAGGGACTCAGGCGCAGCTCAATGCCGGTCTTGCTCCCGCGATCCGCGCGAGCCTGATCGCGCAGGGCGTTCCCGCACCGCAGGCGACGGCCATCGCCAACGGGCAGGCAGCGGCCATTTCGACCGGGCTTGGCAACGGGTTGCGCGCGCTGGCGGCTATTCCGACGGGAACGGGCGATACCGGCTCGCTCTATTATCAGCGCAGCAAGAATTGGGCGCTGTTCACGCACAATATCGTCCACATCACCAAACAGCTCGATTTGACTTTGGGCCTGCGTTACACGCGGGAACGCAAGCGTTTCTCGGCCGATCTCAACAACAACAATGCCGCCTGCGCGGCGTTGCAGCCTGGGCTTGCGCCGATCGCCAGCAACGCGGCGCTGGGCAGCGCGGCGGCGCTGGCCGGCGGCATCCTGACGCTGGGGTGCCTGGGCAATGCGTCGACCAGCCTCAACGCGCTCGACCTCAATGATCGGATCAGCGACGGCGAATTCAGCGGCACGGCAGTGCTGTCCTGGAAGCCGGTGGACGAACTGCTGGTTTATGGCAGCTATTCCAGGGGCTATAAGGCCGGCGGCTATAATCTCGACCGTTTCCAGCTGGGATCGACCGGCCTCAATGCCGTGCCCGCCGTGTTCGCCCCCCGCACCAATGCGGATGCGGTCAGCCTGCGCTTCGCGGCAGAGAAGGTGAACGCGTTCGAGGTGGGCCTGAAATACAGCCAGCCCAAATGGAGCGCCAACATCGCGGCGTTCCGGCAGGAGTTCAAGAATTTCCAGCTCAACACCTTCAACGGCACCAGCTTCGTCGTCCAGAACATCAACGGGTGCGATGGCGCGTTGTCGGGCGCGCGGACCTGCGCGGAAGGCGACGTTGCGCCGGGCCTGATCAGCCAGGGCGTGGAACTGGAACTGACAGCCAGCCCGGCGCGCAACTTCCGGGTTTCCGGCGGCATGACCTATGCCAGGGCCAAGTTCGCCGACCGGCTGGTCGGCAGCAGCGACGGACGCGTGCCGCTTGACCCGGCGCTGTTCCTGCTGCCGGGATCGATCAATTCCAATGCACCGAAGGTCGTGACCACGGCCAGTGCCGCCTGGACCCCGGAACTGGGGTCAAGTGGCCTGTCGGCGCTCTTCTACGTCGACGGGCGATTGACCAGCGACTTCAACACCGGGTCCGACCTGTTCCCCGAAAAGCGGCAGGACGGCTTTGCCGTGGTGAACGCGCGCGTCGGCATTCGCGGCCCGAACCAGCGCTGGGCGGTGGAATTCTGGGGCCAGAATATCTTCAACCAGGATTATACGCAGGTCGCCTTCTCCAGCCCGCTCCAGTCGAGCAGCCCGGCGACGTCGACAACCGGTCAGTTCGCGCTGGGCGCGCCGATGGCGAACCAGCTGATCTCCGCCTATCTGGCGGAACCGCGCACCTACGGCATTACGTTGCGCGGGAGTTTCTGATCATGCCGCGCCCGCTGCCCGGGATCGGGCGGGCGGGCGCGGGTCTTGATCCGAACAGCGCGGTGCCGACGCGGATGTCGGTCGCGCCCAGCATGATCGCCGTTTCATAATCGCCAGACATGCCCATCGACAGGCGCGGGAGGCCCTCCTCCCGCGCCATTTTCGCGAGCAGCGCGAAGAAGGGGGCGGGCTCCAGATCGGCGGGCGGTACGCACATGAGGCCGAGGACCGGAATATCGGCCTCGCGGGCAGCGGCGATCAGCGCAGGCGTGTCGGCTATGGCGCAGCCGCCCTTCTGATCCTCCGCGCCGATATTGACCTGAATGAAGCAGGGGACACGCTTGCCCACTGCGTCCATCGCCTTCGCCAAGGCGCTCAACAACGACGGGCGGTCGAGGCCGTGGATGACGTCAAACAGGGCCACCGCCTCGGCCGCCTTGTTCGATTGCAGTTGGCCGACCAGATGCAGTTCCACGTCGGGCCATTGTGCCCGCAGCTCCGGCCATTTTTCCTGGCTTTCCTGGACGCGATTTTCACCGAAGATCCGCTGGCCCGCTTCGATGAGCGGGCGGATGGCGGTGGCGTCGTGCGTCTTGGACACGGCGATGAGGCGGATGTCGTCGCCGCTGCGGTCCGTCAGGCGGGCGGCGCGATCCATGGCGTCGCGGACGACGGCAAGGCGCTGGGCGGCGGCATCGATGGGGGTGTCGGTCGTCATCGGCGCTGCTATAGGCGATGGCCATGTCCGCCCGCCACCGCAAAAAGCCGCCTACCCTTTGGTTGATGACGGATGAGCGGGTATCGGACGTCGCCCTGCTCGCGGCGGCGGAACGGCTGCCCAAGGGCGCGGCAGGGATTGTTTTCCGCCATTATGCGACGCCGGCCGAGCAGCGGCGCGCCTTGTTCGAAGCGCTTGGGCGGATCGCGACGCGGCGACGGCTGCTTCTGCTGCTTGGTGGGACGGCGCAGCATGCAGCGGCGTGGCGGGCCGATGGCGTACATGGTCGCGACCGGCGGCGCGCAAGCCGGCCGCTCCTGCGCAGTGCGCCGGTGCATGATGTGCGGGAAGCGGTCGCGGCACGGGGTGTCGATCTCTGTTTCCTTTCGCCGCTCTTTTCCACGCGATCGCATCCGGGTGGCCGTGCGCTCGGGCGGGTGCGATTTGCGATGCTGGCCGGCAGGATGGACGAGCCGGTAATGGCGCTAGGAGGCGTGAAGGCTACGCACCGGCACATGCTGCGCGGCATCGGCGCTGACGGATGGGCGGCGATCGACGGATTGGTGGCTTTTTAGGTCCAGTCCACCCGCGTCCAGCCGCGCCCCGCCGCCAGCTTCGCCAACGGTTTGTGCGGATTGGCAGCAAAGGCGAGGTCGGCGAATTCGAGCATGGGCGCGTCCGACACATGATCGGAATAGGCCCGGATATGGGCCTGCCCCCGGTCGATCGCCTCGGCCGTCATCCACGCCTTGATCATCCGCAGCTTGCCGGTGTCGTAGCAATTTTCCCCGGCGATCTTAGCGCGGACGTAGCGCAGATCCTGGCTCAGATGATCGGTGGCGATCACGGCATCGAAGCCGAGCCGCCGCGCGATCGGCTCGACATAGAGGCGGTAGGAGGCGGTGGCGAGGACCAGCCGGTAGCCGTCGGCCCGGTCCCGCGCGATCTGCGCCACCGCGCCCTGGCGCAGATTGGTGGCGATCACCTTGTCGGCATAGCTTTCGACATGCGGCATGAGCTTCGCCCGCTCCACATGATAGCCGATCATCAGCGCCTGATTGAATTCCTTGAGCCGCTGGCGCGTGATCAGCTTCACCACATAGGCCAGCATCAGCAGGATGACGCAGGGGAACAGCAGCAGCCGCCAAGGTGCCATGTGGCGCGCCACATGGAGGAGGAAGCCCGTATAGGTGCCGCTGAACGTGACCGTGCGGTCCATATCGTAAATCGCCAGCCGATGCGTCGTCATGCCGTATCCGAAACTTTTGCCCATGCCCTTCGTTCTGGCTTGCGGATGGGCCGTTTCGGCTTGCCGTGCAACCGATAATGGACCACTAAATCCATCGCATGAACAAAGCCGCTGATCTTGCCGAGGACGCGCGCGATGGCGGCAGCGTGCTCCGCCTGTCCGGGGCGCTCGCCATTGCCTGTCTGCGCGATCTGCCGAACCGGCTGGACGCGGTGCAGGGTCCGGTGCAGGCAATCGACCTGAGCGGGGTCGATCATATGGATACGATCGGCGCATGGACGGTGCATCGCACCGCCCGTCGCCTGGGCTGCGAAGTCACCGGCGCCAATGACGACGCCGCGCGGCTGATCGCCGCGGTGGGCGAGCTGGACGAGCCGGTGTCTATCCGGCCCGACCATGTCCATCCCATGCGCCGCGTCGTCGGCCAGATCGGTGAGGCGGTGACGGCGGCGGGATCGACGCTGGTCGGGCTGGTCGGATTTTTCGGCGGCACGCTGGTCGCGAGTTGGAACGTCCTGCGCCACCCGCATCGCTTTCGCGTCAATGCCGTGGTGCAGCGGTTCGAGGTGGTGGGCGTTTCGGCGCTGGGCATCATCGGCCTGATGAGCTTCCTGATCGGCATCGTCATCGCCCAACAGGGGTCGGTGCAGCTGCGTCAGTTCGGCATGGAGATGCTGACCATCAACCTGGTCGGCCGGCTCACCTTCCGCGAACTGGGCGTGCTGATGACCGCGATCATGGTGGCGGGGCGGTCCGGCTCCGCCTTTGCCGCGCAATTGGGGACGATGAAGCTGACGGAGGAGATCGACGCGATGCGGACGATCGGCGTCTCTCCCATGGAAGCGCTGGTGCTGCCGCGCACGCTCGCCGTCATCGTGATGATGCCGTTGCTCGGTTTCTATTCGTCCATCGTCGCCGTGATCGGCGGCGGCTTTTTGTGCGCGGTGGCGCTGGAAATCCCGCCCATCACCTTCGTGCAGCGTTTGCGGGAGGTGGTGCCGATCACTGACCTGTGGGTCGGCCTGATAAAGGCCCCGGTCTTCGGCATCATCATTGCCCTGGCTGGCTGTTTCCAGGGGATGCAGGTCAAGGCCAATGCCGAGGAGGTCGGACTGCGGACCACTGCTGCGGTGGTACAGGCGATCTTCCTCGTCATCGTCATCGACGCTTTCTTCGCTGTCTTCTTCACCTGGCTCGGGTGGAATTGATGAGCGAGGAGGACATCCAGGAAGCCGAGGAGCAGCGCGTCGAGCAAGCGTTCGAGCATAGCGACATCGCCATCAAGGTGCGGGGGCTGCGCAACAGCTTCGCCGACCAGTTGGTGCACGAGAATCTGGACCTAGATGTCCGGAAGGGTGAGATATTGGGCGTGGTGGGCGGATCGGGCACCGGCAAGTCGGTGCTGATGCGCTCCATCATCGGCCTGCAGACGCCCGATGAAGGCGAAATCTGCGTGTTCGGCGAATCGATGATCGGGCGGCTGGATGACGAGGCGCTGGCGATCCGCAAGCGCTGGGGCGTGCTGTTCCAAGGCGGCGCATTGTTTTCGACGCTGACCGTGGCGGAAAATGTCGAAGTGCCGATCCGCGAATATTACCCCAATATCGGCCCGCAGTTGCGCGACGAGATCGCCGCTTACAAGATCCGCATGACCGGCCTGCCGACCGAAGCCGGCCCCAAATATCCGGCGGAACTGTCCGGGGGCATGAAGAAGCGCGCTGGCCTGGCCCGGGCGCTTGCGCTCGATCCCGACCTCCTCTTCCTGGACGAACCGACCGCCGGGCTGGACCCGATCGGGGCGGCGGCGTTCGACGAGCAGACGCGCCAGTTGCAGCAGACGCTGGGCCTCACCGTCTTCCTCATCACCCACGATCTCGATACGCTCTATTCGATCTGCGATCGGGTGGCGGTGCTGGCCGACCGCAAGGTGATCGCCGTCGGCAGCATCGAGGAACTGCTGGCGACCGATCATCCATGGATCCAGGAATATTTCAACGGCCCGCGCGGCCGCGCCGCAACGGCCGCAGTCACGCGGGAAAAGAACAAGGCGGCGGACGGCCCGCCGGACGGAAGGCGATAGGATATGGAAACCCGTTCCAACCATGTACTGGTGGGCACCGTCACGCTGCTGCTGCTGGCGGCCATCATGGCTGCAGCCTTCTGGTTCTCCCGCCTGTCGCAGGGCGACAGCCAGGAATATGACATCTTCTTCAAACAGTCCGTGAACGGCCTCGCGAAGGGGTCGGCGGTCAACTATTCGGGCGTGCCGTCCGGACAGGTCGAGAAGATCGAACTGTGGAAGCGCGATCCCAGCTTCGTGAAGGTGCGGATTTCCGTGAAGGACGGTACGCCCGTTCTGCAGGGCACGACCGCGACCATTTCGGGCGTCGGCTTTACGGGCGTGAGCGAAATCGTGCTGGATGGCGCGGTCAAGGGCGCGCCGCCGATCATTTGCCCGGCCGAAAATGTGTTGGCCGCCTGCCCCGACGGCGTGCCCGTGATCCCCACCAAGCCCGGTGCGCTGGGCGAACTGCTCAATAACGCGCCACAGCTGCTGGAGCGGCTGTCCACGCTGACCGAGCGCCTGACGGAGCTGTTGAACGACAAGAACCAGCAGTCGATCGCCGGAATCCTGGCGAATGTCGAGCGGGTATCCGATGCACTTGCGGACCGCAGCCCGGAAATCGCCGCGACTCTGGCGGAAGCGCGCGTCACGGTGCAAAAGACCGGCATTGCGGTCGAACAGATCGGCAAGCTGGCTGCGACCACCGACACGTTGCTGAACGATGAGGGGCGGCCCTTGATGGCGGACCTGCGCAAGAGCGTGCAGGCCGCGTCGCAGAGCATCGATACACTCAACAAGACGATCGCCGAGGCGCAGCCCGGCGTGCGCAGCTTCAGCAGCCAGACCATGCCGGAAGTCAACCAGCTGGTTCGCGATCTGCGCGAAATGTCCCGTTCCTTCCGCGGCGTCGCGGAGAAGCTGGACCAGCAGGGCGCCAGCTCGCTGGTCGGATCGCCCAAGCTGCCGGATTACAAGCCATGATGAGAGAGATGCGCACCATGATCCATGCGAAACACCGGGGCTTGAAGGCGTCGGGCCTGTCGGGGGCCGTTGTTGCTGCCTTGCTGTTGTCAGGATGCGTGTCGATCGGCGGGAAGCCGCCGCAACGGCTGCTGACGCTGGATGCAGCGCACAAGGTCGCAGCCGGAGCGTCGCGCGTGGCCGGAGACGGACGCACGCTGATCGTCGCCGATCCCGAAGCGCCCCGCATGCTGGACACGGTGCGCGTGCCGGTGCAGCTTGGCGCGACATCGGTCGCCTATGTCACCAAGGTGCAATGGGCTGACACTCCGCGCCATCTTTTCCGCCGCCTGCTGGCGGAAACGATTTCGGCGACGACGGACCGGGTCGTGCTGGACAGCGGTCAGTTTTCGGGTGACGGGGGACAGCGCCTGTCCGGCGAGCTGGTCGCTTTCCAGATCGACGAGCCGAGCAGCAGCGCGATCGTCACCTATGATGCCGTCCTGACCACGCCGGCGGGCAAGGCGCTGGCGCGGCAGCGCTTCACCGCCAGCGCGCCTGTCGGCGGGAAGATCGAGGCGGCGACGGTCGGAGCGCCGCTGAACGCTGCGGCGAACAGGGTTGCGGCCGACGTCGCTGCATGGGCAGCGGCGGTGAAGGACTGAAGACCGTTTCCTGCCCCGGCCCTCTTAGGCCGCGAGCCTTGGGTTGGCCGTCAGTTCAAGCTTTTGCTTGCTTGTTCAGTTACATCCTTTGACAGGCCCGGCTCCGCCAAGATGCGCTGAAGCTCCGCGCGCATCAGCGAGGCGCGCCCCTCGTCGAATCGCTTCCACCGGCCGAGCGGCGGCACGAGACGAGCGGCGGTTTGCGGATTGAGCTTGTCGAGCGCGATGATGCAGTCAGCGACCATGCGGTATCCCTTGCCCGATCTATGGTGGAATGCCCACTGATTGGCGGAGAAGGCGCCGAACAGCGCACGTACCCGATTGGGATTGGCGAGCGTGAAATCCTTGTGCAGGGCCAAGGCCGCGACGTGGTCTGCCGTGTCGGGGTGCAGCGAAAAGGCTTGCGTCTGGAACCATTTGTCCAGCGTCAGCGCGTCATCGCAATAGCGATTATAGAAGATGTCGAGCGCTGCGTCCCGCTCCGCGCTGTGTCCGTTGGCCAGCGTCCCCAGCGCCGCCTGACGCTCCGTCATATTGTCCGCCTCGCTGAACTGCGCGAAGGCGATGGCCGGTCCGTCCGATGCGCCGGAGGCGGCGAGATAATGAAGCGCCGCGTTGCGCAGCTTGCGCGCGCCTTTCGCGGCGGGCGAGGTGGAGAATATATTGGCCTTCGTTCCGGCGTGGATGTCGCGCCACATATGCTCCAGATCGACACCGATGCGTGTCTGGAGCGCTTCCCGAGCGGTGTGAATGGCGTCCGGCTCCACGCGCGTCATCTGGTCGCCGAGATAGGCTTCGCTGGGCAGGCGGATCACCTCTGCCACGAACGCCGGATCGAGCGCGGTATCGGTTAGCGTGTAGCGGATGGCATCTACCACGGCCTGCTCATCGGCCGGCCGGCCCGAGGTGCGGGCGATGAGCACGTTGACCATCAACTGCTGCATCGCTTCGTAGCGGGCGAACGGGTCATCATCATGCGCCGACAGGAAAGCGAGATCGGCTTGGCTGCGGTCCGTCTGGATGATCACCGGCGCCGAAAAGCCGCGATTGATCGACAATATTGGCGGCGTGGCAAAGCCGGAAAATGCGAAACTTTCGCGCGCGTCCGTGAGGATCAGCAATTCGTCGCCATGATGCGTTGCCGTGACGGGATTGAACAACGCCACGCGCAAGGGGATCGCCATCGGTTGCTTGACGGGCTGACCCGGTGTCGGCGGCAAGGATTGTTCCAGAACCAGTTCGACGCTTTCGGTGACAGGGTCGTGGATGAGGGACGCCTGCACCCGAGGCGTGCCGGCCTGCTCATACCAGAGGCGGAACTGGCCCAAATCCAGACCTGCGCCATCCTCCATCGCCTGAACGAAATCCTCGCAGGTCGCCGCTTCCCCGTCATGGCGATCGAAATAGAGATCGGCGCCTGCACGAAACCGTTCCGGACCAGCAATCAGCGCTATCATGCGGATAAGCTCCGCACCCTTATTGTAGATGGTCGCCGTGTAGAAGTTGCTGATCTCCATGTAGGATTCCGGCCGGACAGGATGGGCAAGCGGGCCACTGTCCTCCGGAAATTGCGCCGCGCGCAGCACGCGCACATCCTCTATCCGCTTCACCGCATGAGACCCCATGTCGGCCGAGAAATTCTGGTCGCGAAAAACGGTGAAGCCTTCCTTTAAAGAAAGCTGGAACCAGTCACGGCACGTGACGCGGTTGCCCGACCAATTGTGGAAATATTCGTGCGCAACCACCCCCTCGACACCGTCATAATCAATGTCGGTAGCCGTTTCGGGGTCGGCCAGGATGTAGCGCGAGTTGAAGATGTTGAGGCCCTTATTTTCCATCGCGCCGAAGTTGAAGTCTGCGACTGCGACGATGTTGAACACGTCGAGATCATATTCCCGGCCATAGACGCGTTCATCCCAGGCCATGCTGTTCTTGAGCGCCGTCATTGCGTGGCCGGTGCGCGGCAGGTCGCTTTCCTTTACCCAGATGCCGAGTTGAACCGTGCGGCCGCTAGCGGTGACGAACTGGTCGGCATTGCAGGCAAGATCGCCCGCGACCAGGGCGAACAGATAACAAGGCTTCGGAAACGGATCGTGCCACACGGCCCAATGCCGCCCGTCGTCCAGATCGCCCCTATCGATCGGGTCGCCATTGGCCAGCAATATCGGGAAACGCGCCTTGTCGGCGGTCATGCGCACGCTATAGCGCGACAGCACATCCGGACGGTCTGGGAAGAAAGTGATGCGGCGAAACCCTTCGGCCTCGCACTGGGTGCAAAGCAGGCCACCGCTGGCATAGAGCCCCATAAGCTTGCTGTTGCTTTCAGGCACCAGCTCGACCAACGTTTCTACCAGATGGGCGTCGCCTGGGAGAGTGAGGATCAGCGCGCCGGCTTCAAGATGCCAGCTGTCGGGCGAGACCGGCCGGCCGTCGACCATTACTTCGAGAGGGACGATGCCATCGCCGTCCAGCCTGAGCGGATGGTCGTGACCGCCATTACGGGTCACCGACAATTGCGCGCGGACACGCGTCAGGGCGGGGTCGAGGTCAAATTCCAGATCGATATGAGGGACGAGCCAGTCCGGAGAGCGATAGTCGCTGCGACGGATGACGGAGGGCGCGGCGGTGGTGGTTGAGAGCATGTCGGCCATGCTTTCCAACCTAGGGACGGTGCCGGAAAAAGCCAGTGGCGCGACGGCTTTTATCCGTGACTCCTAACCCCTGGCCGCCTTGTGTCAGATACGCTCGCCAGACAGGCGCTGACACAGCATGTCGAGCTGGTCCAGATTGGAATAGCGCAGAGACAGGCTGCCACCAGCGGATGCGCCATCATGCGCGATCTCGACCTTCAGGCCCAATATGTCGGCAAGATGCTGTTCCAGTGCGGCGATGTCGGGATCTTTGTCCAGCGAGCTTCCGGCACGCCGGCGCGCCGCAGGTGCATCGTCGCCGGTCTTCACGCGCCGGACCAACTGTTCCGTGTCCCGAACAGATAAGCCTTTTGATTCAACTTGTTGTGCAAGCCGCTCGCAGTCTGGAGCGCCAATCAACGCGCGTGCATGGCCCATGCTGATGCGGTTGAACATGACCTGTTCCTGCACCGGCTTGGGCAAGTCGAGCAGTCGCATGAGATTGGCAACATGACTGCGCGACTTCCCCACGATGCGGCCAAGTGCTTCCTGGCTGTGGTGGAACTCCGCGATCAGCTTGCGGTAGGCCTCGGCCTCCTCAATCGGATTCAGGTCTTCACGCTGGATATTTTCGATGAGCGCGATTTCGAGCGTCTCCTGCTCGTCAAAGTCGCGCACGATGGCGGGAATACGGTGCAGCTGCGCCCGTTGCGCGGCGCGCCAGCGGCGCTCGCCTGCGATGATCTGAAACCCGCCGCCATGTGGGCGCACGATGATGGGCTGGATCACGCCCCGCTTCGCTATGCTGTCGGCAAGCTCCTGAAGGGCGCCGTCGTCAAAGTGCCGGCGCGGCTGCTCTGGATGGGGGTGGATCAACGCCACCTCAATGCTCTGTACCGCCTTGCCATTCGCCGGGGCCGTGGCCGAGGCGACCGGCTCTTCGCGCGAAACGTCGCCCAGCAGGGCGGACAGACCACGGCCCAATCCCTGAGGGCGCTTGGCCGTCTTCGGCTTATCAGTCATATTCTCGCTCAAGCGGCGACCTCCTGGCGGGGCAAGCGGGCAATCAATTCTCTTGCAAGGCGCATATAGGCCTCCGACCCAGAGCAGCGGAAGTCGTAGATCAGCGCGGGTACGCCATGGCTCGGCGCTTCGGACAGGCGAACGTTGCGGGGGATGACGGTCGAGAAGACGAGTTCGCCAAGACAGGCCCGCACGTCATCTGCCACCTGATCAGTCAACCTGTTGCGGCGATCATACATGGTCAGGGCCACCCCCATGATCGACAGGCCAGGATTGAAGCGGCCCCTGATACGCTCAACCGTCTGCAACAATTGCGACAGACCTTCGAGTGCGAAAAACTCGCACTGCAGCGGGACGAGAAGCGATTGCGCGGCAACCATCGCGTTGATGGTCAATAGGCCAAGGGAGGGCGGGCAATCGATAAGGCATATGTCCCACCGGCCGGACGGGGCTTCCGCCAAGACCCTCTCCAGCCTGTGAGTCCGTTCTTCATATTCGATCAATTCGATCTCGGCGCCGGACAAATCCTGCGTAGCGGGCACCAGGTCCAGCTTCGGTACGCGCGTGGTGACGATGCTGTCTTCCAGCGCGCAATTGCCTACCAGCAGATCGTAGCTGGAATAGTTGCGCTCCGCCTGTCCGACGCCCAGCCCTGTCGACGCGTTTCCCTGCGGATCAAGATCGACAAGCAACACACGCAGGCCGGTGGCCGCAAGACCCGTGGCAAGGTTGATCGCGGTCGTCGTCTTGCCCACCCCACCCTTCTGATTGGCAATAGCGATACGGATCATGGACGATGTTTCCCTTTGCCAACCGGATGAACGCCATGGGCAACGATGATCGCGCTGTGTTGATCCGTTACGCTGGGTTCCACGTGGAACACACCTTGCCACGACCCGCGCACCGCCTCCAGTTCATTTTCAGCGCTTCGGCCTTTCGGCAACACCCAACAGCTATTTTTATCGGCCAAGTGGACAGCCGACTCCAAAAGTTTGGGAAGTGGGGCATAGGCTCTCGCACTTATGACCGCCGCTTTCATGGCCGGTGCCGCTTCCACCCTGCCTCCGAAGACCTGAGCGTGGCCAAGGCCGAGATGCGCGACGACGTCGTTCAAGAAGTCGACGCGCTTGCGACGCGTTTCGATCATCAACATCGGCCTTGGAGAGAGGCAGGCGATGACGATGGCCGGGAGTCCTGCGCCTGCCCCCAGGTCGACCCACATTCCGTCTTTTACATCTTTGGTAAGCCTTAGGAGCTGAGCGGAATCTACGATATGTCTCGCCCAAATATTGGGAATGGTCGAAGCGGCAATAAGATTCTGTCCAGCCGAAGCTTCCAGCAATAGCGAGACATAGCCTTCCAGCCGTGTCCATGTTTCACGTGGAACATCGAACTTGGTCTGTAACCAGGACTTAGCTTCCTCTTCGGTCACGCGGCCTCGCGTCGCGCATGGACGAGTATGGCTGCTAACGCTGCGGGGGTGACGCCGCGGATGCGGGAAGCGGCTGCCAATGTTTCGGGGCGGGCGGCCTCGAAACGTTCGATCATCTCCAACGAAAGACCGCCGATGCTGCTATAATCCATATCTGCCGGTAGCGAGACGCGTTCGTTGCGCCGCAGCTCGGCCACCTCCGCCTCCTGCCTTTGGATATAGGGGGCATAATGGGCATCCTCCAATATCTCCTGTTGAAGGTCGGCGGGCGCTTCGCGAAGGGCGGGCGCAAGTTCGAGCAGAAGGGAAGGCTCGACTTCGGGGAACCGCGCCCATTCGAAGAGGCTTCGGCGCGAACCATCCTGCCGGACCGCCGCGCCCAATCGCGCAAGATCAGCGGAGGTTTTTTCGGTTGCAAGATCATGCTGAGCCGCTGCACGAAATCTGTCACGTTCGGTAAATCGACGGGTGCGCTCCGGGCCGATGATGCCATGCGCCAACCCAAAGGAGCCGAGACGGGTTTCCGCGTTATCTGCCCGTAGGCGCAACCGATACTCGGCACGCGCGGTGAGCATGCGGTAAGGCTCCGTTACGCCCTGAAGCACCAGATCGTCGATCATGACGCCGATGTAGGAGCTTGCGCGATCAAGAATCATGGGCGGAACATTCTGGGCGAAGGCGGCCGCATTGACGCCGGCCACCAGACCCTGCGCCGCCGCCTCCTCATAGCCGGTGGTGCCGTTGATCTGGCCGGCACAAAATAAACCCGGGAGCGCTTGAAGCTGCAGCGAAGCGTCAAGAGCGCGCGGGTCGATGTGATCATATTCGACCGCATAGCCGGGCGTCACGATATCCGCTCGCTCCAGACCTGTCATGGACCGGATCATGGCAATCTGAACATCAATTGGAAGAGATGTGCTGATGCCGTTGGGATAGACGAGATGATCATCCAGTCCTTCCGGTTCCAAAAATATCTGATGACCGTCCCGGTCGCCGAACCGCAGCACCTTGTCTTCTATCGAGGGGCAGTAGCGCGGCCCCCTACCCTCAATCGCGCCACCGAATAATGGGGAGCGGTCGAGCCCAGCACGAATGACTGCATGCGTTTCCTCGTTGGTGCGCGTAATGGCACAGGCCAGCTGCGGCAAAGCCCGGCCGGCCGAAAGGCTGGACATTGTCCAGTCCAGCATGTCGGAAGCCTGGTTCTCCAGCCGTGCCCAATCAATCGTTCGGCCGTCGAGCCGCGGTGGCGTGCCGGTTTTGAGGCGGCCGATCGGTAGGTCGAGCGCCCTCAGCTGCTGACCGAGTAAAGTCGCAGCCTGCTCGCCGACGCGCCCTCCTGCTGCCCGCTCTTCCCCACGGAACAGTTTGCCGCCGAGGAAGGTGCCGGTGGCCAGCACAACTGCGGGTGCATGCAAGGCGTGCCCATCGGCGAGCGTCAGTCCCGCCACTGCGCCATTGGATAGCAGGAGAGCACTTGCCTCTCCCTCGATAATATCCAGTCCCTCGACCGCTTCCATCATCTGGTGGATTGCCGCACGATATCGCTTTCTGTCGGCCTGGATACGCGGGCCTTGAACAGCAGCGCCCTTGCTGCTGTTGAGCATGCGGTAGTGGATCGCGGCTGCGTCCGCCGCGCGCGCCATCAGGCCGTCCAGCGCGTCAACTTCCCGGACGAGGTGTCCCTTCCCCAAGCCCCCGATCGCGGGGTTGCAGGACATCGCCCCCACCGTGTCACGCTTGAAGGTAAGAAGTGCAACGGAAGCACCCTTGCGCGCAGCGGCGGCGGCTGCTTCGCAACCGGCATGGCCGCCGCCCACGATGATCACATCATAACTTGTTCGCATGGTGCCCCCTTACCAGCAAAGTGAGGCTCCGGTCAAAAGCGTTCCACGTGGAACATCGATCATTTTCCGATGCAGAAACCGGAGAAAAGCTGGTCCAGCATGTCTTCGGTGCCTGCCAATCCTGTGAGTTTGTCGATAATCGCTCGGGCCAGACGAAGCTCCTCCGCCACTAGCAACATGTCCCTTTCTACGGAGAGAGCAGCGTCCAGATGATGTGCGATGCGGCCGAGATGGTGCCGCTGCCGATCGTGCAAGGCATAGTCACCCTCGCCTGGCAGCAACAGGGATGCCCGTTCGAGCAGAAGTGCGACGAGCGCCTGCATACCCTCTCCGGTGACCGCCGATAGCGGCAGGCCCGGCCTCTCCTCCTTGATCCGGTCTGCCTGCGCCGCGATCAATATTGCGTCAGCCCGAGGAAGATCGCGGGCGTCGCCCAGCCAGAGGATGAGATCGGCGGCATCTAGCGCTGCCTTTGCCCGATCAATCCCTATTGCCTCCACGGGATCGTCGGTCTCCTCCCGAAGTCCCGCGGTGTCCGTGAGCAAAAAGGCCACGCCGCCAATTGCTGCCGGAACCTCGATGCGGTCCCGTGTCGTCCCGGCGATATCGGACACGATCGCCGCCTCCCGCCCCGCAAGCGCATTGAGCAGCGTCGATTTGCCCGCATTGGGCGGGCCGGCCATCACCAGCCGGATGCCGTCGCGCAGCCGCTCCGCGGAAGGGGCAGCCAGCGCCCCCGCAACATCATCTCTCAACACAGCCACATGGGTCGAAATTTCCGCCTCGATGCCGTCCGCCGGCACATCATCTTCGTCGGAAAAATCGAGCGCTGCTTCTGTCATCGCGGACAATTGCAACAGGCGCGCTCGCCATCCGGCGATTCTTCTCGAAAAATGCCCTTCTGCCATGAGGAGAGCCGATCGGCGCTGGCTCTGCGTTTCAGCAGCCAGCAGATCGGACAGACCTTCCACCGCGTTGAGGTCCATCCGACCGTTCGCGAAGGCGCGCCGTGTAAATTCGCCCGCGTCCGCTCGCCTCAAGCCGTCCATCCGCCCCAGGGCATCCTCCACCGCCCAGATGACGGCGCGTCCGCCATGGCAGTGCAATTCCGCCATATCCTCGCCGGTGACGGTGGACGGCCCCGGCAACCACAGCACCAGGCCGCGATCAAGCGCTGACCCGTCCTGCGGATTCTTCAACAGGGCAAGGCTGACGACGCGCGGCGGCGGGAGCCTGCCCGCAAGCGCCTGGATCGCCTGCCGTGCATGGGGTCCGCTGACGCGGATGACGGCAATGCCAGCGGGCGGTCGCCCGCTCGACAGGGCGAAGATGCTGTCGGTCACGGTGCTGCTATTTCCTCTCGTCCTTGGTCGTGCCCATGCCTGCCAGACCAACATTCATCATCTGCTGGAACAGGCGCATCCCCGCATCTCCGAGGGGAGAGAAGCTCTTGAACAACGTCTCCATCTGCTCGACGCTGCCGACGCCGTCGAACCCGTCCAGCATGGTCTTGATATATTTGTCATGGATGGGCGTCACGTCTGGAAGGCCGAGAAAGGCGCGCGCCTCGGCGGGGGTACAATCGACATCTACGGTTACTTTCATGTCCCGCCTTTCAATACTTTCCGGCACGATCTTCCATGGTCATGCCGCAATAGGGCGCGCCAACGCAAATTTAAAAGAATTGGGCGTTGCGCGGGCTGCATGATCCGCCAATATGATCTGATCCAAGCTGCAAAGGACATTGTGATGGGCGAATTCGTGGCGGTGAAGACTCTGGAAGGAGATGCGCAGTTCGACGCCTATGTGGCGGTTCCGGAAGGCCAGGCACAAGCAGCGATTATCGTGATCCAGGAAATCTTTGGTGTGAATGAAGGGATCCGACACAAGTGCGACAGCTGGGCCAAGGCGGGCTACCTCGCCTACGCGCCGGACCTGTTCTGGAGGATCGCGCCGCATATCGAGCTGGATGCGGATGTACCGGCAGAGATGGAGCAGGCGCTCGGCTATATTCCGCAGTTCGACCAGGACCAGGGCATTCGCGACCTGGAAGCATCGATCAAGGCGGCGCGGGCTGCGCTGGGCGGCGCGGGCAAGGTTGGGGTTGTCGGCTATTGCCTGGGCGGCCGGCTCGCCTTCATGACCGCTTGCCGGACCGATGGTGACGCATTCGTCGGCTATTATGGTGTCGGCATCGACGGCCTGTTGGGCGAGCAGCATGCGATCGGCAAGCCGACGATGCTCCATATTCCGACGGCCGATCATTTTGTTCCCGTAGAGACGCAACAGGCCATGCATGCCGGCCTGGCTGAGAACCGGCATGTGACGCTTCATGATTATGAGGGGCTGAATCATGGCTTCGCTGCCGAAATGGGCGATCGCCGCGTGGAAGACGCAGCGCAGTTGGCCGATCGACGGACAGCGGACTTTTTTGCCGAGCATCTGGCGTGAGCGACACACCGTGGCGCATGGTCGTTCGCACCCATGGCGCCCCGGACGTCATAGAGCGACAGTCCTTTGATCCAGGCACGCCGGGCGAGAGCGAAGTCATCATCGAGAATAAGGCGGTCGGACTCAACTATATCGATACCTATTTCCGAAGCGGGCTCTATCCTGCCGATCTGCCGCTGACGCTCGGGTCTGAAGCGGCCGGTGAGATCGTTGCGGTTGGCGCTGGCGTAACCGGTTTTGCGGTAGGCGACCGCGTCGCTTGTGCTACCGCGCGCGGCAGCTATTGCACGCATTGGCGGGTTCCGGCGGCGCAGCTTGTGCATCTGCCGAATGGCATCAGCTTTGAAGATGCCGCGGCAATGATGCTGAAGGGCATGACGGCCTGTTTCCTGGCGGAGGATATCTGGCCGCTGACGTCCGGGCAAACGGCGTTGGTCCACGCTGCGGCAGGCGGGGTCGGTTCGATCCTGGTTCCTTGGCTGCGGGATAAGGGCGTCACGGTGATTGCTCATAGCGGGTCGGCGGCAAAGGCCGCATCGGTCGCCGCCGACTACAGCCTGCACGGCCCCATGGACGATCTAGCCGCCCAGGTACGCGATCTGACTGGGGCGAAAGGTGTCGACATTGTTTATGACGGGGTCGGCAAGGCGGGCTGGAGCGCGTCACTTGCGTCCGTGAAGCCGCGCGGCCTGCTTGTCAGTTACGGCAATGCGTCGGGCGCGGTTCCGCCGGTCAACCTGCTCGACCTCAGCCGGGGCGGATCGCTCTATGTGACACGCCCCACGCTGTTCCATTATGTCGCTACGCCGGCAGAATTGGCGCACACAGCGAGACGCCTGTTCGACCAGATGGAGAAGGGCGTTGTGAAGGCGGTGATCGGCCAACGCTACGCGCTTGCCGACGCAGCGGACGCACATCGCGCGCTGGAATCGCGACAGACGACGGGATCGACCCTGCTGATCCCCTGAGTTGCCGTGTCTATAAAAAAAGGGGGCAGCGCCATGACGGCGCCGCCCCCTTCTTATTGGATCGCCCAGATCAGGCGAAGAGGGTCAGCAGGCCCACTTGCTGATCCACAAAGCCATCATAGATCATCTTCATCGCGACATAGACGATAACCGCAAGCCCGAGATAGGCGATCCACCGGAATCGTTCGATATAATGGGCGATGACGTTGGCGGCGATGCCCATCAGTGCGACGGACAGAACCAGGCCGATCATCAATATGCCCGGATGATCCCGCGCGGCCCCTGCGACTGCCAGCACATTGTCGAGGCTCATCGACACGTCAGCCACCGCGACCGCCCATGCCGCGCCAGCAAAGCTCTTGGCAGGGCGCAGGCCGGATACGTCATCGTCGCTCGGATCCGCCGTTTCTGCGCCGCGTTTGGGATGCAGCTCGCGCCACATCTTCCAACTCACCCACAGCAGCAGTAAGCCGCCCGCCAAGATCAGCCCGACGATCTGCATCAGTTGGCTGACCACCAGCGCGAAGGCAATGCGCAGCACCAGCGCGGCAAGAATGCCGATCAGGATCACCTTCTTGCGCTGGTCCGCAGGCAGGCCGGCCGCCAGAGCGCCAACGACAATGGCATTGTCGCCCGCCAGCAGCACGTCGATCATCAACACCTGGACGAAGGCAGATAGAGCCGACGGCGAGGTTATATTGCTGAAATCGTTGATGATATGCTGCCAGATTTCGGCGGGAGAGCCGATACCCTGAGCAGCGGATGCAGCAGTGGCGAGAAGGTCGAACATCGCGGTCTAACGTCTCCTTCTCTTACTGGTTCATCGTCGCGAAGAAATCCTCGTTGGTCTTGGAGTCCTTCATCTTGTCGAGCAGGAACTCCATGGCGTCCACCGTGCCCATCTGCATGAGGATGCGGCGCAGAACCCACATCTTGCTGAGCGTCGGCTTCTCGACCAGCAATTCCTCCTTGCGGGTGCCGGACTTGCCGACATCCAGCGCCGGAAAAATGCGCTTGTCCGCGACCTTGCGGTCCAGCACGATTTCGGAGTTGCCGGTCCCCTTGAATTCTTCGAAGATGACTTCGTCCATGCGGCTCCCGGTGTCGATCAGCGCGGTGGCGATAATCGAGAGCGAGCCGCCCTCCTCGATATTGCGCGCGGCGCCGAAGAAGCGCTTGGGCCGTTGGAGCGCGTTGGCATCGACACCGCCGGTCAGAACCTTGCCCGACGACGGAACGACCGTGTTGTAGGCGCGGCCAAGGCGGGTGATCGAGTCGAGCAGGATCACCACGTCCTTCTTGTGTTCCACGAGGCGCTTGGCCTTTTCGATCACCATCTCGGCCACCTGGACGTGGCGCGTGGCGGGTTCGTCGAAGGTCGAGGACACGACCTCGCCCTTCACGCTGCGCTGCATGTCGGTGACTTCTTCCGGACGTTCGTCGATCAGGAGGACGATCAGGAAGACTTCAGGATGATTGTCAGTGATCGCCTTGGCGATATTCTGCAGCATCACCGTCTTGCCGACGCGGGGCGGCGCGACGATCAGCGTGCGCTGACCCTTGCCCTGGGGCGAGACGATGTCGATGACCCGCGCCGACTTGTCCTTGATCGTGGGATCGAGCGTGTCGAGCCGCAGCTTTTGTTCGGGATAGAGCGGCGTCAGGTTGTCGAAGTTCACGCGATGGCGCACCGCGTCCGGATCGTCGAAGTTGACCGTGGTAAGCTTCGTCAGTGCAAAATAGCGCTCGCCATCCTTGGGTGCGCGGATTTCCCCTTCGACAGTGTCGCCGGTGCGAAGACCGAACTTGCGCACCTGATTGGGCGAGACATAGATGTCGTCGGGCCCAGCCAGGAAATTGGCCTCAGGGCTGCGCAGGAAGCCGAAGCCGTCGGGCAGCACCTCGATCGTGCCCTCGCCCATGATCTGTTCACCATTTTCCGCCTCGGCCTTCAGGATCGCGAACATCAAGTCCTGCTTGCGCAGTGTCGACGCGCCTTCCACGCCGAGTTCCTCAGCCATGGTGACGAGGTCTGCGGGCACTGTTTTCTTGAGGTCCTTGAGATGCATGTGCGAGTCGGTCCGATGCGGAAGGTGGGATAATGGGCCGGAAAAGAGGGAGATGGTCTGGCAGGAAGCCGAGGATCCTCGCTCCGGATGGACGAGGATGAGACGGAACTGCGTGTAGCGGCAGGCCGCCTATGTCGTCAAGGCGCGATCGAGGCCGGAGGGGATCGAATTGCGCCTGTTCTCTCATCCACGGCGACCAGCGGTGGTGCTGGCGCGATGGCCGGCAACCATGATATAGGATGGCGGAGAGGATGGAAAAGGCCATGACGCAGTTCCCTGTGCTTGTGGGCGTGGCGCTGGCAGTTGCCGGACCGTCGGTGGCGCAGGTCGCGCCGGCGCTGGACCCCGATGTGCCGCCAACGGTGGTTCGGACCGGTCCGTCCGCCGATGACCGGGTGACCGTGCCGATCCGGATCGACGGCAAGGGGCCGTGGAACTTCGTCGTCGACACCGGATCGCAGAGGACGGTCATCGCGCGCGAACTGGCGCAACGCCTGGCCCTGCCGCCCCGTAGCAATGTGACGATCCTAAGCATGACTGGCCGATCCGAAGCCAGCACGGTGGCGGTGCCGAAGCTGGACTTTGCCGGCGGAACGCTGGACGACATCGAGGCGCCGGTGCTGGAAGGGGAACATCTGGGCGCGCCGGGGCTGCTGGGGCTGGACAGCCTGCACGCCAAGCGCGTCACGATGAACTTCCGCACGGGCCGCATGGAGATCGCCCGCAGCAGTCGGCGCGCACAAGCGCCCGACAAAGATACGATCGTCGTGGAGGCGCGGCGGAAGCGTGGACAATTGATTCTGCTCGATTCCGAAGTGAACGGCATGCGGGTCAACATCATGCTCGACACCGGATCGCTCTACAGCGTCGGCAACATCGCGCTCCGCGACAAGCTGGTCGCGAAGAAGCGCGCGCCCGATATGCTGACGGCGTCCCTCACCAGCGTCACCGGCGGCACGCTGACGGGGCAGATCGGGCAGATCCAGTCCGTGCGTCTGGGCCGCGTCAACCTCAATCGTGTGCCGGTGATATTCGCCGACGCCAGCCCGTTCGCCGAACTGGGGTTGCAGGACAAGCCGGCGCTGATGCTGGGCATCAGCGCGCTACGCATATTCGACCGGGTGGCGATCGATTTCGGCCGCGGCAGGGTCGACTTCCTGATGCCCGATGCGAGCGCAGCGCAAAGCATGCAGATGGCGGTCAACGATCAGCCGAGACGGTGATTCCCGTTAGCCGTAGGAGGCGTCAGGGGTTAGGCGTGGGCCGCGGCTGCTGACGCTGGCGATCGCGACCCAGCACGTTATCGATCCACTGCTGGTCTATGCGGGGCGGCTGCGGCCGGTCCTGTGGGTCCACCTCCACCTGCGGCTCGTCCGACTCGTCTTCGGGTTCGCGGGGCTGCGGCCTTTCGATGGGCAGGCCATTTTCATCGACCATCATGCCCGCGTCCGGCGTGTTGAAATAGGCCTCCTCGTCAGGCTCCAGCTGCCATTCCGGGAGCGTGACTTCCGTTTCGAACTGTTCCACGGGACGCTTGGCGACGGCGACCTTCATATAGTCGGCGAAGGCGCGAGCCGGCGCGCGGCCACCCTGCAGCACGCCGACAGCCCGGGCATCGTCGCGGCCCATCCAGACGCCGGTGGTGATGCCGCTGGAAAAGCCAAGGAACCAGCCATCCTTGTTGCTGCTGGTGGTGCCGGTCTTGCCTGCGACCGGCCGGCCGATCTGCGCCGCGCGGCCGGTGCCGGTGCTGACGGCGGTCTGCATCAGATCGGTCATGCCGGCGGCGACCCAAGGCGCGACCAGCACGCGGCTGGTGTCGTCCTGATGGCTGTAGAGGAGACGCCCGTCCGCCGTGGTTACCTTCGTGATGCCGTAAGGCGTCACCGCGATCCCCTTGCGCGCGATCGACGCGAAGGCGCGCGTCATGTCGATCAGGCGCACGTCCGAGGTTCCCAGCACCATGGAGGGATGCGTGTTGATCGGGGTCGAGATGCCGAAGCGGCGCGCCATATCAGCCACGGTCGGGAAGCCCACTTCGACGCCCAGTTTGGCCGCGACGGTGTTGATCGAATAGGCAAAGGCGGTGCGAACGTCGATGTCGCCCGCGAACTTGCCGTTGGCGTTGCGCGGGCTCCATCCATTGATCGTCACCGGCTCGTCGGTGACGCCGGTGTCGGGCGTGTAGCCCGCTTCGAGCGCGGCCATATAGACGAAGATTTTCCACGCCGATCCAGGCTGGCGGGTCGCAGTAGTGGCGCGGTTATAGTTGGACGTCACATAGTCGAGCCCGCCGACCATCGCCCGCACCGCGCCGTCGCGATCCAGGCTGACCAGCGCGCCCTGCGTCCCGGACGGGACGTTGGCCTTGATCGCCGCGGTTGCGGCATTCTGCATCGCCGGATCGATGGTCGTATAGACTTCCAGCGGCTCGTTGGATTCGTCGATCAGCACGTCCAGCTGTGGCAAGGCCCAGTCGGTGAAGTAGCGCACGCTGTTCTGTGGCGGCTCAGGCGCCATCTTCACGCCGCCGAGGTTGGCGGCCGCCCGCTCGGATGCCGAAATCTTGTCATTTTCCTGCATCAGGTCCAGCACCACGCCAGCGCGGCCGATCGCGGCGTCGGCGTCGGCGGTCGGCGAATAGCTGGACGGAGCCTTCACCAAGCCCGCGATGATCGCGGCTTCCGGCAGGTCCAGGCTGGTGGCGGGATGACCGAAGAATTTGCGGCTGGCGGCGTCGATCCCGTAGGCCCCGCCGCCGAAATACACCTTGTTGAGGTAGAGTTCGAGGATCTGCCGCTTGGAGAATTTGCGCTCCAGCGCCAGGGCGAGCACCATTTCCCGCACCTTGCGGCCGAAGCTGTAGCTGTTGTTCAGGAAGATGTTGCGCGTCACCTGCTGCGTGATGGTGGACGCGCCCTGCCAGCGCCGACCCGTCCCGCGCCGCTCGATCGCCACCCAGGCCGCGCGCGCCATGCCGACCGGATCGACACCGGGATGCAGGTAGAAACGCTTGTCCTCGGTGGAAATCATCGCGTCGACCATCACTTGCGGGATCTGGTCGTAATTCAGCCAGCGTCCAAAACTCGGCCCCAGCGACACGATCACGCTGCCGTCTGCGGCATGGACGCGGATCATCTGGCCGTTAGGGGAGGATTTCAGGCTATCATAGCTGGGCAGCGACTGCATGGCGATGATCACGGCGATCACGACCGCCAGCAGACCCGCCACAGCCGCCGCGAGGCCGATCTTCAGCCCGCGCACCAGCCATTTCCTGACGCCCGTCGGCGCTGCCCTGCTCTTGCTTGATCCTGCCATCTGTGCCGCCCCGAATAGGCGCTAATCCCCGCGCCTGCCAGCGCAAATGCTGCAACTGCGCGTGAAAGCTACGCAGGCCCCCTTCACGCGAAGACGCATTTATCAGCGATGAACGCAGGACAGGCGGATCATTCCGCCTCTTCGCGGGGCTTGAAGTCGAGGCTGGCGCTGTTCATGCAATAGCGCAGCCCATTGACGCCCGGACCATCGGGGAAGACATGGCCCAGATGCCCCTCGCACTTGGCGCAGCGGACTTCGGTGCGGATCATGCCGTGGCTTGCGTCGCGGACCTCTTCTACCGCGTCGATATCGACAGGGGCGGTGAAGCTGGGCCAGCCCGACCCGCTGTCATATTTCTCTTCCGCATCGAACAGCTCCGCGCCGCAGCCGGCGCAATAATAGACCCCGTCAGCCTTATTGCCGTTATATTTGCCGGTGAAGGCGCGTTCGGTGCCGGCTTCCCGCAAGACATGATATTGTTCCGGCGAGAGGCGTGCGCGCCATTCGGCGTCCGAAAGAGAGAGCTTGTCCATGGACTGCAATATGGTGCCAGCGGGAAAGGCGATCAAGCCCGCTCCCGCGCCGCCTGACGCGCGATTGTCAGCAACTCCTGCCTGACCATCAGGTCGCCCGTTCCCCTGCCCGACCGGGTCGCGCGTTCGGCATCCAGCAGCCGCTGGATCACGCGGCCGATGCCAGCGGCATCCCATTGCCGCACCTGGCGGGTGACGAGGCCCTTCTCCTTCCAGAATACCGCCTTGCCTGCCGCCTCCACTGCGCCTTCCAGACGCCCGCTGCCGTCGAAATCGGCACGGATGTTGGCGATCAGCACCGCACGCGTGAGCAACGGGCGAATGACCGACGCCATCGCCGCACCCGTTTCGGCAAGACGCTGCAGCTCCTTGTGCATCGCCTTGAGATCGCCGCCCAGCACGGCGTTGACCAACGGTCCGATCTCCGTATCGGGATTGTCGGCGGACAGCGCTTCCAGCGCTTCGGCGGTGGCCTCGCAAGGGCGCTCCGGCGCCGCGTCGAGGTAGAGGATCAGCTTCTCGACTTCGCCCGCCATCAACGCCCGATCGCCATTGGCGAGATCGACGATGCGCCGCGCCAGTTCGGTCGGCAGGCGCAGCCCGCCTTCGCGCGCGATGGCGATCGCGATCTGCTCCGCCTCTCGCGCATCGGGCTGATAGGAGATGAGCGCCATCGCCGCCTTGTGGTCGAGCGCCAGTTTCAGCAGCTTCGACGTGGGCTTGAGCGCGCCGGCAAGCGCGATGACCGGATTTCCGGCCGCCTCCGCTTCCAACAGGGCAGAGAGTGCCGGCGCGGATTCGTCGCCCATGCCAGTTATGCGAATCCAGCGCCGGTCGCCGAACATGGAGAAGGATGCGGCTTCATCCGCCAGTCGGGCCGGATCATCCTTCAGCGTGGCGCCGTCGAGGTCCACCCGCTCGGCCTGCGGTCCCATTCCGCGCTCCAGCCGCTTTGCAAGAGCGGCGCTTCCTGCCTCGTCGGGGCCGTAGAGCAGGAAGAAGCGGATATCGGCGGGCGGTGCATCCAGCGCCCGCTCCATCTGGCCGCGATTGGCCTTCAAGGATTGCCGGCCTTGCGCGAAAAAAGGGCGAGCCGGGTGACGATCTGGTCCGCCACTGTCTGCGACAGACGCTCAAGTGCGGTATCTTCCGCCGCGATGGTTGCATATTCGCTGGATGTGATGTCGATGCCGGCGTCCGACCCTGCGGTCGCGTCCAGAACCTGTGCGCCGGTCGCTTCGTCCACCAGCTGGTAGCGGGCGCGCAGCGTGCGACGTTCACGCGTGACGGCGGTGTCCGCGCGCAAACCGAAGCCGCTGATCTGATCGTCAAGCTTCACGACCAGCCGATAGCGTGGGCCAGCACCGCTGCGCAGGGCGGCCAGCCGGTCATTGAGGGCATTGCGGACGAGCCAGCCACCTTTCCCTTCGATCGGGGCGACCTCGACATTGCCCAGCGCCTGCGCGACCGCGCCATGCGTGCCGCCGCCATAGACGGGGCGCAGACCGCAGCCGCTGAGAGTGGCAAGGGCGATGGGGAGCAGGAGCCAGGACTTCATGCCAATCTCCATAACCGTTCGCCGCTGGCCTGTCGAAGCCCTTCGTCAGGCCGGCGGCCGATGGCGTTCAGATGACCAGATTGACCAGCCGATCGGGAACCACAATCACCTTCTTGGGCGTAGCACCGTCCAGGACGCGGGCGACATTGGGTGCTGCCGTAGCGAGCCGTTCCAGCTCCTCCTTCGGCGTGCCCCTGGGCACGGTGATGGTGTCGCGCAACTTGCCCATGACCTGACAGGCGATCGTAACCTCATCCTCCACCAGCAGCGCCGGATCGACGGTGGGCCAAGGGGCATCGGCGATCAGGCCCTCTCCACGCATTTCGGCCCAGCCTTCCTCGGCGAGGTGCGGCGTCATGGGCGCGACCAGCAGCGCGAGCGCGCGGATCGCGCCAGTGCGCGACGCGGAGGGCTTCGCCTTCTCGATGGCGTTCACCAACTCGTAGATTTTGGCCACCGCCTTGTTGAAGCCCAGCGCCTCGATATCCTTGGCCACGCCGTCGATCGTCTGGTGCAGCTTGCGGTCGAGTGGCTTGTCCTGTCCTTCCGCCGACGCGTCCGCCTCGCCGAACAGCCGCCAGACGCGATTGACGAAGCGCCAGCTGCCTTCGATCCCGGCTTCGGTCCAGGGCAGGTCGCGCTCGGGCGGGCTGTCCGACAGCATGAACCAGCGCACCGCATCCGCGCCATATTGGGCGATGATGTCGTCGGGATCGACGACATTCTTCTTGGACTTGGACATCTTTTCGACGCGGCCGACCGTCACCGGCGCGCCGCTTTCGATGTGGGTATAGTCGTCGCCGTTCTTCTTCACTTCGCCTGGGCTGAGCCAGCTGCCGTCGCCGGCCTTGTACGTCTCGTGCGTCACCATGCCCTGGGTGAACAGGCCGGTGAACGGTTCAGCGAAGCCCAGCTGCCCCATATGCTGGAGCGCGCGGGTCCAGAAACGGGCGTAGAGCAGGTGCAGGATCGCATGTTCGACCCCGCCGATATATTGGCCGACCGGCAGCCATTGCTCGACCGTCGCCCGGTCGAACGGCTTGTCGTCGGGCTGGCTGGCGAAACGGATGAAATACCAGCTGGAATCGGCGAAAGTGTCGAGCGTGTCGGTCTCGCGCACCGCCGGCTTGCCGCAGGACGGGCAGTCGACATGCTTCCAGGTGGGATGCCGGTCGAGCGGATTGCCCGGAATGTCGAAGCTCACATCCTCCGGCAGGACGACGGGCAACTGATCCTTGGGCACGCCGACCGGGCCGCAAGCTTCGCAATGGATGACCGGGATCGGCGTCCCCCAATAGCGCTGGCGCGACACGCCCCAGTCACGCAGGCGGAACACTGTCTTGCCCTCGCCCCAGCCTTCGCCTTCTGCGCGGGCGATGACGGCCGCCTTCGCTTCCTCCACGGTCATGCCGTCGAGGAAGCGGGAATTCACCAGACGGCCGGGGCCGACATAGGCTTCGTCGTGGATAGGCTTGTCTGCTTCGCCCTCGGCCGCGACCACGCGCTCCACGGCGAGCATATATTTGCGCGCGAAATCGAGGTCGCGCTGGTCATGCGCGGGCACGCCCATCACGGCGCCGGTGCCATAGTCCATCAGCACGAAATTGGCGATGAAGACGGGAAGCTGCCAGTCGGGGTCGAAGGGGTGCGTGACCGAAAGGCCCGTATCGAAGCCCAGCTTCTCCGCCGTTTCCAGCTCTGCCGCCGTCGTGCCGCCTTCCTTGCACTTCTCGATGAACGCGGCGGCATCCGCATTGTTCGCCGCTACCGCCTGTGCGACCGGATGGTCGGCCGCGATGGCCACGAAGCTGGCGCCGAAGATGGTGTCGGGACGGGTCGAATAGACTTCGATCCCCGCGCCTGCATTCAGTCCCTCCAGCTCTTCCCGCTCGGGGAAGGGCGCGAAGTCGAAGCGGAATTGCAGGCCGACCGACTTGCCGATCCAGTTCTCCTGCATCAGCTTCACCTTGTCCGGCCACTGGTCGAGGCTTTTGAGGCCCTCCAACAGGTCGTCGGCAAAGGCGGTGATCTTGAGGAACCACTGGGAAAGCTTGCGCTTTTCCACCAGTGCGCCCGAGCGCCAGCCGCGCCCGTCGATGACCTGCTCGTTCGCCAGCACGGTCATATCGACCGGATCCCAATTGACCGCCGACTCCTTGCGATAGACGAGGCCCGCCTCCAGCATGTCCAGGAACAACGCCTGCTCATGGCCGTAATAGTCCGGCTCACAGGTCGCGAGTTCGCGGCTCCAGTCGATCGCAAAGCCGAGCTTCTTCAGCTGCGCGCGCATGTTGGCGATATTGTCGCGGGTCCAGCTGCCCGGATGGACCTTTTTTTCCATCGCGGCATTTTCCGCCGGCATGCCGAAGGCGTCCCACCCCATCGGATGCAGCACTTCATGACCCGTCATGCGACGAAAACGCGCCAGCACGTCGCCCATGGAATAGTTGCGGACATGGCCGATATGGATGCGCCCGGAGGGATAGGGGAACATCTCCAGCACATAGCTGCGCGGCTTCGGGGACGCGTCTTCCGCCTTGAAGCTCTGCTTCTCGTCCCAGATCGCCTGCCAACGGGCGTCGGCCTCAAGCGGGTTGAAGCGCCTTTGCATGTCTCGTCCTTACAAATGCAGTCAGGCTGGGCCTTTGCGAAGCCCAGCCCCTTGTGATCGGATTATGTGATCGGATCGCGGGGCCGCATGTGCCCCGAATCGGGGTCGGGTCAGCCAGCGATCGCCATGCGGCGCAGGTCGCGCGCCTTGGTGAGGATGATCTCCTCCAGCTTCTGCGTCGTGGCGGCCTTCACCGGCGCGTCGACCCACTGGCCGCCCTGATTGACCTGCCGGCTGGCGGCGACACGCACGGCGTCGGCGCGCAAATCCTGGTCCAGGATGGACACGGTCAGCTTCATCCGCTCGCCTGGCGAACTGGGGTTGGCATACCAGTCGGTCACGATCACGCCGCCGTTCGAATCGGTCTGCACCATCGGCATGAAGGACAGGGTGTCGAGCGACGCGCGCCATAGATAGGCGTTGACGCCGATGGTCGTGACCTTAGAGGCAGCGAGATCCGCCTTCGGACGGTCCTTTGCCCCGCCGCCGCAGGCTGCGAGCGGCAGGAGCGCGGCCAGCAGCAGGCCGGCGGAAACGGGGGCGGAAAGGCGGCGGACCATCAGGCATGTCCTAGCTTGGAAAAGACGAGAAACTGCCCGCTTCTATAGTGGCCGTGCCGCGCGGGGCAAGGGGGACGGTGCATGGCCATGGCACGGGAGCCAGGACCGCCGATCATCTTCTGTGTGTTCGATGCAACAGCTCCGACAAAAAGGCGTTACGGCACTAGCCAGTGGCGGCTTTGTGGGTGTATTCCGTCTTGAAATATATATCGGCGGGGACAGATTCGGGTCATGGGTATGCGTAGGGGACATCTGGCAGTAGCAGGCACGGCGGTAGCCGTTGCGGGCTTCATGCTGTCTCCCGCCTTCGGTGCCGCCGCCGATATGGTCCGCATGCGGGGTGACAGTCCGGTGTCGCTCGGCGCGCTGGGCAGCATTTCCTCCTTCACGCCGACCATCAAGGATCCCCGGCTGGCGGCCGCCTATGCGAAGATCGCGGCGAAGGCGAGCGGGCAGGGCTTCCGTTTCACGCCGACCAGCGGTTCATTGAGCGGCCAGCGGTCGATTACCGTGATGGTCCGCACAAGCGACGATCGCGTTGCCGTGAACCGCACGATCGATCCCCTCAATATCACGCCAGTCGCGTTCAGCCTGAACGGCGCGCATAACTGGCGTAAGTTTGCGCTGCCCGACAGTGTTGGCCGCAAGGCTTTGGACCCTGTTCCGGTCGAAACCATGGTCGACGCCAAGAATTTCGCGCTGGAAGAAGGCAAGAAGGACCGGTTCAGTACGAAGGTGCTGCTGGAGACCCGCCGCGAGCCGGCAGCGACGGTCCGCAATCCGTCTGCTGACAAGGATTATTCGCTGGATCTCGCCAGTTCCTATTCGCTGACGCGCAATCTGAACGTGACGGCCGGCGTGCGCTACAATAACAGCGTGGCGGGTCGGCTGACGCCGATGACGGACGAGCGGCAGGACAGCCAGGCCGTCTATCTGGGCACGATCTTCAAGTTCTGATCCGGCCGTTTTTGGCCGGCGCTTTCCGATTAGGCTTTACGCGGTATTGCGTTGATCGCGCCCGCTGACCCAGCCTCTCTGCGACCATGATCACGCTGGAAGCGAGAGAGGGCGTCGCGCCGGTCAAGCCATCTCCGGAACCGGCGAGGGCATGGGCGTGCCGGCGAAATGGGACGCAAGATTGCCCATCAGCGTCTCCGCCATGCGCGCGACCGCTTCATGCGTCGCCCCGCCGGTATGCGGCGTCAGCACCACATTGGGCACATCGGCCCAGCGCGCAGGATCAGTGGGTTCGGGATCGAACACGTCCAGCGCCGCGCCGCCGAGCCTGCCGGCCTTCAGCGCGTCGACAAGCGCCATCTCATCCACCAACTGACCCCGCGCGACATTCACGAGGAGGCCATTGGGGCCAAGCGCCGCGATGATCCCCCCATCGATCATGCCACGATTGCTTTCGTCGGCGCGCGCCGCGATCACCAATATGTCGCTGTCGCGCGCGAGGGCGTCCAGCGTAGCGGCGCGTGGCCAGCCAAGTCCCGGCTTGTCGCGCGGTCCCCACCAGGCGACAGGCATCTTCATCGCCTGCGCGCGTTCCGCCACAGCAATGCCGATCGCGCCCATCCCGACGATACCCAGGCGCGCGCTGCGCATCGAATGGGTGCGGGTCTTGGCCTCGATCGTCCATTCGCCTGCCCGCAAATGTCTGTCACCGCCGACGATCCAGCGCCGGTGAGCGATCATCAGGCCGATCGCATGGTCGGCTACATCCTCCGCATTGGCATTGCCTCCATGGGCGACCGCGACGCCGCGTTGCCGGGCGAGGTCGAGATCGACGCCATCATAGCCCACGGTGAAGCAGGCGATCAGTCCCAGCCGGGGCATCGCGTCCATCAGCGCCCCGGGAAAGGGAAATTCCCCTGCCCAAACGGCTGCATCAACTTTCGCCAGTTCGGCGGGCGTGGGCGGTTCCCACAGCGCAATGACGTCATAGTTGCTTCGCAGCAGGGGTAGCAAGGGAGCCAGCAACGGCTGGCCCACCAGCAGCATCGGTCGGGCCATGGGTCAGCCGACCTGCCGCAGCGCCTGGGCGAAATCGGCGATGAGGTCGTCCGCATCCTCGCAGCCGATGGATATGCGCACCATATTGTCGCTGATCGCCAGCGCCTTCTTGCGCTCGGCCGGAACAGACAGGTGCGTCATGGCCGCCGGGTGGCTCGCCAGCGTCTCGGTGCCGCCAAGGCTGACCGCCAGCTTGGCGATCTTCAGCGCGTCGAGAAAGGCGAAGGCTTCCGCCTCGCCGCCCTTCAAATAAAGCGAGAAGGTCGATCCCGCGCCGGTGCAGTGGCGGCGATAGATGTCCGCCTGCCGCTCCGTTTCCGGGAAGCCCAGATATATGACCTTCTCCACTTGCGGCTGTTCCTTCAACCAGGCGCAGACTTTCGCGGCATTCTCGCCCGCGCGGCTCATGCGCAATTCCAGCGTTTCCAGGCTGCGCAGCAGCATCCAGGCGCTGTGCGGATCAAGGATGGTGCCGATGGTGTTGCGCATCAGGCGGATGGGATTGATGAGCGCGTTGCTGCCCAGCACCCCGCCTGCCACCAGATCACTGTGGCCGCCTGCATATTTGGTGAGGCTGTAGATGACGAGATCCGCGCCATGGGCGATCGGATTGTGCCACAGCGGCCCGAGGAAGGTATTGTCGATGGCGATTGGCGGAACATGGTCTTCGCCCGCGAAGAGCGAGTCGCGCCGCGCGACAACCGCCTCCAGATCGACGAGGACGTTGGTCGGATTGGCGGGGCTTTCGAGATAAAGCAGCGCCACCCTGCCCAGTCCCTTCGCCTTTTCGATGACCGCGCCGATCTCTTCCTCGGTCGCGCCGGCCGGGAAATCGAGCCACTGGACGCCGAACTTGCCGAGGATCCGGCCGATCAGCGATTCGGTCGCGGCATAGAGTGGCGCGCTATGGACGATCACGTCGCCCGGCTGCACCAGCGCCAGCAATGTCGTCGCGATCGCCGACATGCCGCTGGAAAAAAGCAGCGCATCCTCCGCCTCTTCCCACACCGACAGGCGATCCTCGCAGATCTCCTGGTTGGGGCCGTTGAAGCGGGAATAGACGAGGCCCTCCGCGCCGCCGGGCCGGATGCCTGTCACGCCCTCAAAGTGCCGCTTGCCAGCGGCCGCGCTATCGAAGGCGAAGGTGGAAGTCAGGAAGATCGGCGGCTTGAGCGATCCTTCGGAGAGAGTCGGATCATAGCCATGGCCCATCATCAGCGTCGCCGGCTTCAATCGCCGTCCATCGATCTCCATGATCGGGGCCTTGGGGCGGCGGCGATTGCGGCTGGGTTCTGCGCCGGACAGATCGGCTTCGGTTTCGCCGGTCATTCTCAAATCTCCTGCTTGGGGCGGCGTCTGCTGCGCCGCTCATCATAATGCGAAACATAGGCTTCCAAGGTGCCAAGGGCCAGAGGGGTTTGAAATAAACTGTCGCTGCGGCGTATCTATATTTCGAGGCTCATGAGGAGCTTTCCTGCCGGCCCGGTCGTTCTTACATCCTTCTGATGCCCCCTTCTCTTCCCCCGGTCCTCGATCACTGGTTCGCGTCACGCGACTGGCGGCCACGTCGGCATCAGATCGAAATGGTGAGCGCTGCCGATGCGGGTGCGCATGCCTTGCTCGTCGCGCTGACCGGCGCGGGGAAGACGCTCGCAGGGTTCCTGCCGACGCTTTGCGACCTGATCAGGAACCCGGTCGATCGCCTGCACACGCTGTACGTTTCGCCCTTGAAGGCGTTGGCCGTGGATGTGCAGCGCAACTTGCTGACTCCCATCGCTGAGATGGACTTGCCTATCCGGGTGGAGACCCGCACGGGCGACACGCCGTCCGACCGGAAGGCGCGCCAGCGGGTGAAGCCGCCGCAAATCCTGCTGACGACCCCTGAGTCGCTGTCGCTGCTGCTCAGTTATCCGGATGCCGCGCTGCTTTTCGCGGACCTCAACACCGTCATCGTGGATGAGGTCCATGCCTTCGCCACGCAGAAACGCGGGGATTTGCTGAGCCTGTCCATGGCGCGGCTCCAGGCGATCAACCCCGCCCTGCGCCGTGTTGCTTTATCCGCCACCGTCGCGGACGTGGACGCCTATCGCGCCTGGCTTGCGCCGGACGGGGACATCGATGCGGTACAAGCCGTTCTGGGGGAGGACGGCGTTGATCCGAACGTCACCATATTGATTCCCGAAGGCCGCGTCCCCTGGTCCGGCCATTCGGGAAAATATGCAGCAAGCCAGGTGATGGCAGAGATCGCCGCACGTCAGACGACGCTCGTGTTTTGCAACACCCGCGGCTTGGCCGAGTTGATCTTCCAGGAACTGTGGTCGGCGAACGAGGCGAACCTGCCCATCGCCATCCACCATGGCAGCCTGTCCATCGAAGCGCGGCGCAAGGTCGAATCGGCGATGGCAGCCGGAAAGCTAAGGGCCTTGGTCGCGACGGCCTCGCTCGATCTGGGGGTCGATTGGGGCAATGTCGATTGCGTGATCCAGATGGGGGCGCCGAAGGGCAGTTCGCGCCTGCTGCAGCGGATTGGGCGCGCCAATCACCGGCTGGATGAAGCCAGTGAGGCGATCCTGATTCCGGGCAATCGGTTCGAATATCTTGAGGCGCGCGCGGCGCTGGACGCGGTGGAGGCCGGAGAGCGGGACGCCGACGATTTCCGCGCGGGCAGCCTGGACGTACTGGCCCAGCATGTGATGGGCCTTGCCTGCGCCGGGCCGTTCCGGGCGGACGAGCTATTGGAGGAAGTGCGCTCCGCGACGCCTTATAGCGCGCTGAGCCAGGACGCCTTCGAGAACGTCCTCCACTTCATTGAGGGCGGCGGCTACGCCCTGCGCGCCTATGATCGGTTCAAGCGGCTGACGCATGATGCGGACGGGACATGGCGCGTGTCCCATCCCCGTTTCGTGCAGCAGCATCGGCTGAATGCCGGCATCATCGTCGATCAGCCGGTCCTCTCCGTTCGCTTCGCCAATGGTCGGAAGCTTGGTACGGTCGAAGAGGGGTTTGCGGCGCAGCTTCGTGTCGGCGACAGCTTCTTCTTTTCCGGCATGGCTTTGGAGGTTGTGCGGATGGATATCACCGACTTGGTCGTGCGGGCGACGTCCAAGCAAGCGCGCATCCCTAGCTGGGGCGGCACCCGCATGGCGATGTCGACGCGGCTGGCAGACCGGGTGCGGCATTTTCTGGCGGAGCCGGAGGAATGGCTCCGATTCCCATCAGACGTGCGCGAATGGCTGGAGATGCAGAAGCTGCGCTCCGCCCTGCCCCAGCCGGGCCAATTGCTGGTCGAAACCTTCCCGCACGAAGGGCGGCACTATCTGGTCTGCTACAGTTTCGAGGGCTGGAACGCGCATCAGTCGCTGGGGATGCTGCTTACCCGCAGGATGGAAAGCCAGGGGCTGATGCCGCTCGGTTTCGTATCCAATGACTATGCGCTTGCGGTTTACGGGATGAAGCCCGTTACTGATCCTCAGAGCCTGTTTTCCGCCGACATATTGGATCATGAATTTATCGACTGGGTCGAACAGTCGAGCCTGTTGAAGCGAGCGTTCCGCGATGTCGCGGTGATATCCGGCCTGATCGAGCGGCAGCATCCGGGCAAGCGCAAGACGGGGCGGCAGGTCACTTTCTCCACGGACCTCATTTATGACGTGCTGCGCAAATATCAGCCCGATCACCTGCTGCTCAAGGCCGCCTGGGCGGATGCGCGGGCGCGCATGACCGATGTGGGACGGCTCGGCGACCTGATCGACCGGGCGAGCCAGACGATGCTGCACGTCACGCTCGACCGGGTGAGCCCGCTCGCAGTGCCGGTGCTGATTCTGATCGGGCGCGAGCAGGTGGCGCAGAGTGCGGCGGAAGACGCGCTGCTGATGGAGGCCGAAACGCTGGCCGCGGAAGCGATGCGCGCGGACTGACCCTCTTAGCCAGTCAGGCCGTTCATGGCCGCGAAGGGATCATCCCCGGCATTGTCGTTCCAGCGATATTCGGCGCGATGGGCGACCCATTGGGCCATGTCCTTGCCATAGAGCTTTGCGATCAGGCCGAGCGCCATGTCCGTCCCGGCGGAAATGCCGGAGGAGGAAATATACTTGCCGTCCTCGACCCACCGGGCATGCGGCACCCAAAGGACTTTTGCGCCCTGCGCCGTCGCCCATTTCCATGCCATCTTGTTGCTGGTCGCCTTGATCCCGTCGATCAGGCCGGTTTTCGCCAATAGCCCCGACCCCGTGCAGATGGTCGCCACCTGGGGCGTTGCTTGTGCAATCGCCGTGATCGCCGCCAGAAAATCAGCGTTGTTCACCTCGCGCCGTGTGCCGATTCCGCCGGGGATCATCACAATGTCGAGCCTGGGCGCGTCGGCGAATTCGAAATCGGCGATGGCCGCCGGGCCTGCGCCACTTTTCACCGGACCTGCCTTCGGAGCGATCATGACGATTTCCACCCGGTCCTTGAGCATCCCGAACATTTCCAGCGGTCCGAACACGTCGAGCAGTTCGAAGCCGTCGAACAGGATCATGCCCAACGTCTTCTTCGGTCCGCTGGGCGGAACGGGCGGCCGGGTCGATAGCTGCGCGGCGGCGGCAGTGGTCATCGACAAAGCCGAAAGGGTCGTGGCGGCGGCGATGAGCACATCGCGACGGGTGGAATCGGCGGTCATGGCATCGTCCCTCTTTCAGGCGGTCCAATCCGCATAACGATCAGCGTGGCTCTTCCCGCATGTCCTCCCGAATGCCACCGCATCCTTTCAGGGTCCCTTCGCCAAAGGCAATCTGCACCCGATCGGACCAGAGGACATCACTCATCCCGTCGCTGCAAGGGCCTTCCGTCGCCGTCAGGGTAAAGCCATCACCTTGATAGCGGATCGCCCTGTCGTCGCTGTCTTGCTGGATCACGAAGCGCACCGGCATATGGTCTGGCCGCTCCAGCACCGCCATGGTGCCACGTACCGTCACGGCCCAGAACGGCTCGGTGCCGATCGCCCGATACTGCACTGCCTTGCCCACGCTTGTCTGCGCCGTGGTGGATGTTCCACGTGAAACCAAAGGCTTGGGTGTCAGGCTAGAAGGTCCGGGTTCGCGAACGTCGTGGGTTGCGTCACCATGGGGGATCGGGGCGACGACGGAGTCCGCCTGGCTCGCCGTCGCAGCCTGATTGGTTTCAGCAGCCTCCTGCCTATCGCTGCAGCCACCAAGCATAACAAGGCAGGCGAGCATAGACGCGCGCCTCACGCGCTCAGTGCCTCCCGGCGGAAGCAATAGGCGGCATGATCGTTCACCAGCCCGACCGCCTGCATCCAGGCATAAACAATGGTCGGGCCGACGAACTTGAACCCCTTCTTCTTCAGATCCTGGGAGATGGCGACGGACAAAGCTGTCTGCGTCGCGGCGGTCACGCCGTCGCCCTGCAACGGGACGCCGTGGACGAACGACCAGACATAGGCGGAGAAATCCTCCCCCGCGTCGCGCATCGCGCAGAAAATGCGCGCGCCCGCAATCGTCGCCCCGATCTTCGCGCGGGCCCGAACGATGCCGGCATCGCCCATCAGTCGTTCGACGTCAGCCGCGCCGAAGGCGGCAACTTTATCGGGATCGAATCCGGCGAAGGCAGCGCGGAAAGCGTCCCGCTTGCGCAGGATGATGATCCAGGCGAGTCCCGCCTGGAAGCCTTCCAGCATCAGCGTTTCCCAGAGCATACGCGAGTCACGCTGCGGAACGCCCCATTCCTCGTCATGATAGGCGCTGTAGAGCGGATCGCCCTGCGCCCAGCTGCAGCGAGGACGATCCGCCAGCGTCATCGCCTTAGACGTCCAGGTTTGCGACGTTCAGCGCATTGTCCTGGATGAATTCGCGCCGTGATTCGACGACATCGCCCATCAGTTGGGTAAAGATTTCGTCGGCCACGTCGGCCTGTTCGACCTCGACCCGCAGCATCGAGCGATTGTCGGGATCGAGGGTGGTTTCCCACAGCTGCTCCGCATTCATCTCGCCCAATCCCTTGTAGCGCTGGATCGCAAGGCCCTTGCGCCCGGCGGCAAGGATGGCGTCGAGCAGTGCGCTGGGCGAAATGATGGTGACGCCCTTCGTTGCGGTCGGCAGTTCATCCTCGCCCGCCTCTTCGGCTGCGGCAGCGGCCTTCGCGGTGACCAGGCGGCTGGCATTGCGATAATTTGCCGATTCCTCGCTGGCGATGGCGTGCAGTTTGCGCGCCTCGGCCGATCCGATGAAGCCGCCCTCGATCACATGATGATCGGTGACGCCGCGCCATAGGCGCTCGAAATGGAAGCCCCCCTCCTCGGCGATGCGGCCGGTCCAGCGGCCTTCGGAATCCTGCGCGTCCATCCAGGCGACGGTCGCGGCCAGCCGTTCCGCTTGCGCGTCCTTCGACAGTTCCGGATCGAGCGCGCCGTTGAGGCTGAGTGCCTCGATGATCTGCGGATTGTAGCGGCGCGGCACATAGCGCATCACTGCCCGCATCCGTCGCCCATGTTCGATCAGCCCGCGCAGATCGTCGCCGCTGCGCGCGCCGCCGCTGGTTTCCAGCACCATCGTGTCGACGCCATTGTCGACCAGATATTGCTCCAGCGCCGCTTCGTTCTTGAGGTAAACCTCCGATCGGCCCCGCGTTGCCTTGTAGAGCGGCGGCTGCGCAATGTAGAGGTGCCCCGCCTCGATGATCTGGGGCATCTGGCGATAGAAGAAGGTCAGTAGCAGCGTGCGGATATGCGCGCCGTCCACGTCCGCGTCGGTCATGATGACGATCTTATGGTAGCGCAGCTTTTCCAGGTTGAAGTCGTCGCGGATACCCGTGCCCATCGCCTGGATCAGTGTGCCGACTTCCTTGGAGGACAGCATCCGGTCGAAGCGCGCGCGCTCGACGTTCAGGATCTTGCCCTTGAGCGGCAGGATCGCCTGATTGTGGCGGTTGCGTCCCTGCTTGGCGGAGCCGCCGGCGGAGTCGCCTTCGACCAGGAACAGTTCGGATTTGGCAGGATCGCGCTCCTGGCAGTCGGCGAGCTTGCCGGGCAGCGAGGCGATGTCCATCGCGCCCTTGCGCCGCGTCAGTTCGCGCGCCTTCTTGGCGGCCTCGCGCGCGGCGGCGGCGTCGATCACCTTCTGCACGATCATCTTGCCATGCGCCGGATTCTCCTCCAGCCACTCGGCCATCTTGTCTGCCATCAGGCTTTCAAGCGGCTGGCGAACTTCCGAGGACACCAGCTTGTCCTTGGTCTGGCTGGAGAATTTGGGGTCGGGCAGCTTGACCGAGACGATCGCGGTCAGCCCTTCGCGCATATCCTCGCCGGTGAGCGACACCTTCTCCTTCTTCAGCGCGCCCGACTTCTCTGCATAATTGTTGAGGGTGCGCGTCAGCGCCGCGCGGAAAGCGGCGAGGTGCGTGCCGCCATCGCGCTGCGGGATGTTGTTCGTGAAACACAGCACATTTTCATAATAGCTGTCGTTCCATTCCAGCGCGACGTCGATGGTCACGTCGTCGCGGGTTCCGGCGATCGCGATTGGATCGGGCATCAGCGGCGTCTTGTTACGATCCAGCCACTTCACGAAAGCGGCGATCCCGCCCTCGTAGAACAGCTCGACCTCCCTCTTCTCCTCATGTCGGGCATCGACCAGGAACAGGCGCACGCCCGAATTCAGGAAAGCAAGTTCGCGGTAGCGATGCTCCAGCTTGTCAAAGTCGTACTCGGTCTGGTTCTTGAAGGTGCCGCCGTCGCCGGGCGTCTTCTCGGTCGAGGCGAGGAAAGTGACACGTGTGCCCTTCTTGCCCTCGGGCGCGTCGCCGATGACCTTCAGGGGCGCGGTCGCATCGCCATAGGCGAAGCGCATATAATGTTCCTTGCCGTCCCGCCAGATGTTGAGGTCCAGCCATTCGGAAAGGGCGTTGACGACCGACACGCCCACGCCGTGCAGGCCACCCGACACTTTATAGGCGTTATCGTCGCTGGTATTCTCGAACTTCCCGCCCGCATGCAGCTGGGTCATGATGACCTCGGCGGCCGACACGCCCTCTTCCTTGTGGATGCCGGTCGGGATGCCGCGGCCATTATCCTCGACGCTGACGGACCCATCCGGGTTCAACGTGATGACGATCCGGTCGCAATGCCCGGCCAGCGCCTCGTCGATGGCATTGTCGCTGACCTCGAACACCATATGGTGCAGGCCGCTGCCGTCGTCCGTGTCGCCGATATACATGCCGGGCCGCTTGCGCACGGCGTCCAGCCCTTTCAGCACCTTGATGCTGTCGGCGCCATAATCATTGCTGTTAGGGGAGTTCATGGGTTCTTCGCTCATGCCGAGCATATAGGGACTCGCCCTAAGAAACTAAAGCGAAACATGGCGTCTTTCGGGCGGGCTCGGGCCGGTCTATCACAGCGTCATGCGCGCTCCTGATCCCTCTCCTGCTCCTGTCGGCCTGCTCGAAAAGCACCGACATCTATGAGGAGCTGCCCAACAGCTCGCTCGCTGGCGCGCCGCGTGAGGATGTGCCCGAAAGTCGGATGGACGCGCCGGTGGCTCGGCCGGTGATGATCGGCGAGGACGGCGCGAGCTTTTCGGCTTGTGAAACAATGGGAACGATCATTGCCGCAGGCGATGACGAGTTGCCGGCCCAATTGAGGGCGGCTCCTTTCGCGGATTCAAAAAGTGCCGGGCGATTAGCTCCGGGCAGCCGGGTATATGTGTGCTCACGCACGCTGGACCAGAAGTGGCTGGGCGTTGTGCTGGACGTTTCCAATGTTCCAGCGGCTACGACTCCCGCAATGGAGTGCGGCCTGAAAAGGCGCGTCGAACGAAAACAGCCTTACTCCGGTCCTTGCCCCAGCGGCTGGGTGTCGAGCGCCTATGTCCGGCTGATCGCCGGCTGACCCAACTTATTCGATACCGGTGAACACCAGCTTCTGTACGCGTCTGCCGGTGTTCACCTCGGTCGCGTAGATATTGCCTTCGCTGTCGGTGTCGATGCTGTGCAGCCAGGTGAACTGCCCCGCCTGCCGCCCCACCCGGCCGATCGCGCCCAGCACCTCATGCGTCTTGCGGCGCAGGATCCAGATGCGGCCGTTCATCATATCGGCAACGTAGAGATAGGTCTGCTCGGGATCGGGCGAAAAGGCGATGTCGGTGACGGTGTGAGTGCCGCCGGTTTCCGGCGCGATGGCGAGATCGCGCACGAAAGTCATCCCGCCATCCTTCTCCCGCTTGAACAGCTGCGCGCGGTTGTTGTTGCGGTCGCAGATATAGAGATGGCCGTCCTTCGTCGGCACCACGCAATGGACGATGCTGTTGAAGAGCGCGGCCTTGGGATCGGCTGTGCGGCTTGGGTCGACGGCGTGGCTCTGGTCGAAATCCCCCTGCAGAACAGGCCCGGCAGGTGGTTTGCCGTAGGCACCCCATCGCCCCTTGTATGCATACGTCCTGGCGTCGAAGCCGATCACCCGGCGATTCACATAACCGTCGGAAATCAGCACCATGCCGTCCGAGTGATTGACGTCGGATGGGTTGCCGAGCTGGTCGGTGGCGTCATTGCCGCCGGTCTTGTCCCGCCGCCCGAACTGCCGAAGATATTTGCCGTCCCGCGTGTAGTTCATCACGACATGGTCGCCCTTGCCGTTGCCGCCGAACCAGACCGTGCCGCCCTTGTCGACGAACACGCCGTGCAGGCTGGCAGGCCATTGGTTGACGCCCTCGATGGTGGGTGCGCTCGCCGTGCCGCCCCAGCCGGCCATGTAGCGGCCGTCCTTGCCGAAACGCACCACCGGAGGAGCGGGCTTGCAGCAGATCGCGATCGGCGGATCCTGCGCGAGGCCGGTATCCGTGTCGGTGAGAGAATGAGGCCGGTGAACCACCCAGACCGAATCGTCCGGCCCCACCGCCACGCCGCTGACTTGCCCCAGCAGTAGATCGCCAGGCATGGCTGGCCATGCTGCATCGACCTTGAACCGGGGCATCTTCGTGCCCGCCGGTGCGACCTGCTCGAACGCCAGCGGCGCTAGCGCCGGCTGCGGCGGATCGGCTGCAGCGGCGGGTGTGGACAGGAGCAGGGCAGCAAGGACGAAAGCGCGCATGCGGGACTTTCCATGCAAGGAGACGGTGAGGCCGTCGATCATGCCCCACCGCTCGCAGCCGTCAATCGCCATCGCGTGAAAACCGCTCGATGTATTGATGGCGCGATCTGTGGAACAGGGGGAATGCAGGTTCAGCATAATTGGCCTTTTTTACAGAGGCCAATTCTCGGTAGATGGACGTCGCCTACAGTCATGCGGGAAGTCTGCCATGTCCACTTCGCTGTTGCGTCCCCCTTCTCTCCTGCGCCTGCTGGGCGCGTGGCGCGCGCGCGACAGCGCCGAGCCCGCCTATCGCCAGCTTGCCCAGGCGCTGCGAATGCTCGTGCTGGACGGGCGGATCGGCCTTAACGTGCGCTTGCCGGGCGAGCGTGAACTGGCGGCGGCTTTAGGTCTGTCCCGCACCACGGTGGCGGCCGCCTTTGACCGGCTGCGCGACGAAGGATTTCTCGAAAGCCGGCAGGGATCCGGCAGCGTCACCCGCCTGCCGACCGCACGCGCGGAAACCGCGCCCGTGGAGCTGGAAAGCGCCCATGGCGGCAATCTGCTCAACTGGACGCACGCCGCCCTCCCCGCCGCGCCGGGCGTGGCGCGCGCCTATGCGCATGCGGTGGAAGCCCTGCCCGCCTATCTTGGCGATCTTGGCTATGACGCGCTTGGCCTCAAGGTTCTGCGGTGCGCGATCGCGGCGCATTATGAGCGGCGCGGCTGCCCTACCTCCCCGGACCAGATCATGGTGACCAACGGCGCGCAGCAGGGTTTTTCGCTGCTGCTCAAGTGGCTGGCCGGACCGGGCGACAGGGCGGTAATCGATCATCCGACCTACCATAACGCCATTCAGGCGTTGCAGCGCGCCCATGTCGTGCCGGTGCCGGTGGGCCTGCCCGCCCATGGCTGGGACATCGACGCGATGGAAGCGGCGTTCCGGCAGACCTCGCCCCGGTTCGCCTACGTCATCGCGGACTTCCACAACCCCACCGGGCGGAGCATGGACCCTGCCACGCGGCGCGCGCTGGTCGCCGCCGCGGCGCGCAGCCACACGCCGCTCATCATCGACGAAACGATGGTGGCGATGGGACTGGATTTCGCCCCGCCGCCACCTGTGGCGATCCATGACCCTTCCGGGCGGCAGGTCATCACGCTTGGATCGGCCAGCAAGATTTTCTGGGGTGGGCTGCGAGTCGGCTGGATCAGGGCCGATGCGCAGACGGTAGCGGCATTGGGCCGCCTGCGCACGACGATGGACATGGCGAGTCCGGTGATCGAGCAGATCGCGGCCGCGCAACTTATCGACGCCGATGTCGGCCTGGGCGAGCGCGCCGATATGCTGCGCAACCGACGCGATCATCTGTTGCGCCTGATCGAGCAGCGGTTGCCACAGTGGCGCGTGGAATCTCCGTCGGGAGGCCTGTCGCTCTGGGCCGAATTGCCGCGCGGGGAAGCGACCGCGCTCGCCGCGCTTGCGGAGAGCATGGGGGTGCGCGTGGCCGCTGGTCCCCGTTTCGGGGTGGGCGGAGCGTTCGAACGCTTCCTGCGCTTGCCCTTCACGCTGGACGAAGCGCAGCTTGAAGCGGGGGTGGACCGGCTGGTGGAGGCCGACGCCCGGCTGCATGCCCGGATGCCGCGCATGCGGGATTCGCTCGCCATGGCGCTGGAGGCGGATCGCCTGATCTAGCGCAAGCCGCCTGAGGAGGCGCACGAACAGAAAGGCCGCGCGAATCGCTCCGCGCGGCCTTTCGTCACTCGTCGCAAGAGCGGCTCAGGCGGCCTTCTTGCTTTCCTTGTAGCGTTCGATCGCTTCCAGCGTGATGCGCTTGGCGTCTTCCGCGCCGCCCCAGGTGCCGACGCGGACCCACTTCTTCTTCTCCAGATCCTTATAGTGGGTGAAGAAATGCTCGATCTGCTCCATCACGATGCCGGGCAGGTCGTCTTTCTCCGACACGTTGGAATAATAGGGGAAGACCGAGTCGGCCGGCACGCAGACCAGCTTTTCGTCGCCGCCTGCTTCATCCTCCAGATTGAGCACCGCGATGGGGCGCGCGGCCACCACGGCCCCGGGGATGAAAGGCGATCGGGCGATGACCAGCGCGTCCAGCGGATCGCCGTCGGGGGACAGCGTATGCGGCACGAAGCCGTAATTGGCCGGGTAGCGCATCGGCGTGTGAAGGATGCGATCCACGAATAGCGCGCCGGACGCCTTGTCGAACTCATATTTCACCGGCTCGCCGCCGGTCGGAACCTCGATGATGACATTGAGGCTGTTGGGCGGATCGTCCCCGACCGGGATCAGTTCGATATTCATGGGAAACCCCTTATCCTACCTGTTTGGTTACGGGTGATTATGTTCTCGGTTTCAGCAGCCGGTCCAGGCTGCCTTCACCCCCTCCTGTCTTTTCGAGGCGCGGATAGCGCAGGCCGCCCGAATAATCGAGCGTCAAAGTGCGAAAATACTTGTCCTGCTTCAGGATGATCTGGATCGGCGACTTCGCCTTGATCGCCGCTTTCCATGCGTCCCCGGAAAATTCGTCGCCATTGACCGCCAGGATCTTTGCGCCGACCGTCAGCCCGGCCTTGAACGCCGCGCTGTCCCAGATGACGCCGCTCACCTCGCCGTCATTCTTGACGATCGCGCCGATGCCGAAGCTCTGGTCCACCATCTTGTTGGCACCTTCGGACGCCTTGGTGATGCTGTTCGGTTCTTCCCCATAGACCAGGTTATAGCCCCCAAGGATGAAGCCGCCCTTGGGCGTCTCGCGCGTCGGGCTGTCGACATATTTCTGGAAGAAGCCGGCCCAGTCATAGGGCGCGATGTCATTGAGCGTCTTGATGACGTCGCCGCGATTATAGACGACCTGGCCCCAGTCGCCCGGCTTGATGCCGAAGAAGGCCTTGGCGAAATCATCGAGGCCCTTCTTGCCGCGGGTCGCCTTGGCGATGATCGCGTCTGCCTCAAGCCAGATCATCAGCCCTTCGTTATAATAGTCCTCCGACCGCTGCCAGCTCACCCAGCCCTTGGGCCGTCGGGCGGAGATGATGGGATCGTGCGTGGTGTCTTCCATCGGGCGCCATTGGCGGCCGACCGCCGTGTCGAGCTTCGCCGCGATCTGCGCATAGGCGTCCAGCGTCTCCTGCTTGGAGAAAAGGCCGGAGCGTGCGCCCAGCACATAGCCCCAGAATTGCGTCTGCCCTTCATAGACCCACAGCAGATTGTCCTGCATCGGCACGTTGAAATCGGGCGTCCAGAGCAGGTCGGGGCGGCGGAACTTGCCATCCCAGCTATGGGTGAATTCGTGCGGCAAGAGATTGCGGTCGAGCAGCGCGTCGCCCGAATCCCATTTCTTGAAATAGCCCGGCTCGACCTGATTCTCGGACGATCGGTGATGTTCCAGGCCGATGCCGCCCATCTCGTCGGTGATGGCGAGCAGAAAGTCATAATGGTTGAAATGATAGGTGCCGAACAGCGTCCCGGCTTCGTCCACCAGTTTCTTGTGCTTGGCGATCTGCTCCGGTTTGAAATCCAGTTCGTCGGCGTCGTCGGCGACGATGTTCAGCGTGACGTTATGGCCCAGGTCCACCGGCTTGAAATAGCGGCCGGCGAAGACCGGCGAATCCTGAAGCGCTTCATAATCGATGGTTTCATAGGCTACAGCATTGCCGTTGCGCGTACCGCGCAGCGCGGTCGCCGCCTGCCAGCCTGCCGGATAGGTCACGGTCGCCTGGATCGGAATCTGCCGTGTGTAATAACCCGCCGGATAGAGCGAGACGCTTTCCCACTGGATGTTGAGCATCTTGGGCGTCACGACCACGCGGCCCTGATTCCCGGCCGTGGCGGACAGGAACTGGAACTGCGCCACGACTTCGCTCGCGCCCTGCGGCACGTCGATCTGGACGGCGTAGACGTTGAGCGGATCGCGTTTCCACGCGACCGGCTGGCCGTTGGCGGTGAAGGTAAGGCCAGTCAGCTTCTCGATCTGCCCGCGCGGGGCATGGTTGCCGGGCAGCCATTCGGGCATGCGCAGCGTCACCGGCCCGGCCTGCGCCACCGGGATGGTTTCCTTGACACGGAAGATGCGCTGCGTGGTGTCGCTCGCGTCGACCTCCAGCCGGATCGTGCCGCCGGGATAGGCGATGTCCTTTGGTTCAGCTTTCCCGCTGTCCACCGGCAGCGCGGTCGGCTTCGAACGGATGGCCTCCTGCGCCAGGAGCGGGGCCGAGATGGCGGTGGAAAGGCAGAATGCGGCAGCAAGGCTGCGGATCATGGATGTCTCCGACAGGAAATGGAGGCGGGGGCGCCCTATGGTCTTTAGCATGGCGCGGGTTTAAGCACGCGTCCACCCCAGACGATGCGCTCGAAAAAGCGCTTTCGACAGGGTTGCTTTGCGGTTAAAGGCGCAGCCCCATGGCAAAAACAGAAACGCCGCGCCCGGTGCGCGGCACGCAGGACTTGCTGGGCGGAACGGCCGAGGCGTTTCAGGAGAGGTTCGCGCACGTCGTCGCGACCTTCGATCGCGTGCGCCGCCTCTACGGTTTCCAGCGGGTCGAGGTGCCGGTGTTCGAGCAGACCGCCGTTTTCGCTCGCTCTCTGGGCGAAAGCACCGATGTCGTCTCCAAGGAAATGTATACGTTCCTTGATCGCGGCGGCGATTCCATTACGCTGCGGCCCGAGTTCACCGCCGGTATCAGCCGCGCCTACATCACCGAAGGCTGGCAGCAATATGCGCCGCTTAAAGTGGCGACCCATGGCCCCCTGTTCCGCTACGAGCGGCCGCAAAAGGGCCGCTTTCGCCAGTTCCACCAGCTTGACGCCGAAATCATCGGCGCGGCCGAGCCCGGCGCGGACGTGGAACTGCTGGTCATGGGCGACCAGCTGCTGCGCGAGCTGAACATCGAAGGCGTGACCCTGACGCTCAACACGCTGGGCGACGCGGCGAGCCGCGACGCGTGGCGCGCCGCGCTGATCGCCCATTTCGAGGCGCACCGGGGCGAGCTTTCGGAGGAAAGCGTCGAGCGGCTGGCGAAAAATCCGCTCCGCATCCTCGACAGCAAAGATCCCCGCGACCGCCCGGTGGCTGACAGCGCGCCGGATATCGACGCTTACCTGACCGACGAAGCGCGCGCTTTTTTCGAGAAGGTGACGACGGGCCTCGACGCGGCAGGCGTGGCATGGGAACGCAATGCCCGACTGGTGCGCGGGCTGGACTATTATCGGCATACCGCTTTCGAGTTCGTCACCGACCGCTTGGGTGCGCAAGGCACAGTGCTGGGCGGCGGGCGCTATGACGGGCTGATCGAGAATCTGGGCGGCCCTAGCACGCCTGCGGTCGGCTGGGCGGCTGGGATCGAACGACTGGCAATGCTGGTGGGTAAGCCTGCAATTCTAACCCCTGACCTCAACTTCATTCCGGCTAACGAAGAGTCGCGTTTACTTGCGACAGAGCTGCTAGGGCTTGCGCGCAGCAACGGGATCATGGCCGAAATGGCGTTCAGGGGATCTCCCAAAAAGCTATTTGAAAAAGTAAAGCGTGATCTAAGCGCGGTGCGCGTCGTTTCTGTTGAAGCCGGCGATGGCGTAGGGAATTTAGGATCGTTCAGATTGCGTGACATTTGGCACGAAGCAAAGCCAATACGGGCTACTCTCAAAGACGCGATTAGCCAGCGCTTTGTTTTGGATGAAGATGAGGAAAGCCGGGTCATCACACTGGTGAAGCGCAAGGGCTAATGCACATCTCCGCCGAACGCATCGCGCAGATTGAGGCGCGCCGGGATGAGGTGCAGGCGTCGATGACTCGCGCCGATCTTCCCGCCGATGCGTTCGTCAAACTCTCCAAGGAATATGCGGAGATCGAACCGGTCGCCAATGCCGCGCGGGAACTGCGCCGGCTGCGGCAGGAGCTGTCCGCGCTCGAGACGATGACCGGCGGCGAAGAGGCCGACCCCCTGATGCGCGAAATGGCGCAGGAGGAGATGCAGCTGCTGAAAAACCAGCTGCCCGCCGCCGAGCGCGCACTGGCCTTGCAGCTCTTGCCCCGCGACGCCGCCGACTCCCGTCCCGCCATGCTGGAAATCCGGGCCGGCACCGGGGGCGACGAAGCCGCGCTGTTCGCTGGCGACCTGTTCCGCATGTATCAGCGCTATGCCGATACCCAGGGGTGGAAGATGGAGATGATCTCCGCCAACGCCTCCGAACAGGGCGGGTTCAAGGAAGTGGTGGCCAGCATCAACGGGGCTGGCGTGTTCGCGAGGCTGAAGTTCGAAAGCGGCGTCCACCGCGTCCAGCGCGTGCCCGTGACGGAGAGCGGCGGACGCATCCACACCAGTGCCGCGACCGTCGCCGTCCTCCCCGAGCCGGAGGAGGTGGACGTTCAGATCGCCGATTCCGACCTCAAGATCGACATCTACCGCGCCAGCGGGGCAGGGGGGCAGCACGTCAATACCACCGATTCGGCGGTGCGCATCACGCACCTGCCCAGCGGCATCGTCGTGACGCAGCAGGACGAACGGTCGCAGCACAAGAACAAGGCGAAGGCGATGCAGGTGCTGCGCGCGCGTCTTTACGAGGCCGAGCGGGAACGCACCCAGAGCGAGCAGGCCGGCGCGCGCAAGGCGATGGTGGGGTCGGGCGACAGGTCGGAACGCATCCGCACCTATAATTTTCCGCAAGGGCGCGTGACCGATCACCGTATCAACCTGACACTGCACCGGCTGCCCGAGATATTGGAAGGCCCCGGCCTTGCAGAGGTGATCGATGCGTTGATCGCGGAGGACGAGGCCGCGCGGCTGGCGCAGCTGGACGGAGTGGGGTGACCATCCCAGACGCGCTGCGCGCCGCGGCCGCCCGGCTCGTGGCCTCCAGCGACACGCCGAGGCTCGATGCCGAATTGCTGATGGCGCATGCCCTCGGGCTGTCCCGGGCGGACATGCTGCTGCGTCAGCGCGATCTGACCGTTCCTCAGGATTTCTTGGCCTTGCTAGATCGTCGTCTGGCGGGGGAACCCATCGCGCATATCACAGGCACGCGCGATTTCTGGACGATCAGCCTGGCCGTGACGCCTGATGTGCTGATCCCCCGGCCCGACAGTGAAACGCTGATAGAGGCGGCGGTGGATCATTTTACCGGCCGATCGCCGTCTACCATCCTGGATCTTGGCACTGGGTCGGGCGCGCTGCTGTTGGCGGCGCTTGATCAATGGCCCCAGGCGCGTGGCGTCGGCATCGACGCGTCGCCTGCCGCGCTCGCGGTTGCGCAGGAAAACGCCGGAAGTCTGGGCATGGATGACCGTGCGACTTTTCGGCCGGGTAACTGGGCCGTAGGCGTGGACGGTCCGTTTGATCTCCTGCTCATCAACCCGCCCTACATTGCTCTCGACGAACCCTTGTCAGGCGATGTGCTGCGTGATCCCGCCAAAGCCTTGTTCGCCGGGGTGGATGGGCTGGACGATTACCGCCGGATCGTGCCCGCCCTGCCTCGTCTGATTGCGCCAGGCGGTATGGCCGCGATCGAGATCGGCTATCGTCAGGCGGATAGAGTATCCGCGCTCATCTTGGCCGAAGGGCTGCATGTTCGGGTCAAGCGCGACCTTGCCGGCCATGACCGCTGCCTGATTGTAACGGGGGATTGATGTTGATTTGCGCCTCTCCGGGCGAAAATGGCTTGGTTTATGCGGTAAAAGGCACTACATCAGCGTCAGGGACGGCTCTATCTTGTGACATGGCCTGTTAGGCCATTGATACAAAAAGCCGATTCCCTGCTCCTGAAAGTCATGACGGCGCTCGCTGCGCAAGCGCTGCTGGCAGCTGGGGTGATGATCCGGGCAGGATCATGCCTGGCGGAGCCGTATACGGCCTGAAGGACAGGCCGTGCTTGGAGATGGCGACTGAACAGTGTTGTCAGTGAACTTTGACACAGCGAACGCAAGGATCATATCTTGATCAACAACCGGCAGGCCGGCCGCCGCAATCGCGGCCGGAATAATAATGGTCGCCCCAACGGCAACAATCGGGGCGGCGGCGATAACGGCAACCGGATCGACAACCGCGCGCGCGGGAATGCGGCCCAGCTTCTTGAGAAATACAAGAATATGGCGCGCGATGCGCAGATGGCGGGCGACCGGGTGAACGCCGAATATTATCTGCAGTTCGCCGACCATTATTTCCGCGTGCTGGCCGACAATCGCGCCCGGCAGGAAGAGCAGCAGCAGCGCTTCCGTCCGCGTGAGGACAGTTTCGATGAAGATGGCGACGATTTCGACAGCGCGGATGAAGGCGTGGACGATTTCCGTGGCGAGCAGCCGGCCTATGACCGCGCTCCCCGCCCTCAGGAGCGCCGGCCGGAAGAGGCGCGCGACAATCGCGACGGCAACCGCAACAATCGCCGCGACCGCAATCGCCGCGACCGCGGCTCCCCTCAGGAGGACGGCGGTTTGCTGCCCGAGGTAGGGTTTGAAGGGCCGGTCGGCACGCCAGCGGACCCGGTATCCGCTCCTCAGGCGGCAGAAGCGCCGGCCCCCGTCGCGGATGCGCCGGAGCAGGCTGCCGAGCCTGCCCGTCCCCGCCGCGGCCGGCCGCGCAAGGCGGTGCCTGCGGAGTCGACGGAGAGCTTCGACGCGGCGGTTCTCCCGCCCTCGATCGCCCGCAGCGACGACACAGGGGCGGACGAGGGAGAAGCGCCCCGTAAGCGTGGACGCCGGCCCCGCGCTGCCACGGCCGAAGCCGCCGAATAAGGCCCGCCGCAGGGATTAAGAAAAGGGGACGGCGTCCATGGCGCCGTCCCCTTCTTGCATCTGCCGTATCCGCGCTGCTCCTATTCAGGCAGCGGCCGGGGGCGATGATCGGCGTCCAGTGCGACGAAAGTGTAGACGCCGCTGGTCACATTCACCTCCGTCTGCGCGACGCCGCGCGTCGCCACCACGTCGATGTGGATCGCCAGCGACGTGCGTCCGCGCCGCATCTCCCGCGCATAAACCGAAACGACATCGCCCAGCAGGATGGGACTGATGAACTTCATGCCCTCGATCGCCACGGTGGCGACGGGCCCCTGAGCTATCCGGGCCGCCATGATGCCACCGGCAATGTCCATTTGGCTGAGCACCCAGCCGCCGAAAATATGCCCGTTGGCGTTGATGTCCATCGGGCCAGGGACGACCCGCAACGCTGCTTCACCCCTTTGTTCAGTCATCCAGCGGCACCTCGTCCTTCAACCTGTCCATCACCTGTTCGTCATGGCCCGTCCCGCTGGACAGGAAAGCCAGCGCCATCAGACCCGTTCCGAGCATGAAGGTCAGCCAGACACCCAGAACGGTCGCGATCACCATGTGGATCGGCAACTGACCAACGCTCCAGTGAAGAAACAGGAGTGCCAGTCCCACGCACAGCGTCGCGCCCACCGCCATCCATGCCATGATTCGCCGGAACCGTTTCCAGGCGATGGCGGCGATTTGGGGATCATCCAGGGCCTGTCTGCGCGTCATCCCTTTTCATTGGGCCGCGAAAGTGGGATCATCAAGTCCTGACAGAAGCCTTTGTGGCAACATAGGAGAGCAGCCATGACCATCGCGGCGATATTGCAGCGTAAGGGAAGCGACGTCATCCAGGTTCGGCCGTCCGACAGCGTGCTATTCGCCGTGCAGTTGCTGGCCGATCGCAAGATCGGCTGCGTCCCCGTGGTGGAGGATGGGGAGGTCGTCGGCATCTTTTCCGAACGGGATCTGGTCCATCTGATTGCCCGGGACGGCGCTGCGGCGCTGGAGCATGATGTGGGAGAGATCATGACCGCGCCGGCGATCACCATCGACGATCGGACGCCGGTGCTGAACGGCTTGTCTCTGATGACCAAGCGCCGCATCCGTCACTTGCCCGTCGTGGTCGATGGCGCGCTCGCCGGCATGGTATCTATCGGGGATCTGGTCAAATTCCGAATCGACAGCATCGAATCGGAAGCCGCGGCGCTGCGCGATTATATTCAGACTGCCTGACCGGGCGGATCATCCCGCCTGAATGGGTGGAGCCCGCCGCACGACCAGCGCCACCAGTTCCCTGAGTGTTTCGCCCGCCAACATGGACACCGCGGCCAGAAAGGCCAGTCCGCCGGCTGGAACCAATATCCCCAGGCGTGCGGGAGCGGGTAGGGGGGGCAACATCGCGTCCACGGCCATGACGATGGCCGCCATGACGATGGCGCAGCCAAGCCCAGGCGCTGCGGCGCGCGCGACGTCAGTGATGCGCAATCCCATTGGCCTGCCTGCCATGACGGCGGTCATCACGGTCAGCACCGGGAACGCTGCCAGCCATGCCCATGCCAGTCCGATCGCGCCGGCCTGAATCCCGATCAGGAAAGCAACCGGCATCAGCACCGCGCCGACGGCGGCGACTCGGGCGGTCGTGCCTGGGCGGCCCAATGCATTGCTGACCGGCGCGAACATCACCTGCAGCGTCATGAACGGCATGGCCAGTGCGAGGATCGACACGAAAGGCGCCATGTCCAGCCATTTGCGCCCGAACAATGTTTCCACCAGCGGTTCCGCCGTCACGGCCATGCCCAGATAGATGGGGCATGTCAGCAGCAGCAGCAGCTTCACCGCCTTGCAAAAGGACCATGCGACGCGGCTGAGGTCTTTTTGCATGCGCGCATAGGCGGGGAAGGCGACATCGTTGAGCGGCGGCACGAACTTGCTGACGAAAATCTGGGTAAGGAACAGCGCTTCGGCATAGAGGCCGAGCTGATGTGGCTCCAGCATACGGCCGCCGATGAAGATATCGGCCTGGCTCTGCACGATCCAGAACAGTTGGCCGCCCAAGAGCGAAGCGCCATAGGCGACCATCGCACCCGTGCCGCGGAAGTCGAAGGTTGGAATGGGGCGGAAACCCGTTGCGATGACATAGCCGGCCGCCTTGATCCAGAAGCCCGCGAGCGGCGCGAACACCAGCGTCCACACCCCCCATCCCGACAAAGCACCCACCAGCGCCGTCGCCGCTGACGCGATCGCCGCGATCAGGTTGACGAGGGCAGGGCGCTTGAAGTCGAGCGCGCGTCCCATGATCGCCTCAGGAACGGAGATGAAAGGCGTCGAAAGATAGAGCAGCGCCTGCACTCGAAGCAGATGCGCCACCATCGGCTGGTCGTAATAGTCGGCGGCCAGGGGGGCGATCAGCAACTGCGCCAGTGCCAGTCCGCCATTCAGCAGCAGCATGATGGTGAAGGCCTGGCGCAGCCTGTGGATTTCGACGGTAGCGGATTGGACCAGCGCGCTGACCAGGCCATATCCGTTGAGGAAGGTGGCAAAGTTCAGGATCACCTGGGTCATCGCGAACAGGCCGTAATCGGCGGGATCGAGCAGGCGGATGACCGCCAATGTCACCACCCAGCTCACCATCTGCGAGACGATCTGGCTTCCGGAACGCCAGAAAATGGCGCTGCGTATGCGGGAACCGAACCCTGCGTCTTCGGCGTCGGCATCCTGCAGGGTCATCCGTGCGCCTTTCCATGGTGGCTGTGGGTCATGGGGCAGATGTAGCGCGGAACTTCCGAAAATTTTCTGAAATAAAATTGCAAAAAGGGTTTGACGGGTCGGATTGCCGTCCATATATGCCGCCTCACCGGACGGGACGAGGCCTTCAGCGGCATCGAACGGCTGGTCGCCAACAGGAACGGGAAGCAACTCCCTCGATGAATTTTCGAGGAAGGATGGCTGTCCTCCTAAAGGTGTCGGTTCTTTGACATTGTTGATTGATGAAGGGACATGTGGGCGGCGGCTCGTGTGGCATGGGGCTTAGGCTTGTGCTGCAGTAGCAAATTTAAGTCGTTCTATATGTCCTTATACATATCCACAGTAAT
>NZ_JBHTLS010000129.1:0-135393 GCF_042678845.1 Sphingobium olei | reverse complement strand
GGTCGGGCTCCGCCCTCCCTACGCCACGCGCAGCGCAAGGAGCGTTCCTCGACCGTCGTGCCATACTCGAAAGGGGGTCCCTTTTGCGCGCCGATCGGGGGTCCCGTTTGGACGCCGATTGACAGACGTATCCATGCCTATGCGGGTAATTTGCTCCACGGGCGGCTCCCTTGATTGAGTCTTGCAACGCACTCACTCTGGCACATTGCGATGCCGTTGGGAGCCGTCCACCCCAACACGGCAGCACCGCGCCGCCATCTTCGGGGAAATACAGCACCAGCGCTGACAGGTCGCGAACACTCGACAGGTCGAGGCCGCCATAGCAGGGTCGCCCGCGTAGCGCCTCCAAGTCGACCGCTTGGCCGCAGGCTTGCCACTCGGCCGGGTTGATCGCCTTCGGCTCTGCGTCCACCCGCATGTTGCAATGGAGGTTCAGGAAGGCCGGTTCAAATGTCGGCATTCGCTTGGCGCGCTTCGCCTCGTCCGCGATCTGCTCTTTCGACACGAAAACGCCAAGGGCAGGATTTGCCAGCGCCCAATTGGCCGGGTCATATGGGTCGGCATCCTCCGGCACGGCATAGACCACGCCGTGAAAGCTTGGATCTTCGATCTCGCCTCCATTCACGCGGTCGGAATAGTCCACCAGCTCCGACATGAGGTTTTCAGGATAGGGGCTTTGCGTCCCGATCACGAGCATCAGCGGCTCTTTGCGCTTGCCCATGGAGGTGCGCAGCACATCGAACAGCTCGCGCTTCTTCCACTGCGCCAGCTCGTCACAAACGACAAAAGACGATGCGAGGCCATGCACCGACGCGCCGTCGCTTGCCAGCGCTCGAAACTTCGAGCCGGTCTGCATGTCCTCGATCTGCTTGTGGAAGCGCTGGACGTTGACGCGGGCGGCGATCCAGGGCGTCTCGAAGATGATCGCTTCCATTTCCGCGAAGATCAGCGCGGATTGATCCTTCGTCGCGGCCGCGCTGTAGCACTCGCCGCGCTGCTCGCATTCCGGGCCGACCAGATGGGCAAGGCACAGCATCGCCGCCAGCACCGTCTTGCCCTGCCCACGCGCCACGCTCAGCAGGCCAGTGCGGACGCGCCGGCGCCCGTCGCCATCCTCGCCATAGATCGCCTCAATCCATTGGCGCTGAAACGCGATCAGCTGCACCCGCTCGCCAGCGCCAAAGCCCTTGGTGATGGGGAGCGATTCGACGAAGGCGATCACCTTTTCCGCCCGCGTCAGCCCATCGGCTTCCCATGGCTGGGGTGCTGCCTTCGGCTGTTGCAGCTCCGCAAAGGCAAGCAGCGCCTGGCCGCTGTCATCCGGCTTATGGGCAAGGCCCGCCACCGCCCGCAATTTCGACGCTCCTGGCCCGCGCTGCCCCATCAGCCGCGCCCCGAAAATGGCGGTTTTGAGCCATTCCCCGAAGAAACTAACTCTAGAGAAAGGGACGAAATCGGTCCACCTCCCTCAGCCCCAAGAGATTTTCGACGGACCAGATTGGGGTTCGCCGCCCACCATTCGACCGCTGCCGCGACCATCTGCGTCACCCGCAGCTGCCGACCGGCATCAGCCCTGATGCGGCGGACGCATTCTGCCAATGGAGTTTCCATCACGATCAAGCGTCCACCCAATCGAGCCGTCCATGATCGCCGGTCGCAGGCTTTAGGTGCCGACACGATGAACCATGCCGCAGCATGTTCGTCATCATCTGCCAAGGCGCGTAGCATCGCGTTGCGCCTTTCTAGTCCGCTGGCGAGCAAGTGCGGCGGTGCCATATGTTCAGGCAGGCCGCTAATCTGCTGCATGATAGTGTCGAGGCAGATGACGATGTCACGCGACCGCGCGTGTTCCCGCACGTATGTCGATTTGCCTGAACCTGGCGCTCCGCAGACGATCGTTAGGGGGATGCGGGCGGGTCTCAAATCGGACGGCATCCGCCTTTCGATCGCGGCCGCTGATAGGAGGCCATCGCCTCCGTTCCATGGGTGCGCGCTATCAATGGGAGAGCCATCGGGATTGCAGCCGCGCCGGGGCTTCTTCGTCCGCACCGCGCCCGCCTCGATGCCCCGAGCCGTCTTAGCGCTGTGGCAGCCGGGGCAGTAGCTCGCCAGCCCGTCATGCGACGGGAACGGATCACCGCCGGCATTGATCGATACCCGGTGATCAACGGTGTTCGCCATCGTCATGCGGCCCATTGCCTCGCATCCCTCGCACATTGGGAAAAGCGCCAGATGCGCCAGGCGCAGTCTCTTCCACGTTGCGGTGTTGTAGGGCCAGTCAGCCATGCGGTCGCTCCATCGCGTTCGCTAGTTTGTGAAGCTCGCGCCTCAATTCGTCACGCCGCTCGAAGTAGCGTTCGGGATTGCGCCAGTCGGGATGCAGCCTGCCCACTTCCTTGGCGAGCGCCCGCACCCTTGCCGGTGTCGTGCCGCCGATCATTGGTCGTCCCCTTCGCCCGGATCATCCCAGATGATGTCCTCCGCTTCGGGAGTGGGGGGCTGGGGAAGCCCCCCTATAGGGGGGCTCCCCTGCCCACCCGAAGCACCAAAACTGCCCCGCAGCTGGCCCGCACCTATTTCCCTAGGATTTCTGCGGGTTTGAGGAGTGCCGTCGTTTTGGTCAAAAAGCTGCCCCGCAAGCTGGCCCGCAAAAGCTGGCCCGCACTCCTTTTCCGCAGTTTTCTGCGGGTTTGAAGCACTGCCCCGCATTTCGTCGGAAGCTGCCCCGCAGCTGCCCCGCAGCTGGCCCGCACCTTCTTCAGCGGGCATGATGCATCGGCTCGTGTGGCGATCGGTGGAGTTGCGCACCTCGATCTCGACAATGTGTTCGAGAGCAAACAATCGTTCCATGGCGCGTTCGAACTCTTCGACCTTGAACCCCTTCGCTTGAGGCATCTTCGCGAATTCGCGCGGCGCGTAGTTGCGAGCCGTAGGGCGACCGCTGACGGTGCGGCCTTGCTTCACGCGCACTCGCAGCAGCGACATGAATTTGGCGTTCTCCGCCGCCGCCTGGGCATTGCTCGCCATTTGTTCATGCCAATCAGTGGAAGGGGCGTCGGCAAGTTCAAACGTCCAATCCTTCCACCTTATTTGGATTTCGTCGCCGGTCTGCGCGTAGTTGGATTTCGCTCGGCTCAGCACCCGCAAGTCAGGATCATATTGAGCCTCTTCGGCGCTGCCCCGCGACAGATACAGGCGCGATCGGACCTGATTTTCCCACGCCGTCGAGCCGCTGTATTGCGCGCCATTTTTCGAAGGATGCCCAAGGAAAAGCACGGTCCCGCCAATGTCGCGGGCAAGGCGTTCCAGCATGTTGCAGAAGATCGCGACATGGTTTCGGATGTTCTCATTGCCCTCGAAAAGATGAGCGATGTTGTCCAATACCGCGAAGAAAATGCGCCCATGCGCCGTCGACACGATGCTTTCATAGAAGGGCGAAGGCCGGATGACGCCGTCAGGGTCGAAGCTCAAGAGCGAGTTATCTAGCTCCCCGCAGCGGCTTAGCAGGAATAGCTTGCCATCCAGTTCGCCCATGCTGACATTGAGCGACTTGCAAATAGCTTCCTGCCTGCGATGCAGCTCGCCTAGATCGTCCTCGCAAGTGACATACAGTGACGCTTGCTGCCGCGTGGGAATACCAAGGAACGGCAGGCCCAACGCAACACATGTTGCGAGCTGCTGCGCGAACAGCGATTTGCCGGAGCCGCCATCGCCGGTCAGCAACGTGGCGCGCATGACGGGGATCATGTCGTCCCAAAGCCACAGCCTTGCTGGCGCTGGTCGGCCTTCCCATTCAGCAGGCGACACGATCGGCAGGCGCATGAGGTCGGGCCGGATCGGAGTGACCTTGCCCCTATCCATTTTCCACCGCCAAAAGGTTAGCCAGTCCCTTCCCGTTCGCCGCAGAAATGCGTGGCGGGATTTGAGCGGTTAGCCTCTCTATCCCATTGATTTTGACGGACTGCTTATGCCCTTGTCGGGCATCCATTTTCCCGTAGACCTGTTCTTCCCGGCTAGAGCGTGCGACTGCGCATATGGCCTCAAGCCATGATCGCCTGCGCCACCGCTTCAGCAACCTTGATCCCGTCGATGGCCGCCGACAGGATGCCGCCAGCATAGCCCGCCCCCTCGCCCGCAGGATAGAGTCCGGCGACATTGAGACTCTGGAAATCCTTGCCCCGGTTGATGCGCAGGGGCGAGGATGTGCGTGTTTCGACGCCGGTCATGACGGCGTCGGGATGATCATAATTGGCGATCTGCCGGCCGAAGACGGGCAGCGCCTCCCGGAACGCGTCGATCACGAAGGACGGCAGGCATTGCGACAGGTCGGTCGGCGTCACGCCCGGCTTGTAGGAGGGTTCGACCGACCCCAGCGCAGTGGAAGGCCGGCCCGCCAGGAAATCGCCGACCGTCTGCCCCGGCGCATGGTAGGATGATCCGCCGGCGACGTAGGCCAGGCTTTCCCAATGGCGCTGGAAGTCGATGCCCGCCAGCGGCCCGCCCGGATAGTCGCGTTCCGGATCGATGCCTACGACCAGCCCCGAATTGGCGTTGAACTCGGCGCGGCTATATTGGCTCATGCCGTTGGTGACGACGCGCCCCTCTTCCGAAGTCGCCGCCACCACGCGGCCGCCCGGGCACATGCAGAAGCTGTAGACCGTGCGCCCGTTGCCGCAATGATGGGCGAGGCTGTAGGCCGCCGCGCCTAGATCGGGATGACCGGCGCACTTGCCGTAGCGGGCGCGATCGATCCAGCTTTGCGGATGCTCGATGCGCACGCCGATGGAAAAGGGCTTCGCCTCCATATGCACGCCGCGCCGGTGCAGCATCTCGAAGGTCGGGCGAGCGCTGTGGCCGATGGCGAGCACGACATGATCGCTCTCGATCACGGAGCCGTCCGCCAGCACCACGCCACGCAGCCGCTGGGTTCCGTCACTCGCCGGTTCCAGCACCAGATCATCGACGCGCTGCTGCCAGCGATATTCGCCACCCAGCCCCTCTATCTGGCGGCGCATGGATTCGACCATGGAGACGAGGCGGAAGGTGCCGATATGCGGGTGCGCCTCCCACAATATGTCGTCGGGCGCGCCGGCGGCGACGAATTCCTCCAGCACCTTGCGGCCCAGGAAGCGCGGATCCTTGACCCGACAATAGAGCTTGCCATCGGAGAAGGTGCCGGCCCCGCCTTCCCCGAACTGGACATTGGAATCCGGATCGAGTTCGCCCCGGCGCCACAGGCCCCATGTGTCCTTCGTCCGCTCCCGCACCACCTTGCCACGATCGAGTATGATCGGCCGGAAGCCCATCTGCGCTAAGATGAGGCCGGCGAACAGGCCGCACGGCCCCGCACCGATCACGACCGGACGCTTGCCCTGCCAGCTTTCAGGAGCGTGAGTCACGAACCGGTAGCCTGTGTCGGGCGTCGGCCGCACGTCATGATCATTGGCGAAACGGGCCAGCACGGCCGCCTCATCCGCCACATCGACGTCAAGCGTATAGACGAGCTGGATCGCATTGCGCCGACGCGCGTCATTGCCTCTGCGCACAAGCACATGCCCGCGCAGTTCATGCGGCTCCAGCCCCAGCCGTTCGCACAGGGCAATGGGGATCGCATCGGCCGGATGGTCGAGCGGAAGTTTCAAGCCGGACAGGCGGATCATGCAGAGCCCCTAGCCCAAAGCGACTGCAACGGGAAGCGCCTCAAACTCACCTTGACGTAAACGTAAAGCATGGTAATTTGCTGCCATGGACAAGCGCAGCAGCATCGCCGGCATCGAACTGCCCGACCATAGCGAACGGCAGAGCTACAGCATCACCGACCTGTCGGAGGAATTCGGCGTGACGGCACGGGCGCTGCGCTTCTATGAGGACGAAGGGCTGATCTCGCCGGAACGGCAGGGCCTGTCCCGCATCTATTCCCGCCGCGACCGTGCGCGCCTCGCCTGGATATTGCGGGGCAAGCGAGTGGGGTTCAGCCTCACCGAAATCCGCGAGATGATCGACCTCTATGACGCGGACGAGGAACATGAGGCGCAGAGGCGCGTCACCGTGGACAAGTGCAAGGCGCGCATCGCCCTGCTGACCCGGCAGAAGGACGACATCGACGCCGCGATCGCCGAACTGGCCGCCTTCGTATCCACCATCGAGCAGAAATAAGCCCCCACCCCCCATAAGAATAGTCGCAGGAGAAGATCATGCCCAGCTACGCCGCCCCCGTTCGCGACACCCGTTTCGTGCTGGACCATGTCGTCGGGCTGGACCGTTACGCCAACCTGCCCGGCTTTGCGTCCGCCTCGCCCGATCTGGTCGAAGCGATTCTGACCGAAGGCGGGAAGATGGCGGCCGAGGTGCTGTTTCCCCTGAATGCGTCTGGTGACCGCGAAGGCTGCGTGCGCAACAGCGACGGCAGCGTCACGACGCCAAAAGGGTTCAAGGCCGCCTACGATCAATATGTTGCCGGCGGCTGGACCACGCTGCACGCGCCGGAGGAATTTGGTGGGCAGGGCCTGCCGATGGTCGTGGCGACGGCGCTGGGCGAATATATGTCATCCGCCAATCAGGCGTTCGAAATGTATTTCGGCCTGACGTCCGGCGCCATCTCCGCGCTGCTGGCGAAGGGAAGCAGCGAGCAGCAGCACCGTTACATCCCCCGCATGGTTTCAGGCGAATGGACGGGCACGATGAACCTGACCGAGCCGCATTCGGGCACGGACTTGGGCCTCATCAAGACCAAGGCCGTGCCGCAGCAGGACGGCAGCTACGCCATCACCGGCACCAAGATATTCATTTCCGCCGGCGAGCATGATCTGGCCGGCAACATCATCCATCTCGTCCTCGCCAAGACACCGGACGCGCCTGAAGGCAGCAAGGGCATCTCTCTCTTCGTCGTGCCCAAGATTTTCGTGAATGAGGACGGATCGCTGGGCGATCGCAACGCCGTATCTTGCGGATCGATCGAGCATAAGATGGGCATCCACGGCAACGCCACCTGCGTCATGAACTATGACGGCGCGACCGGATGGATGGTGGGCGAGGAGAATAAGGGCCTAGCCGCCATGTTCATCATGATGAATGCTGCGCGGCTGGGCGTCGGCCTTCAAGGGCTGGGCCAGGGAGAGATCGCGTTCCAGAACGCCGTCCATTATGCGAAGGATCGCCGTCAGGGTCGCGCCCTCACCGGCCCCAAAGAACCGAACGAGAAAGCCGACACGCTGTTCGTCCATCCCGACGTCCGCCGCATGCTGATGGAAGCCAAGGCGCTGACCGAAGGGCTTCGCGCGCTCATCCTGTGGACCGCGTTGCAAGTCGATCTGTCCCACAATGCAGCGAGCGAAGAAGAGCGTCAGGCCGCCGACGACATGCTGCAGCTGCTGACCCCGGTGGTGAAGGGCTATGGCACCGACAAGGGCTTCGACGTCGCGGTCGCCGCGCAGCAGGTGTTCGGCGGGCACGGCTACATCTGGGAAAATGGCGTCGAACAATATGTGCGTGATGCCCGCATTGCCCAGATTTACGAAGGCACCAACGGCGTGCAGGCGATGGACCTCGTCGGCCGCAAGCTGCCGATGAACGGCGGCCGCGCGCTTCAGGCCTTCTTGAAGACGGTGGCTGAAGAAGTTGCGGCAGCCAAGGCGGATGCGCAGCTTGCTCCCATCGCCGATGCGCTGGAGAAGGCGAGCGGCCAGCTCGGCGCGGCAACGATGTGGCTGATGCAGAACGCCATGAAGAATCCGGACAATGCCGGAGCGGGTGCGCACCATTATATGCACATATTGGGCATCGTCGCGACCGGCCTGATGTGGCTGCGCATGGCGAAGGCGGCCACCACCCTGATCGAAGCAGGCGAAGGCGACGCCAAGTTCCTGGAAGCCAAGCTGGTGACGGCACGCTTCTTTGCCGAACGGATCATGCCCGATGCGGGATCGCTGCGCCGGAAGATCGAGGGCGGCGCAGAGACGTTGATGGCGCTTGATCCAGACCTGTTCCTGGCGGCCTGACGGCCTTTACCAGGCCGACGACCTTTGCATCGGCCCAATGAAAAAGGCTCCGGATGTTCCCCGGAGCCTTTTTCAATAGCGGGACATCTCTTGCGCCTGCTTCATTCGCCCCACAATTCCTTGAGCTTGCCGAAGAAACCGGTGGACGCCGGGCATTCCTCACCCGTCTCCGTATCGCGGAAGGCCTCCAGCAGTTCGCGCTGCTTGGCGGACAGCTTGGTGGGCGTTTCGACATCGACCTGGACGACCAGATCGCCCTGCCCTCGCCCGTTCAAGACTGGCATGCCCGCGCCTCGCTGACGGATCTGCTTGCCCGACTGGATGCCGCTCGGGATCTTGATCTCATGCCGTTTCCCGTCGAGACCGGGCACTTCGATGCTGCCGCCCAACGCCGCCGTCGTGAAGCTGACCGGCGCGCGACAGAATAGGGTCGTGCCGTCCCGCTCGAAGATCGGGTGCCGCTTCACATGCAGGAAGATGTAGAGGTCGCCCGCAGGCGCGCCGCGCGCGCCTGCCTCGCCCTCGCCCGAGAGGCGGATGCGCGTGCCTTCATCCACGCCCGCAGGGATGGTGACGGACAGCGTCTTGGGTCGGTCCACCCGCCCCTCGCCCCGACAGGAACGGCAGGGGCTTTCGATCACTTGCCCCGCGCCATGGCAGGACGGGCAGGTCCGCTCGACCACGAAGAAGCCCTGCTGCGCGCGGACCTGGCCATGGCCCTTGCATGTCCCACATGTTTTGACGCCCGTGCCCGGCTGCGCGCCCGATCCGTCGCACGCTTCGCAGGCTGCCGACACCTCGATCTGGATGTCGGTCTGCTTGCCATGATAGGCCTCGTCGAGACTGATTTCCATATCGTAACGCAGGTCAGCGCCACGGCGCTGCTGCTGCCGTCCACCGCCGCCAAAGCCGGATTGGCCGAAGATCGTCTCGAATATATCGCCGAGGTCGGAAAAACCGCCCTGCTGCCCACGGAACCCGCCGCCGCCTCCGCCGTTCTGAGCATTGGTATAGGCGGCATGACCATAGCGGTCATAGGCTGCGCGCTTCTGAGGGTCTTTCAGGCACTCATAGGCTTCCGACACGGCCTTGAACTTGGCTTCGCTGTCGGCGTCTCCCCCGGTGCGATCCGGGTGATATTTCATCGCGAGCTTGCGATAGGCGCTCTTGATGGTCGCGCCATCCGCCGTGCGCTCGACTTCCAGTCGAGCATAATAGTCGAGTTCGGTCGTCATCTTTGTTCCCGGCTCCCCCCGCCACCGGATCGATCCAGCGGCGGGGGCAGTCTAGAGGCTTACGCCTTGTTGTCGTCCACTTCCGAGAATTCGGCATCGACAACATCGTCATCCGCCTTGGGCGCTTCGGCGTCCGGCGAAGCGGCGGCGGCCTGCTCCTTCTCGTAAATGGCCTGACCCAGCTTCATGGCGACCGTGGCGAGTTCCTGCGCCTTGGTCTTCATGGCTTCCGCGTCGCCGCTCTCGATCGCGGACTTGGTCGCCGCGATGGCGGTTTCGATCTCGCCTTTGAGGCTCGCGTCAACCTTGTCGCCATGCTCGGCAAGCTGGCCCTCGGTGGTGTGGACGAGGCTCTCGGCGTTGTTCTTGGCTTCCGCTGCCTCGCGCCGCTTCTTGTCCTCTTCGGCAAAGCGCTCGGCATCCTTGACCATCTGCTCGATGTCGGAGTCGCTGAGGCCGCCCGACGCCTGGATGCGGATCTGTTGCTCCTTGCCGGTGCCCTTGTCCTTGGCGGACACGTTGACGAGGCCGTTGGCGTCGATGTCGAACGTCACCTCGATCTGAGGAACGCCACGCGGCGCGGGCGGAATGCCGACCAGGTCGAACTGGCCCAGCAGCTTGTTGTCCGCCGCCATCTCGCGCTCGCCCTGGAACACGCGGATCGTCACCGCCTGCTGATTGTCGTCAGCGGTCGAATAGACCTGGCTCTTCTTGGCGGGGATCGTGGTGTTGCGGTCGATCATGCGAGTGAACACGCCGCCCAGCGTCTCGATGCCCAGCGAGAGCGGAGTCACGTCGAGCAGCAGCACGTCCTTGACGTCGCCCTGGAGCACGCCCGCCTGAATGGCCGCGCCCATGGCGACGACTTCGTCGGGGTTGACGCCGGTGTGCGGCTCCTTGCCGAAAAAGTCCTTCACGGCCTCGCGCACCTTGGGCATGCGGGTCATGCCGCCCACCAGCACGACTTCGCTGATCTCGTTGGCGGTAACGCCGGCGTCGGCCAGCGCCTTCTTGCAAGGCTCCATCGTCCGCTTGATGAGGTCGGCGACCAGCCGCTCCAGATCGGCGCGGGTCACGGTCTTGACGAGATGCTTCGGCCCGTTCTGGTCGGCGGTGATGAAGGGCAGGTTGACTTCGGTCGTCTGTGCCGAGGACAGCTCGATCTTGGCCTTTTCTGCCGCTTCCTTGAGGCGCTGGAGCGCCAGCTTGTCCTTGGTGAGGTCGATGCCTTCCGCCTTCTGGAAGTCGGCCGCGAGATATTCCACCAGCTTCGCGTCGAAATCCTCGCCGCCCAGGAAGGTGTCGCCGTTGGTCGACTTCACCTCGAACACGCCATCGCCGATCTCCAGGATCGAAATGTCGAACGTGCCGCCGCCAAGGTCATAGACCGCGATCGTCTTGCCATCCTGCTTCTCAAGGCCATAGGCCAGGGCAGCCGCAGTCGGCTCGTTGATGATGCGCAGCACTTCCAGGCCCGCGATCTGGCCGGCGTCCTTGGTCGCCTGACGCTGGGCGTCGTTGAAGTAGGCGGGGACGGTGATAACCGCCTGCGTCACAGTCTCGCCAAGATAGCTCTCGGCGGTTTCCTTCATCTTCTGGAGGATGAAGGCGCTGATCTGCGACGGGCTGTAATCCTGGCCACCGGCCTTGACCCACGCATCGCCATTCGGCCCCTTCGCGATCGAATAGGGGACGAGTTCCATGTCCTTCTTGGTCATGGGATCATCGAAGCGGCGGCCGATGAGGCGCTTCACCGCGAAAATCGTATTGTCCGGATTGGTGACCGCCTGGCGCTTGGCCGGCTGGCCGATCAGGCGCTCGCCATCCTTGGCGAAGGCGACGATCGAGGGCGTGGTCCGCGCCCCTTCCGCATTTTCGATGACCTTGGGCTTGCCGCCGTCCATCACGGCGATGCAGCTGTTGGTGGTGCCCAGGTCGATCCCGATAACTTTTGCCATCTTGTCCTCTTATAACCCCAAATTTTCAGCGGTCGACGGCCCAATACCTCACTAAAGCGCCAAGGCAAGGCCGGTTTGCATGCGGGATATAGGCGCGCTTTCGCTTGGCACAAGAAGCATCGCCCATTAGCTTTGCGGAACGACCGGAAACGAGACAATGTGGATATATGGCATGGAGATTTGGATGCGAGCACCCCTGGCCCTTGTGGCCCTTGCGGCTCCGCTGGCCCTGAACGGCTGCGGCGACCCCGCCCCTGCCTATGTTGACCAGGCGTGGGTGCGGCTCTCGCCTAACAAGGACACGCCGTCCGCCGGCTATTTCGTCGCCCATGGCGGCGATTCGGGTGCGCAGATCCGGGGTGTCATCACCGACTACGCGCTCAAGGTCGAAATGCACGAGAGCAAGGACAAGAACGGCATGATGTCGATGCAGCCGGTCGACAGCGTCGACGTTCCGGCCAAGGGCACGGTCGCCTTTGCGCCGGGCGGCAAGCATCTGATGCTGTGGGGCGTGAACGATACGGCGATCAACCGCGGCAAGATGCAGCTGACCTTCCTGATGGGCAATGGCGACCGGCTGCTGGTGGATGCGGTGATCCGCAAGCCGGAGGGCGCGGGCGGCGCGCCCGCCGCCGCGAAACCGGACGAGCATGCCCGCCATTGACGGGGCGATCGCTGACGGACGACGAGGTGGCGCTCGCTCGCTCGGTATTCGGGCGCGCGATCGATTATGGAGCGGTGCGCATCCACAATCGCAAATGGTGGCCGCTCCAACCCGACGGCGTGACCATGGCCCCGGACGGCCATCTCTGGTTCGCGCCCAAGGGCGGCCTTTATTGCGACGATTTCTGCGCCAGCCCGCTGCACATCCAGGGCCATTTCATCCATGAGATGACCCATGTCTGGCAGGCGCAGCGAAGCGGCAAATGGTGGCTGCCCCTGATGCGCCATCCCTTCTGCCGATATGCCTATGATTATGTGCCGGGAAAGCCCTTCACCCGCTACGGCATCGAGCAGCAGGCGGAAATCGTGCGGCACGCGTTTCTTATCAAACGCGGCCAGCGGGTCGAGGGGAAGCCGGGGCGGGAAGACTATGAGGCGCTCTTGCCCTTTTGATCGGAGACAGCGGTCAAACCCCGCTCAGCCCTGCGTCCGCCAGCCCACGCCATAGGTGCAGCGCCTGCACGCTTTCCCTGACATCATGCACCCGCACCATCTGCGCGCCGAGTTGCGCGGCGCGGAAGGCGAGCGCGACCGAGCCACCAAGCCGATCGGCCGCCGGCGCTTCGTTCGACAGGGCACCGATCAATCGCTTCCGGCTGCCGGCGAAAAGCAGCGGCACGCCAAGCCCCTGGAACGTAGCCAGCCCGTTCACCAGCGCCAGATTGTCGGCCAGCCCCTTGCCGAAGCCCAGCCCCGGATCGACGATGATCTTCTCGCGCGCGATCCCCGCCGCTTCCGCCGCTGCGATGCGCGCTTCCAGATGGTCGAACACGTCGGCGACGACATCGCCATAGCCCGCCGGATTATGATGCGGATCGTCGCCGCTGGACGGCGCATGCATCAGGATCACCGGACAACCGGCGCGGGCCACTACCTCAAGGCTGCGGGGATCGTGCGCCAGCGCCGACACATCGTTGACGATGGCCGCACCCGCCGCCAGCGCCGCTTCCATCACTGCCGCCTTACGCGTGTCTACCGACATTGGCACGCCCGCCGCCGCCAACCGCTCGATCACCGGGACGATGCGGGCTATCTCGTCGCCTTCCCAGAGTTTGGCCGCCTTCGGACGGGTGGACTCCCCGCCCACGTCGATCAACGCCGCGCCCGCCGCCGCCATCGCGAAGCCCGCGTCCGCCGCCGCCTTCGGATCATCGAGATGCTTTCCCCCATCGGAAAAACTGTCGGGCGTGACGTTCAGGATCGCCATCACCTGCGGCGCGTCGAAGCGGATCGTGCGCTCGCCCAGCGCCAGCGGGGCTCGCTGCGCTGAAATGTTCGCCGCCAGCATCCCTGCCCGCTGCCTCAGCACGTCAGGCAAAGTCGTCAGCCAGGCGTCGAATTCCGCCACCGCCACGGTGAAGCGGCCGATCCGCCGCGCGCCGTCCAGGGCCGTTACCTCATAGCCTTGGAACCAGATGAGCCCGTTGCCCATCCGCGCGGCGCTTCTGTCTGGCAGGCCGATAGGCGACGGCACGAACCAGACGGGCTTGAGATAAAGGCGGAAATGGGCGGGGATGGTGGGGAGCATGGACGGTGCTTAGCGCGGTTCCGTGCTCCTGCGAAGGCAGGAGCGCAGTTCAACGCGAGCGGCCTTCGCCGTAGCACATGCTTCCTTACGGCTCGTTCGCCAGCAGATATGTCTGGCGCAACGTGTCGATCGGCATCAGCCGCCCTTGCGCCTCATGGTGCCAGAAGGTCCAGCCGTTGCAGCTCGGCGCGCCCTGCAACGTCGCGCCCATCTTGTGGATGGAACCGCTGTCCGTGCCGACACCGAGCGATCCGTCCGCCCGCACCACCGCCTGCCATCGCCGCTTGGAGTCGGTCAGGATCGCGCCCGGATTGAGATAGCCGGTTTCGACGAGCGTCCCGAACGCCACCTTGGGCTGGCTGCGCGCGCTCTGCATGATGGTGAGCGCGCTTTCGTCCAGCGGCAATGCGGCCTCGATCCGCTCCAGCGCCACGTCGATATAGTCGTCTTCCCGCTCAATGCCGATCCATTTGCGGCCGAGCCGTTTGGCGACGGCGCCGGTCGTGCCGGTGCCGAAGAAGGGATCGAGCACTATGTCGCCCGGCTTGGTACAGGCCAGCAGCACGCGATAGAGCAGAGCCTCGGGCTTCTGCGTCGGGTGCGCCTTCGTGCCGTTGCGCTTCAACCGCTCCTGCCCGGCGCAGATCGGGAGCACCCAGTCGGAGCGCATCTGCAGTTCGTCGTTAAGCGTCTTCATCGCCTTGTAATTGAAGGTGTAGCGCGCGTCCTCGCCCTGACTGGCCCAGATCAGCGTCTCATGCGCGTTGGTGAAGCGGGTGCCCTTGAAATTGGGCATCGGGTTGGACTTGCGCCAGATGATGTCGTTGAGGATCCAGAAACCTTCATCCTGGAGCGCGGTGCCGACGCGGAAGATGTTGTGATAGCTGCCGATCACCCAGATGGTGCCGTTGGGCTTCAGGATGCGCCGCGCTTCCCGCAGCCAGGCCTTGGTGAAACGATCGTAGCTGCCCAGCGTATCGAATTTGTCCCAGTCATTGTCGACCGCGTCGACCCGGCTGCCTTCCGGCCGGAACAGGTCGCCGCCAAGCTGGAGATTATAGGGCGGGTCAGCGAAGATCATGTCGATGCAGCCGTCAGGCAGTGCCGCCATATGCGCGATGCAGTCGCCCCGCAGCAGGGTGTCGACCGGAATCTGCGCCGTCATGTCCAATGCGGCTGACGCGTTCGCCTTCTTTCGCCGCGGCGCCGCGACGCGCTCCATCACACCCATATGCAAACCCCCGTATCTCTTGAAGCCAAGCGATGAGTCCTTGGGAGTCCGGCGTCAAGATCAGCAGCTTAGAGCTCGCCGTTAACAAATGCGCTGACCCGCGCAGGAACGAAGCAAGACCCACAAGATGTTGAGTCGGCTTGGCGGCGAAAGACTCAATATGAGGCGGTGTGATGAAAAAGACTCACGCTTTGAACGAGGCACATTTTTTTGGTTAACGCTGTTCGAGAAGCTCGGCCAGCGTCCAATCTTGACCTAATCATACCTATTTGGTTATGGATTGTGGATGAAAAATGCCTCCTTCACTACGGATCGCCATGCCGCTGCCGACGCGCTGTTCAAGGCCTTGTCGGACGGCACCAGACGCGCTCTTCTCGAAACATTGGTGCGGGAGGGAGAGCAGAATGTGCATGCGCTGACCGCAAATGCGGGTGTATCCCAACCCATGGTGTCGCGCCACCTAGCCAAGCTGAAGCGCGCCGGGCTGGTGACCGCTCATCGTCGCGGTCGTGAAACCTGGTATGCCGCTCGGGTCAAGGGACTCGGCCCGGTCGTCCAGTGGATGGCAGTACATGGGGCGCTATGGTCGCAGCGCTTCGCCGCCTTGGAGACATTGGGCGCGACCTGATTGGTGCGGCTAGCTGGACATAATTGGCAATATTCTCTCCCCCGCTGATAATATAATTTCACTTCCTTCCCATTTTTGAGAATATATCGCTACCATTATTGCATCTTCTCTTGTCTTCTTGGCCACCAGCCGTCAAAGCGGCGACGGGAGACGGATGACGATGCAGGCGAATGAGCAATCGACCATCGTGCGGGAAAGGGCGCGTTTCGTAAGGGAAACGGCAGACGTCCGACGACAGGCGCTGATTGATGCCACGGCACGTTGCCTCGCGGAAAAGGGCGTGGTCGGCACATCCGTTCGGGCCATATGCGCCTATGCCGGCGTGTCATCGGGCCTGCTCACCCATTATTTCGACGGCGTGGACGCGCTTATCCTGGCCACCTACGCCGATGTCGGCGCGCGGGTGAACGCAGCGCTGGACGCCGCTGTCGAGGCGGCGGGTGACAACCCGCGCGACCGCCTTCGCGCTTGCCTGCAAGCCAACTTCACCCCACCCGTACTCGATCCCGATCTGCTCGCGACCTGGATCGCTTTCTGGAGCCTGGTCAAGTCCGACCCGGAGATCGCGGCCGTCCATGCCGGAGTGTACGGCGCGGCGCGGGGACAGGTGGAAGTGCTGCTGCAGGCCGCGGCTCCGGCCATGTCGCCGGCGCGCACGCGGATCGCCGCGATCAGCCTCATGGCCCTGGTCGACGGCTTGTGGCTGGAGCTTTGCCTCGACCGCAGTACCTTCTCCCCGCAGGAGGCGCAGACGATGGTGGCGGCAGCGATGGATCAGCTACTGGCTTCGGCTACAGCAAGCTGAGCTGCGCCACGGGTGCGAAGCTGCGCCGGTGCAGTGGCGTCGGCCCATGCTCCCGCAGCGCTGCCAGATGCCGCGCACTGCCATAGCCCTTGTTCGTTTCCCAGCCATAATGCGGATGATCCGCCGCAGCCGCGATCATCATCCGGTCCCGCGCTTCCTTGGCAAGAATGGAGGCAGCGGCGATCGACAGGCATTTCGCATCGCCCTCCACCACCGCCGTCGACGCCCAGCGCCATTTGGGGCAGCGATTGCCGTCGACCAGAATATGCGCGCAATCATGGGTCAGCGCGTCGACCGCACGCGTCATCGCCAGCATGGTCGCCCAAAGGATGTTGATCTCGTCGATCTCCTCGACGCTCGCGATGCCGATGGCCCAGCAGAGCGCCCGCGCCTTGATCTCGCCTTCCAGCGCCGCGCGTTTGGCGGCGCTCAATTGCTTGCTGTCGTTGAGGCCGTCCGGGCAATCCTCCTGCCGCAGGATGACGGCGGCGGCGACCACCGGCCCCGCCAAAGGCCCCCTGCCCGCCTCGTCCACCCCGGCGACCAGACCCGGATGATGGCGCAGTTCATGCACGAAGTCAGGCATGGACGTGAAATCCCAGCGGAACGCCCATAGGCCCATGCCCCGTCCCGAAGCCCGGAGCGATCATTAGCGCTTCGCGGACATATTTGCGTGCCCGCTCGACCGCGTCCACCCGATCGAGTCCCTGCCCCAGCCCGCATGCAATCGCACTCGCCAGCGTGCAGCCGGTCCCATGCGTATGCGGCGTGTCGATCCGCGCGTTGCTCCACGCCTTGAGCACGCCTTGAGGCCCGATCAGCCGGTCGGTCAGCATCGGGCCTTCGCCATGGCCGCCCTTGGCAAGGACATGAGTGTCGAAATGGATGGCGATCACCTCACCGCCTAACGCCTCGAGTTCCGGCAGGTTCGGCGTCACGATCATCGCGATCGCCATCAACCTCTCGAACGCCGCGATCGTCGCCGCATCCGCCAGCGCCGCCCCGCTGGTCGCGACCATGACGGGATCGAAGACGATCGGCACGCCCTCCAACGCGGCAAGCCGGTCCGCCACCGCATTGGCCGTTTCCGCGCTACCGATCATGCCGATCTTCACGGCGTCCACGCCGATGTCGTTGATGCAGCTATCCATTTGAGCCAGCACCATATCGGTCGGCACCGGATGCACGGCCTGCACCCCCAATGTGTTCTGCGCCGTGATAGCGGTGATCGCGGTCATGGCGTGGCCGCCCAGCATCGTCACCGTCTTGATATCGGCCTGGATGCCCGCGCCGCCCCCGCTGTCTGACCCGGCGATGATGAGGATGCGCGGGACGCTCATGCGCGAAAGCGCCGCTCCGCGGAGGCCGGATTGGCCGCCAGCGCCTTGCCGGCGCGGGTCGGCCGGTCCATCAGCTCACCGCCGCAATTGGGGCAGCGATCGTCCAGCGCCTCCGCGCAAGACACACAGAATGTGCATTCGAAGGAACAGATGAACGCGCCGGGCGCATTGGCCGGCAGGTCCGCGCCACAGCGTTCGCAGTCGGGCCGCATCTCAAGCATTACGCCGCCGCCCTTTCCACGGCGGCGCAGATACGTTCGACCACGTCCTTCACCTGATCCTCCCGGTCGCCTTCGGCCATGACGCGGATCACCGGCTCGGTGCCGGACGGACGGATGACGAGGCGGCCCGAGCCGTCCAGCTCGGCCTCCGCCTGCGCGATCACGCGCTTCACATCCTCATGCTCCAGCGGCTTGCCGCCCGCGAAGCGCACATTCTTGAGCAATTGCGGCACCGGATCGAACTGATGCAACGTCTCGCTGGCGGGCTTGCCCGATCGCACCAGCGCGGCCAGCACCTGCAGCGCCGCAACGGTGCCGTCACCGGTGGTGGCATAGTCGGACAGGATCATGTGCCCCGACTGTTCGCCGCCGACATTGAAGCCGCCCTCGCGCATCCGTTCCAGCACATAACGGTCGCCCACCTTGGTCCGTTCAAGGCCGATGCCCTGCCCCGACAGGAAGCGTTCGAGGCCCAGGTTCGACATCACAGTGGCCACCAGCCCACCGCCGCGCAGCAGGCCGTCGCGCGCGAAATTGGCGGCGATCAGGGCCATGATCTGATCGCCGTCGACGATCTTGCCCTGCTCGTCCACCACGATCAGCCGGTCGGCGTCGCCATCCAGCGCGATGCCGATATCCGCGCCCGAAGAGACTACGGTTTCCTGCAACAACAGGGGCGCGGTCGATCCGCATCCGTCATTGATGTTGGTGCCGTTGGGCGTCACGCCGACCGCGACCACGTCCGCGCCCAATTCCCACAGGGCCGAAGGCGCGACCTGGTAGGCGGCGCCGTTCGCGCAATCGACCACGATGCGCAGGCCATCAAGCCGCAGGTCGGCGGGGAAGCTCGACTTGACGGCGTGGATGTAACGCCCGCGCGCATCCTCGACCCGCCGGGCGCGGCCGATATCCTTCGACGCCGCGAGCGGAATATCCTGCTCCAGCAAGGCCTCGATCTTCAATTCGTCCTCATCGGACAGCTTGTACCCGTCCGGGCCGAACAGCTTGATCCCATTATCGAAATAGGGATTGTGGCTGGCGGAAATCATGACGCCCAGGTCCGCGCGCATCGAATGCGCCAGCAACGCAACGGCTGGCGTGGGTATCGGGCCGAACTGCACCACATCCATGCCCACGGCGGTAAAGCCGGCGACGAGCGCGTTCTCGACCATATAGCCCGAAAGGCGCGTATCCTTGCCGATCACCACCCGATGGCGGTGGCTGCCGCGCTGGAAATAGGTGCCCGCGGCCATGCCGACCTTCATCGCCAGATCGGCCGTCATGGGCCATGCATTGGTACGGCCGCGAATGCCGTCGGTGCCGAAATATTGCCTGCTCATGGGGCTTCCATGCACCGATCGGCCATCCCCTCGCAACCCGGCACAACAGACATGAGCAATCTTTAATCGACTTTCCATGCAGCCAGCGGCATGTCGACCCGATGGATCAGTTCAATGCTTTCGTCGACGGCCTGTCGGACGCCGTTTTCTTCAAGATACCGATGCTAGGGACGCAGATCGAACTGATCGTGCTGTATCTGGCGCTGCCCATGCTGTTCTTCACGATTTGGCTGGGCTTTCCCAATGTGACTCAGGTGGGGCGGGCGCTCCGCATCCTGCGGTCGCAACCGCGCGAGGGCGAGGCGAAGGGCGACGTCAGCCAATGGGCGGCGCTCTCGACGGCGCTGTCCGGCACCATCGGCCTCGGCAACATCGCGGGCGTCGCAGTCGCACTGACGATGGGTGGGCCGGGCGCGATCCTCTGGATGTTCATCATCGGCTGGTTCGCCATGACGGTGAAGATGGCGGAGGTCACGTTGGGCCTCAAATATCGCGTGTTCGACGCTCGCGGCCATGCCCATGGCGGGCCGATGTATGTGCTCAAGGCCGTTGGGGCGGCGCGCGGCTGGCCGAAGCTCGGGCTGGCGCTGGGCGGGGCGTATGCCTTCTTCGCCCTGTTCGGTGCGATCCCCATGGTGCAGGTCAACCAGAGCTTCGCGCAGGTGAAGGTCGTCACCGGGCTGTCGAATGGCTGGGCCTATGGCGTGTTCCTGGCGTCCGCTGTCGCGCTGGTCACACTGGGCGGCGCGGCGTGGCTGGGCGAGGTGGCGAAACGGCTGACCCCGCTCAAGGTCGCAGTCTATCTGCTCGGCGTTGCGGCAATCCTTTTGCTTCATGTGAGCGAGATACCGGCCGCGCTGTCCTTGATCTGGAACGGCGCCTGGTCGGGCGCGGCGGCGACGGGCGGCGCTGTCGGCGCATTCGTAGCGGGCATGCGGCGCGCGGTCTTCGCCAGCGAGGCGGGCGTAGGATCGGCGGTCATGGCGCACAGCCTGGCGCGCGCGCAGCATCCCGTGTCGGAAGGATTGGTTGCCCTGCTCGAACCCCTGCTCGGCACGATGATCGTCTGCGCGGTCGGCGGGCTGGCACTTGTGGTCGCGGGGACGTGGAATACCGGGCTGGAGGGGATCGCCATCACCTCGGCGGCCTTCGCGAAGGTTTCGCCATGGTTCCCATGGCTGCTCGCGGTGGTCGTGTTCCTCTTCGCCTATTCGACGCTTGTCGCGTGGGGCTTCTATGGCTTGCAGGCGTGGGGCTATCTCTTCGGTCATGGTCCGAAGGCGCAATGGACCTACAAAATCCTCTATGTCGTCGCCCTGCCGCCCGCCGCAGCAATCGACCTTGGCCGGGTGGTCGGCATCGTCGACTCCAGCTTCTTCCTGATGGCGATCCCCAACGTCATCGCGCTCTATCTGTGCGCCGGCGAATTGCGCCGCGATGTAAAAGACTATCTGGCCAGGCAGACCTGACGCGAAAAAGGCCCGCTCCGTGCGGAGCGAGGCCTTTTCCTAACCTCAGTTGAGGCGTTCAGATCTTGTCGCCGAGCGCACCCTTGACCGATCCTGCGACGTCCTGTGCCGTGCCCTTGGCCTTCTGCGCCTTGCCCTCGGCTTCCAGACGTTCGTTGTCGGTGGCCTTGCCGACCGACTCCTTGACAGCACCCGCCGCCTTGTTGCCAGCAGCCTTCAGCTTGTCGACAGTCTCACCCATGATGAACACTCCTTGCGTTGTTATCTTGGGTTAGAAACGAAGGCTGCCCGATCGGGTTTCACAAGAAACGGCTGCGCAATGATTAAACTTCGGTCATGATCTAAAGCGTCTTTTCGTAAATCTGATAGACCTTGTTCACCCGGCTTTCGATCGCGTCGGCGATGGCGTTCATCCCCTGATTATCGTCCAGCACCCAGCCGATCTCGCCGCGCGTCGATCCGTAACGACTGACGGCATTGCGGCGGATATATTCGATCATCATGAACGCCAGTTGGCTCGCCATGCGCGACGCCTGCAACCGCTGGACCACGCCCATCAACGGCACGCGCATCGTGCGGCATTTGGGCTTGCGCAGCCAGGAGAGCAGCTTGATCCAGCCGAAGGGAAAGAGCGCGCCGTTCAAGGGCTTCACCGCTTCGTTGAGATCGGGCAGCGTCATCATGAAGGCGACCGGCTCGCCATCCAGTTCCGCGATCATAATGAGATCCTCGAACACGATCGGCTTCAGCTTCTTGCCCGTATGCGCAACCTCTTCGTCCGTGATCGGAACGAAGCCCCAATTGTTGCCCCACGCGTCGTTCAGGATGCCGAGGATGATCGCGGCCTCCTTGTCGAACTGCGACTTGTCCACCTGCCGCACACGGATGCGCGGGTTCTTCTCGCCCGACTGGACGATTCGCTGGATCAACGGCGGAAATTCTTTGGTGATATCCAGCTCGTAGGTCTTGAGCTGCTTGACGGGCGCATAGCCCGCCCCCTCGATCATCGCCTGATAGGCGGGGCTGTTATGCCCCATCATGACCGTCGGCGGATGATCGTGCCCCTCGATCAGCAAGCCCGGCTCTTCCCAGATGGAGAGCGAGATCGGCCCCAGCACGCGGTTCATGCCCTTGGCGCGCAGCCAGTCCTCCGCCGCGGCTATCAGCGCCCTGGCGGTTGCATCATCCTCCGCCTCGAACAGGCCGAAATTGCCGGTGCCTGGCCCCATGCCCTGTTCCGGCGGCTGGTCCAGCGCCAGCCGATCGATATGGGCGGAAACCCGCCCCACCACCTTGCCGCCGCGCCGCGCCAGAAAATATTGCGCCTTCGCATGACCGAAAAAGGGGTTCTTGCCCGGCGTCAGCAGTTCCTTGACCTCGGCCTTCAGCGGTGGAACCCAATTGGAGTCGCCGGCATAAAGCCGCCACGGCAGGTCGATGAAGGCCTTCATGTCGGCCTTGCCGGAAACGGGGGTAATCACCAGATCAGAATTGGCCACGGACGCCGCTTTCGCAATTTCGATGCTGGCGGTGCAGTTCCACCCTTGTCCGCGCAATGTCAATCATGCGGGCGCGTGGGCGCGCCGGGATGGCGAATATGTCATGGTGCTGCCATGATGTCAGCGCATTTGGAGACTAGGACGGCCCGCATGACGAAGCACGACCCCATCCTTGCCGCCGCGCAGCGGGCGCGGGCAGCGATCCCCGACGATGTCGCGATGCTGCGGGCGGCGGCGGACCTGGCGCGCGAATTCAGTGTCGCTGATCCCCGCATCTTCTGGAGCGACATGCTGGCTTCCGCCCTGATCGGCTGGAGCGCGCTGGCAGGGGCGATCCTTGTCGACAATAGGGCCGTCGCCCTCGTGTGCGGCGGCGTGGCGGTGCTCGCCCTCTATCGCGTGGCGAGCTTCATTCATGAGCTGACCCATTATCGCAAGGGCGCTCTGCCCGGCTTTCGCGCGGGCTGGAACCTGATCGTCGGCATTCCGCTGATGATCCCCTCCTTCATGTATGAAGGCGTCCATACCCAGCATCATGCCCGCACGCGCTACGGCACGGCGGAGGATCCCGAATATCTCCCGCTTGCTCTCATGAAACCATGGTCGTTGCCGCTCTTCATCCTCGTTGCGTCGCTCGCGCCTGTGGGTCTCATCCTGCGCTTCGGCGTGCTGACGCCGCTGTCGCTTTTGATCCCGCCGCTGCGCGCTAAGGTGGTGTCGGAATTTTCCGCCCTGTCGATCAACCCCTCCTATCGCCGTCGCGCGCCCGAAGGCGACTTCGCGCGCATGTGGGCGTGGCAGGAAGCCGGCGCATGCCTCGTCGCACTGGCGCTGATCGGCAGCGTCTTCGCCTTCGGATGGAAACCGCTGCTCGTCTATATGGGCGTCCATTCGGCGATGACGGTCGTCAATCAGCTGCGCACGCTGGTCGCGCATCTGTGGGAGAATGAGGGCGAGCCGATGACCGTCACGGCGCAATATCTGGATTCGGTCAACGTGCCTCCGCCCTCCACCCTGCCCGCGCTCTGGGCGCCGGTGGGCCTGCGCTATCACGCGCTGCATCATCTGCTACCCAGCGTGCCCTATCATGCCTTGGGCAAGGCGCACGCGCGGTTGATGGCGACGCTTGACCCGGATTCTCCCTATCGAAAGGGCAATTATGCCGGGATGACGCCGCTGGTCGGCAAGATCGCGCGGAGCACCATGCGGGCGCGCTGAGCGCACATAAGACGCCGCGTCAAAAAAATTTCAGTTTCGCCTTGAAACCGGAATAACCCGACCCATATCGTGGCTGTTCCGGTCCCCCTCTCCCCCCTCTGGGATCGGAACGCCCCCTGTGGAAGGCCCCGCGCGACGTCCCTTGGTCGCCGGGGTCTTCTTTTTTTGCGCTCACTCCTCGGTGCGGAACAGCACCGTCTCGCCCACCAGCAGGAACAGGAAGAAGGGCGCCCAAGCCGCCAGCACGGGGGGATAGGCGCCGAGGCTCCCCATCGCGAGCGAGAAATTGTCCGCCACGAAATAGGCAAAGCCCAGCGCCATGCCCATCACGGCGCGGACGAACAGCTGCCCGGACCGGGCCAGGCCGAACGCAGCCACCGATCCCAGGATCGGCATCAGCAACGCAGACAGCGGGCCTGATATTTTGTGCCAGAGACTGCCTTCCAGTTCGCCCGTCGGCCTACCCGCGTCGCGCAGGTCGCTGATCGCGGCCTGCAGTTCGCTGAAGGTCAGCGCATCGGGATCGACCCTCGCCAGGGTGAACTGATCGGGCCTGATGTCATGGCCGAAACGGACGGTGCCGATGTCGCGCCCAGTCCCGCGCGCCACGTCGAACTGTTGCGCCCTTTCCAGCACCCAGCTTTTGCTGGCAGCGTCATAATGGCCGCGTGGCGCCTGGATGATGGTGGTCAGCGCGTTGTTGACGCGATTGTAGATTTCGATCTTGCGAAGCTGGACATTCTGGCCGCGCCCGGCAACGATGGCGACGTTGACCAGATTGTTGCCGTCCCGCACCCACGGGTTGGACTTGATGCCGCTGTCCTGCGGGATCGGGCCGTAGTCCACAGCCTCCCACGCGCTCAGCGCCGCCGTGGACCGCGCCACGATCCGTTCGTTGAACGCGAAGCTGATGATCGACACGCCCAGCGCCGCCGCGATCAGCGGGGCCAATATCTGATGCGCGGACAGCCCCGCCGCCTTCATCGCGATGATCTCGCTATTCTGGTTCAGCGTCGCCAACATGACCAGCGTACCGAGCAGCACGGAGAAAGGCAGGAAGGTCGCGATGATCTGCGGCGTGCGCAGCCCGACATAATGCCAGAGCTGCGCGTCGCCATTGCCCGGATAGGCGAGGATGTCGCCGCTGTTGCCGAGCAGGTCCAGTGTCTGGAGCACCACCACCAGCAGCATCAGCACGGCGAAGGTGCGGGTCAGGAACAGCCGCGCCATGTACCAGCTCATCTGGCGTGAGGGGAAGAAGCTCAGGTTCATGAGGTCAGGCCGCTCCTTCCGCGGCTGCAGGGCTGCGTCTCCGCCCGAATTTCAGCAGGCGCACGATCTGCTTGCCCAGTTTGCCGAACGCATATTCCAGCGCCGCGGTCGGTTGCCCGCCGGGGCGGTGAGCGATCACATGATACATCCACAGCACCAGCGCCGACGCGACGACGAACGGTCCCCACAGCGCGATGATAGGATCGATCTTGCCCAACGCTCCGACGCTTTCGCCATATTGGTTGATCTTGTGATAGGTGACGATGAACACGATCGACAGGAAAACGCCAAGCGCGGAGGTCGAACGCTTGGGCGGTATGGCGAAGGCGAGCGCAGCGAGCGGCAGCAGGAACATGAACACCACCTCCACCATGCGGAAGTGGAAATTGGCGCGTACCTCGTCCTTCAGCTTGTCGGGCGTGTCGGCATTGTGGCCGATCACCACCAGTTCCGGAATCGTCTTTTCCCGGTCGTTGTCACGGCCACGGAACCGCTCGATCTGCGGCAGGTCGATCGGCAGGTCATGGCTCGAGAAGGACAGGATGCGCGGCGTCTTATATTTGGGGCCGTCATTCACCAGCACGCCATTGCGCAAACGGAAGATGATCGTGTCGGGATCGTCCGTCGCCAGGAACGTGCCCTGCTCCGCCGTCACCGCGACAGACTGGCCGTTGCGGCTGACCGCGCGCACGAAAATCCCCTGAAGGTTGCGGCCTTCGTCCCGGCTGCGTTCGATGCGCAGGGTCATGCGCTTGCCCAGCGTCGTGAACTCGCCCACCTTGATCGACGCGCCCAGCGCGCCCGACCGCAGCTCGAACCGCAACGCCTCATAGGCATGGCGGGACAGCGGCTGGACGAAGCCGACGATGCCGAAATTCAGGAGCGCCAGCGCGATGGCATACATGTAGGGGACGCGCAGCAGCCGCCCGTAGGACAGCCCCACCGCCCGCATCACATCCAGTTCAGAAGACAGCGCCAGCTTGCGGAAGGCGAGCAGGATACCCAGCATCAGGCCGATGGGTATGCCGAGCGAGAGATATTCGGGCAGCATGCTGGCCAGCATCCGCCACACGACGCTGACCGGCCCGCCTTCCGCCGCCACGAAATCGAACAGGCTCAGCATCTTGTCGAGCACCAGCAGCATCGCCGATATGACCAGCGTGGCGAACATCGGCACCGCGATGAGGCGGGCAAGATAGCGGTCGGTGGCGGTCAGCATTCTCTAAGTCGTCGTCCCATCACCATGATTTGGCCGCAAACCGATCCCATATGGCAGGGGAGCAATTGCGGGGCGAACAGGGGCTTGGCCTCCGGTCCATGCCGGTGGCTATAGCTTCCAGGAGTCTGATGGTCATGTTGAAAGTTGCAATGGGTTTCATGTCGGCGGTCGCGCTGGTCGCTTCCGTGCCGGCGATGGCTCATGGGCAGGAAATCCCGAACGATATGGATCGCTGCGGTCCCCAGGCGAAGGGGCCGGCGGTGCTGGTCGACGTGCGCGGCTTTGCCGCCGCGACCGGCAAGGTGCGGATCCAATCCTATCCGGCCACCCGCGCTGCCTGGCTGGCGAAGGGGGAATGGCTCAACCGAATCGAAACGAGCGTACGCCCGACCGATGGCGCGATGCGCTTCTGCATGCCGGTGCCCCAGCCAGGCCGCTATGGCATCGCCGTGCGGCATGACCGCGACGGCAATGGCAAGACCGACATTTCGCGCGATGGCGGTGGATTTTCCAACAATCCGTCGATCAGCATCTTCAACCTGGGCAAGCCGGGGGTCGAAAAGGCCGCCTTCTATGCCGGACCCGGCGTGACGAAAATCACGATCAATCTCAAATATATGTGATCGAACCCAGATGGTCAGCGTCGCGCTCTTGTCCAATCCCAAGTCCACGGGCAACCGGCAGACGCTTCCGCGCGTGCGCAGCTATTGCGCCAACCATCCCGACATCTTCCATTATGAGGTGGAGCATGTCGACCAGATCGGCCGGGCGTTCCAGACGATCGCCCGCGTCGATCCCGCCGTCATCGTCATCAACGGCGGCGACGGCACGGTGCAGGCGTCATTGACCGAACTCTACCAAGGTGAGCATTTCCATGGCCGGGTGCCGCCGATCGCGGTGCTGCCCAATGGCAAGACGAACCTGATCGCACTCGACCTCGGCATCCATGGCGACCCGATCAAGGCGCTGGAGAAGATATTGGAGATCGCCAAGTCGGGCGTCGAAGATCATGTCGTCGCCCGCGAACTCATCGCCCTGTCGGACGGTCAGGCGGAAAGCCGGCCGGTGCTGGGCATGTTCCTGGGCGGCGCTGGCCTTGCCGATACGATGCTCTATTGCCGCAACCAGATCTATCCGCTCGGCCTCTCCAACGGCCTCAGCCATTTCATCACCGCGCTTGCCGTGGTCTTCTCGCTGTTGTTCGGCATCCGGGCGCGCTTCCTGCCGCCCTCCAGCAAGCCGGTGCGCATCTCGCTGATCCGCGACGGACAACTGGCCGGGCGCTTTTCGGTGCTGATCGTGACCACGCTGGAAAAGCTGCTGCTGGGCGTGCAGCCGGGCGGCAGCCGGCGCGGCAACATGAAGCTGATGGCGGTGGACCAGAGCCTGCCCGCGCTGCTGCGCCTCGTCTGGGCCAGCCTGTTTCGCCGCGTCGGCAAGGCGCGGATGCAGGGTATCCACCTGGAGCAGGGCGACATGATCCGGATCGAGGGGGAGCGCAGCAGCGTCATCCTCGACGGCGAACTGTTCGAAGCGACGGAGGGCAAGCCCATCGTCCTGCGCTCGACTGAACCGGTGCCCTTCCTGCGGCTCGCGGCCTGACGGGCGGCTGCCGCTTCCCTCCCGCCTGGCGGTCAAAGCGGGCGTGAATCGCCGACATCGTAGAGGCGCAGGTTCCGGTCGCCTATACCAAGGTCGGTCCATGCTCCATGCCATTCCGCCATGTGCGACGCCGCGAAATGGCGGTCGATTGCGTCCTGATCGACCCATCGTTCCGTGACGTGGATCAGGCCGGGATCGAACAAATCCTGAGCATATACATATTCCACACAGCCTTCTTCGGCGCGGCTGGCCTCCACCATGCGTGTCATCGCGGGGCGAGCCGCATCCATTTTGGCGGCGGGCAGGCGGAAGGTTCCAAGGATCATCAGCATGGTGCCAGACTAAAAGCGATTACCCCTCAGAAGTCCAGTTCCGCGCGCCAGCCGAGCACATCCACGCTATAATCGCGCCGCCCGCCTGCGGTGATCGCCGCGTCGGTATAGGCCAGATGCGCGTAGTTGAGGTTGAACCGTACATATTCGATCGGCGTCCACACCAGCGCCGCGATCACGCCATTCTGCGTTCCGCCCACGATCCCCTTGTCGTTGAGGCTGAGATAATCGTAGCGGACCGTCGCCTGCAACGCGCCCCATCCGCCGGAACCCACAGGGCTGTCCGGCTTCACCACGCCGAAAATGCCGTTTTTGTAACCGCGGCTTTCGCCGGTGAACACATAGCCGACCTCGCCATAGCCGCCGAAAAAGGTCGGATCGGACAGGCCCGGCCGCACCGCGCGCAGCCAGTGCGCCTCGCCCACCCACCAGAGCGGCCCGCGCTCGCCGGCGAACTCCAGACCGTAGCTCGTTTCGCGTTCGGCCAGGATGGGCGGCGTCGACAGGAACCGGCTGTTGGCGCTGTGCAGATAGGCACGCTGGCGATAGCGCTGCGGCGCCTCGCCCAGCCGCTGCAGGTCGCGCCAATGACCCGACGCGGCAAAATGCAGCTGCGTCTCTCCCAGCTTGGGCGCGAGCACGACCCGGCCGTCGACGCTGAAGCTGTTATTCTCGTCCCCGCCATTCGCGCCGTCGCTGGCGTTGGTCAGCGAATCGGCGCTGTCCGAAAAGACGCCCGCCTGCGCCAGCAGGATGCCGGATCGATATTGCGCCGACAGGCCCAGCCGCCGCTCGAAACCGAATGCGTCGGTAAATGCCGCCCGCTCCATCACCGCGCCGCCGGTGTCGCTTATCAGTTCGTCGAGCGACTGGAAGCTGTTGTGATTGCCCAGCGTCACCAGCCATGGCCCCTTCTCGTAAGTTATGAAGGTATCGACCAGTTCCACGCTGTTGTCCGACAGCTCCAGTTCCAGCTTATAGCCAAAGCCCGCTCCAAGTTTGCCTTCTCCGCCCAGCCGCAGCCGGCGCAGTTCGTTGGAATAGCCCTTCGCCCGGTCATTGACCCCGGCCGGCGTCATCAGCAGGCCCGCATCATATTGGATGCGGCCCTTCACATGGAAACTGGCGTCGCCGCGCGTGAAGACCGGCCCGCCCTTCCAGCCGATCGATGTGGACTGCTCGGCCTTCGGGGAGCTTGCCGCGGCGACCGCCATCGGCGTCGTTGCAGCCGGCGGCATCGGCGCTGCGGTCGGCGTTGTCGTGCCGGCGCCGTTCAGCCGCGCCTCCAGCCGGTCCACCTGTGCCTTCAGGGCCGCGATCTGCGCGCGCATCGCCGCGGCTTCCGTCGCGTCGATCGTCTGCGCCATGGCCGAAGCCGGAAGGATGGCGAGCGCCAACGCGGTGCCTTTGGCCAGTCGTGAACGGAGCGTCATCTGCTTTCCCTTTGCTGCTCCGCGCCGCCAATATGAATCTTTAGTTACGCCTAAGCGTCTTTTATATGTCTATTTTGTTACAACGCGCTGGATGCGATCGACGGTTGGCGCGCGCGCGATCGCGGGCTAATCCTGACGCTGGAATGACCATTTCCTCTCTTCTCCGCGTCCCACGCCGCCTGACAAGGATCGGGGCGCTGATCGCGCTTCTGGTGGGCGGCTGCTCGGACGAGGGGCGCGGGCCGGTCGCCGTCAGCGTGATCGGCGATCGTGACGACCTCGCGCGCCCCCTCCAGAATCTGCCCGATCCCGCCGCCAAGCTGATGCTGGAAGCGACGGCGCAGGGCCTCGTCGCGTTCGACGCCAGCGGCGACATCCTGCCCGCACTCGCCCAGCGCTGGATCGTGGAGGATGACGGGCGCAGCTACATCTTTCGCCTGCGCCGCGCCTTCTGGGCGGACGGAACCCGCGTCACGGCGCCGGATGTCGCGCGGATGCTGATGGCGCGGATCGTAATGCTGCGGCGGCTCGATCCCAACGGGCCGTTCGACGCGGTCGAGGCCGTGGTCCCGATGACGGGCGAAGTGGTGGAGGTCCGGCTCGCGGCTTCCCGCCCCTATGTGCTGCAGATGCTGGCCCAGCCGCAAATGGCGCTGCTGTCGCGCGAAGGCGGCACTGGCCCCTATCGTCCCGTCACGCAGGGCAACCGCCTGGTCCTGACGCCGGTCGACCGCAGCAGCGGCGACGATGGCGGCAACGACCAGCCGGTGCCCGAATGGCAGACCCGTCTGCTGCGCGCGGAAAGGCCGGCGCTCGCCATCATCCGCTTCCGCGAAGGCGACGCCGCGCTGGTGCTGGGCGGCCGCTATTCCGACCTTCCTTTCCTGGTCCCGGCTGGCATCGACCGCGACGATGTGCGGGTCGATCCGGTACGCGGTCTTCTGGGGCTCGCGATCACCGGCTCGGGCAAGCTGCTGGACGACGACAATGTGCGCGCGGCGATCAACATGGCGATCGACCGCAGCCAGTTGCCCGCCGTATTCCCTCTGGGCGGCTGGGCCACCAGCGAGCGCATCCTGCCCGACCAGATGGACCTTCCGCGCCCGCCGACCGATCCGGCCTGGTCCGCCCTCCCGCTGGAGGACCGGCAGGCGCAGGCGCGCGCCAGTATCACCCGCTGGCGCGCGGACAATGGCGATCCGCCGCCGCTCCGCATCGCGCTCCCGCAAGGCCCCGGATCGACCCTGCTCTTCGGCCTGCTGGCGCGCGACCTGGGCATGATTGGCCTTACCATCGAGCGAGTAAGCATGCGGGCAGCGGCGGACCTGAGGCTGGTGGACGAAGTCGCCGCCTATGACAGCGTCGTCTGGTATCTCGGGCGGGTCGGCTGCGCGCGAAAGGTGCATTGCAGCGATCTTGCCGACGCTCAGCTTCAGGCGGCCAGCCTCGCCAGCAACGCGGGCGAGCGCATGGCGCGCATCGCCGAGGCGGAGGCGCTGATGGTGGCGCATAATGGCTATATCCCGCTGGGCGCGCCGGTGCGCTGGTCGCTTGTGTCCAAGCGCCTCAGCGGCTTTCAGCCTTCCCCGCGTGCGCGGCACCCATTGAACCATCTCTTCCGCAGCACCAACTAACTGTCTCAAGGAGACAGATGGATGGCGATTTCGCAGGATCAGTTCGACCGCATCGTGCGCGACATGCCGGGCTTCGGCCGCGATCCCGCTTCGGTGCGCCGCCGGATCGAGGCGATGGAGCAGATGCTGGAGGGGCTGTTCGTCATTCCCGGCACCACGCGGCGCGTCGGGCTCGACAGCCTCGTTGGCCTCGTCCCCGTTGTCGGCGATATCGCGACAGCGGCCATGGGCGCGTGGATCGTATGGGAAGCCCGCAACCTCGGCATGTCGAAATGGCAGATCACCCGCATGGCCGCCAATGTCGGCTTCGACACGCTGATCGGCGCCATCCCGTTCGCGGGTGACGCCTTCGACTTCTTCTTCAAGTCGAACAGCAAGAATCTGCGCATCATCCGCAAGCATCTCGACCGCCACCATCCTTCGACGGTGACGATCGACGCCTAGCCCTTCGGCACGATCCGTATGCGGGTGGCGTCGTTGACCCCGCCCTGATGCGCCGGGCAGCGACTGTAGCGCAGCTTGCGGTCCATGCAGACCCACACTTCGCTCAGCGTCCCTTCGCGCGAGACGTTGAGGCGCATCATGTCGGCGCTCATGCCCTTGTTCGCAGCCGCGAAGGCCGTGGCGAACTCGCGCGCGGACAGCGTCGGCCGCGCCGCCAGTTCCTGCATGTCGGGGTAACGTAGCGCCTGATACAGCTTGCGCGACAAGGCGAGGAATTTGGTCGGCGTCGTCGGCAGGCAGGTGCCGTGCTTCACCCATTCATGCTGGATGAGCTGGACGGACGGCACGGCGCACAGATGATCGCGCACCACCTTGCGCGGCAGCACCGGAGCGGGCTTGCAATATTGCGGCCAGTCCTTGCCATAGCCGTCGGGCCAGAGGCCGTGCAGCGTGAAGCCGAAAACATTGCCCGACCGGCACTGGAAATCATCCTTCGCCCCGCCCTTCGACCGCGCGCAATAGTCGGGCGACCAGCTGACCGCGAGCGTATAGCTGCCGATGGGCAGGACGCGCTTGGGCTCCTGCTCGGTCGGTCCTTCCACCACGGGCCGGGGGATGACGCCCGGCAGACGGCACTGGCCCGCCTGCGCCAGGGCGGCGTTCGGCGCCGCCTGCGCCAGCACGGGCAGCAAGATCTTAAGCATAGGCGAAATCCAGTCCGATGTCAGCGGCGGGCGCCGATTGGGTGAGGCGTCCGACGCTGATATAGGTCACGCCCGTTTCCGCCTTCGCGCGGATCGTCTCCAGCGTCACGCCGCCCGAAGCCTCGGTCGGCACGCGTCCGCCGACCAGCGTCACCGCGCCGCGCAAAGCCGGTGCGTCCATATTGTCGAGCAGCAGGTGGGTGGCTCCGGCGGCGAGCGCGGGTTCGATCTGGTCGATCCGGTCGACCTCGACGATGATCCGCTCCACCCCGGCGGCAACGGCGCGGCGCACCGCTTCCTCGACGGAGCCCGCGACCGCGACATGATTGTCCTTGATCATCGCCGCGTCCCACAGGCCCATGCGATGGTTGGTCGCCCCGCCCATACGCGTCGCATATTTCTCCAGTATGCGGAGTCCGGGGATGGTCTTGCGCGTGTCCAGCAGGGTCGCGCCCGTTCCCAGAATCGCGTCTACATAGGCGCGGGTCATGGTGGCGATGCCCGTCAGATGCTGCACCGTGTTGAGCGCCGACCGCTCCGCCGTCAGCATTGCCCGCGCCCGGCCACGGATGCGCATCAGGTCGGTCCCCGCCTCCACCCTCTCGCCGTCCCGATGCAACTGCTCGATCTCCACCTGCGGATCGAGTGCGCGAAAAAAGGCGATGGCGATCGGCAAGCCCGCCAGCGTCACTGCGTCGCGGCTGTCCATCACCCCTTCGAACATCGCGTCGGCGGGAATCACCGCCTCGCTGGTCACGTCCCGGCCATCCGGGCCAAGATCTTCGGCGAGCGTAGCGGCGACGAAGGCGTCGATGTCGAACCCGGAAAGCGTGAACGTCACCGGATCAGGTCCGCGCGCCAACGTCGCCCTGTCCCACAGTTCCGCTCGCCATTTCCAGCATCCGGTCGAGGCTCTTCTTCGCCTGCAACCGCAGCCCTTCTTCCATTTCGATCCGCGGCTGCAGGTCGCGCAAGGCGAGATACAGCTTCTCCATCGTGTTGAGCGCCATATAGGGGCAGATATTGCAGTTGCAGTTGCCGTCCGCGCCGGGCGCGCCGATGAACTGCTTGTGCGGCACGCTTTTACGCATCTGGTGGATGATGTGCGGTTCGGTCGCGACGATCAGCGTGTCGCCCGGCATCGTCTTGGCGAAGTCCAGGATGCCGCTGGTCGACCCGACATAATCGGCATGATCGACGATATAGGGCGGACATTCGGGATGCGCTGCCACGGGCGCGCCGGGATGCTGCGCCTTCAGCTTCAGCAGCTCGGTCTCACTGAACGCCTCATGGACGATGCACACGCCCGGCCACAACAGCATGTCGCGATCGAACTTGCGCTTCAAATATCCGCCCAGATGCTTGTCGGGGCCGAAGATGATCTTCTGGTCCTTTGGGATTTGCGCGAGGATCTTTTCCGCCGAAGAGGACGTGACGATGATGTCACTGAGCGCCTTCACTTCGGCCGAGCAGTTGATGTAGCTCAAGGCGATATGATCGGGATGCGCCTCGCGGAACGCCTTGAACTGCGCGGGCGGGCAGCTGTCCTCAAGGCTGCAGCCCGCGTCCATGTCCGGCAGCACCACGATCTTTTCGGGCGACAATATCTTTGCCGTCTCCGCCATGAAGCGCACGCCGCAAAAGGCGATGACGTCCGCGTCCGTTTCCGCCGCCTTGCGCGACAGCTCCAGGGAGTCGCCCACGAAATCGGACAGATCCTGAATCTCGGGCGTCTGATAATAATGGCCCAGGATCACGGCGTTGCGCTCCTTGCGCAGCCGGTCGATCTCCGCGCGCAGGTCCAACCCCTGCAACGATCCGCCTATGCCGCCGCGTGCGTCCACCCTGTCGTCTCCGTCTCGCTTCTTGTGATCGCGCAGATAGGCCGGAGCGCTCCCAGGATCAAGGAGACACGATCAAGGAGACACGATCAAGGACGCAGGATCAAGGCTGTTGGGGCCAATAGCCATGGAGCGGCCGCGCCGCACCCGGCGTCCCGCCAGTCACGGCGTCACCGATGGCCCTGCCCACCGGACTGAAGGCAATGCCTTCCGCGGCCAGCTGGCCGCCGACCAGCAGGCCCAGGCCCCATTTATAGGCGGGATGGACGCGGCCAATCCGGCGCTTGTCACGGCGCATCCCGGCAAGGATGAACAGGGACGGAAAGATCACCGCCGCAGTCCACCAGGCGACCGGCATCAGCAGCGGCATCGGTAGCAGCCGGCCGAACCCCGGCCCGGTGATCGACGCCATGGCGCAGAACATCAGCCGATTGTGCCAGTCCGTGCTCCGGCGCAGGCTGATCGCCCAGAAAACGATGCCGGCGAAGGTCAGTATCCCAACCGGATTGCCGATCAGGAATTCGTCGCGGGCGAAGAAGAAGGGGCCGCCACTGGCCCGGATGGAAAAGAGGGTGATCGCCGTGCCCAGCCCCACCATCGCCGGCACCCACGCCAGCGCCAACCAGCCCAGCCGCTTGTGCAGCGCTCTCGATCCCGTCGCGGCGAGGCCAGTCTGCAACAGGTACAGCACCACCCAGCCGAAGAAGGTCACGGCATGGACATGAAAGAGGATCGGCGAATTGAAACTGGAGCGATGGAAGAGGATGTTGGTCGAAAATCCTGCCACCAGCACCAGCGCCATGATGCAGGCACTGGTGAAGAAGAAACGATGTTCCCGGTTAAAGGCGACTTCCGCCGCCGATGCCTGCGTCGCCATGATGTCCCCCGCGCGCTTTCCTGCTGGGTGGACGGATATCATCGTTGGCGGTGCAGCGTCAATTTGACGCCACCCTCTGCCTATTTATGCTTTTCCAGCACTTCGTTGATCGGCGTCGTCACGTCCCATCGCTCGCGATTATCCCCGCGCCGCTCGGGCGGAAAAGTCACCAGCACGCGCGCGTCGCCATAGCCCATGGCACCCAGCGGCGCGGCCATGATCTTCGCCACGGCGGCGCGACCATATTCGCGCGCCTGCGCCATGCGTTCGGGCGAGGTGGCGGACGCCTGCGCCCGCGCCTGCGCATGAGCGGACGCGCGCCGGCTCAGTTCCTCGCCCGCCTGGCGGGTGACGAACACCCCGTTGGTGCGCACCAGCGTCCGCCGGCTTTCATCGACATTGGGCTTGCCCGGCTTCACATCCGGCGCGTTGACGATCAGCGTCTGCGTTTGCGCATTCCATTCCAGATCGCGTGCCGTCAGGCCCGACAGATCGACGAAATAGTCGACCGAATAGGGCATTTTCACCACCTGATCCGATTTCAGCAGGCCGAAACCGCGTACATCCTGCGCCGTGCTCTGGATCGTTCCGCTGAGTTGCGACACGCGCAGGCTGCTCGTACCGCCGATCTTCTCGGCAATGATCTTCGTCACCGCCGACCCGTCATCCTCGACGCTCACCACATAGTCGCGATTGTAGCGCTGCCACCCGACCAGCATCGCCCCGCCTATGCTAAGGATCAGCAGCGCCGCCAGGATCGGCCCGGCATAGCGTTTCAGCGCATCCGCCATTGCCCGTCCCCGGCGGTCGTGACCACACCCCGGCCATTGAGGTCGATGAGGTGTGCCAACACCGACCGGCCGGCCGCGCCATGCAGGCGGGGATCGACGCCCTTGTACATCTCCGCGACCATGTCGGGGATCGCGCCTTCGCCGTTCCGCTCCAGGAAGCGCAAAATCTGGCCCTCGCGCTGCTTGCGATGGCCCATCATGCCGCGGACCAGCCGCTGCGGATTGTCGATCGGATCGCCATGGGCGGGATAGTAGATCGCATCCTCCCTATCCAACAGCCGCTGCATCGACGCCATATAGTCGGTCATGTCGCCGTCGGGCGGCGATATCACGCTGGTCGACCAGCCCATCACATGATCGCCGGTGAACAGCGCCCGCTCCTGCCGCAATGCGAAGCAGAGATGATTGGACGTATGGCCCGGCGTCGCCACCGCCTCCAGCGTCCAGCCCGACCCGGCCACCGTTTCCCCGTCGCCCAGCACGCGATCTGGACGATAATCAGCGTCGAAGGCGGCATCGGCGCGCGGGCCGTCATCCTCCAGCGTCAACGGCGCGCAACCCACGACCGGCGCACCCGTGGCCTTGCTCAAGGAACGTGCGGCGGGACTATGGTCGCGATGGGTGTGGGTGCAGAGGATCGCGACCACCCGCCGCCCGGCTATGGCAGCACTTAGCGCCGCCAGATGATCCGCATCGTCCGGGCCGGGATCGATGACGGCCAGATCGTCCGTCCCCACCAGATAGGTCTGCGTGCCGGTGTAGGTGAAGGGCGACGGGTTCGGGGCCAGCACGCGATGAACGAGGGGAGAGAGCGACGTCAGGATGCCGGTCGGCAGATCGGCCGGATCGAAGGGTGTTGCCATGCGTCCCATGTGCCCATTTGGCCGCGAAATTCAAGATGAAGGGTTAGCAGTGGCAGGCCGTGGCGCAGCGCTTTTGCTATTCTGCGCCGCCTGTGCTACATAATGCGGGCTATAGTCGCAAATCGACGGTCTTCGGCGCTTTGCTGCTCCCTCTTCCTTCTTTCCCTGCCCCTTTAGCGAACCGGCGCGTCCACACGGGATGCGTCGCGCAGAAAGAAAGGACGCTCATCATGAGCAGCATTACCGGCACCGTCAAATTCTTCAACGCGGACAAGGGCTATGGATTCATCGCCCCCGACAATGGCGGCTCCGACGCCTTCGTGCATATCAGCGCGGTGGAACGCGCCGGCCTCGCCACCCTGCGGGAAAAGGACCGCGTGTCCTATGACCTGGAACAGGACAAGCGCGGCAAGATGGCGGCCGTCAACATCGCCCACGCCGAATAATCGCGCTGGCGGCCGGCTTTGCAGCCGGTCGCCCTCGCCCACCCTATCGGCACAGGAGGCCACGCTGGCTAATCCCGACTACCGGGCGCTCGCCGCCCAGGCCCATAGCGACGCGGAATCCGCGACGCTCGACAATGTGCGCGACCGTTTCCTCCGCGCGGAATCCGCCTGGCTGACGATGGCGCGGCGGCAGGACGCGACCGACGCCGCCCGCGCCCGCCGTGACGCGGAAACGCACGCCCGCAATCCCACCGTCCCCGAAGAGGGCTGATCCGCTTCGCCCTGTCCTAGTAGCGCCCGGCTTGCTAGGCTCCGGCCCATGCTCGCCCGCGACCCCTCGTCCTTCCGCCTGTGTGCCTTTCGCACCAATATTTCCTACCGGCGCATCAAAAAGTCGATTTCTACGAGAAATATGCGAAGTTAAGCGCACGATGTCCTACAATGCCCCCGCCCTAATCGAACGCTGGCGCGCGCATCTGGCGCTGGACCGGCGGCGATCGACCCACACGGTCCGCGCCTATGTCGCGACAGCGGAGCGGCTGATCGCCTTTCTCGAAGAGCATCGCGGCGAACCCATGACCGACGCGCTGCTCGCCACGCTCGACCAAGCCGATCTGCGCGCTTTCCTCACGCGCCGGCGGCTGGACGGGATCGGCAACCTGTCCGCCGCCCGCGAGCTTTCGGCCGTGCGCGGCTTCCTGAAATTCACAGGTGGCGAGGACGCCCGCGTTCCGCAGTTGAAGGGGCCACGCGTCAAGCGCGGCCTTCCCCGCCCCGTCTCGCCCGACGAAGCCGTCGCGCTGGCCGGGGACATTGCGGAAACCGCGCGCGAAGGGTGGATAGGCGCGCGCGATTGGGCGGTGCTGCTGCTGCTCTACGGCGCGGGCCTGCGCATTGGCGAGGCGATGGGCCTTACCGGCGAGGTGCTGCCGCTCGGCGACACACTGCGCGTCACGGGCAAGCGCAACAAGACGCGCATCGTGCCCCTGCTCCCGCAGGTGCGCGCAGCGGTCGAGGCCTATGTCGACCAATGTCCTTGGCCCACGGCCCGCGACGAACCGCTCTTCCGCGGCGCGCGGGGCGGCCCTTTGTCCCCCGCCCTCATCCGCCGCGCGGTGCAGGGTGCGCGCGGCCGCCTTGGCCTCTCCGAACGCACCACGCCTCATGCGCTCCGCCATAGCTTCGCCACGCATCTGCTGGCGCGCGGCGCGGACCTGCGCTCGCTCCAGGAACTGCTGGGCCATGCCAGCTTGTCCTCGACCCAGATCTATACGCAGGTCGACGCCGCGCACCTGCTCGACATCTACCGCAACGCCCATCCCCGCGCCTGATCAACGTTCAGGCTTGGCCTCGCCGCGCGGCTTCCATGTCGCCAGCCGCCACAGATAGAGAATCACTGCGGCAACGACGCAGATGGTCGCCGCCGGTCCCACATATCTGTCGATCTCGCTGAAATTACGACCCAACAAATAGCCGGCATAAGCCAGGACGATGTTCCAGATCAGCGCCCCTCCGGCCGTCCACAGCAAGAAGCGGAGATGCCCCATACGAAACAGCCCGGCGGGCAGCGAGATCATCGTCCGGAATGCCGGCAGAAATCGAAAGACGAACACGACGATCTGTCCATATTTGCCGAACAGCCGGTCCAGCGCCTGCACGTCCCGCCACTCCAGCGTCGCCCAGCGGCCGTAGCGCTCCACCAGTGGCTTCAACCGCTCGAAGCCCAGCAGATGCCCTACCAGATACCAGAAATAATTGCCGATGGTGGTCCCCACCGTCCCCGCGAGCAGCAGCCATTCCATCGCCATCCGCCCCTGGCCGACGCGAATGCCGCCGATCCCCATGATGAGTTCGGACGGAATGGGCGGAAAGACGTTTTCCAGCACCATCAGCAGCCCGATGCCCCAATAGCCGCCGGCGTCGATCAGGCGCAGCACCCAGTCGGTCATGCTTTATGGCTCACTGGCAGAAGGGAATGGAGGCGATCACGCGACAACAACGCGCAACCGCCCGCTCCGTTCAGTCGGCTGCCCGTTCCGCCAGCCGCGCATCGATCGCGTCCCAGATCATGCCGCCCGTGTCCGTCCCGTCGAAGGCGTCGATCGACACGATCCCGGTGGGCGACGTCACGTTGATCTCCGTCAGCCACTCGCCGCCGATCACGTCGATGCCCACGAACAGCAACCCGCGGCGCTTGAGTTCCGGTCCCAGCGCAGCGCAAATCTCGCGCTCCTTGTCGGTCAGCTCGGTCTTCGCTGCCGATCCGCCCACCGCCAGGTTGGACCGGATTTCCCCCTTGCCAGGGATGCGATTGACCGCACCCGCGACCTCCCCGTCCACCAGCACGATCCGCTTGTCGCCTTCCGCGACGCCCGGAATGAAGGCCTGCACCATGAAGGGTTCGACCCAGCTCGCCTTGAACAGTTCGACCAGCGAGGCCAGGTTGGCGCCATTGCGACCGACATGGAACACCGCCACGCCGCCATTGCCATAGAGCGGCTTCACCACGATCTCGCCATGCTGCTCCAGGAAGCTCCGCACTTGCGAGAGGTCGCGGGTGATCATCGTCGGCGGCATGAACCGGGCATAGTCCAGCACGAACAGCTTTTCGGGCGCGTTGCGTACGCTCGCCGGATCGTTCACCACCAGCGTCTCGGACTGCACCCGCTCCAGCAGATGGGTGGCCGTGATATAGCTGAGGTCGAAGGGCGGATCCTGCCGCATCAGCACCACGTCCACATCGCGGCCCAGGTCCAGCATCTCTTCCGGGCCGAAGGCAAAATGATCGCCTACCACCTTCTGCACCTTCACCGGACGCGCCTTTGCCAGCACGCGGCTGTCGCGGAAGGTGAGATCGGGCGCGAGATAATGGTACAGCCTGTGCCCCCGCGCCTGCCCCGCCAGCATGATGTGAAAGGTGGAATCGCCTGCGATCTTGATCCCTTCCATCGGGTCCATCTGCACAGCGACGGTCAGCGGGTTGAATGTGGTCATGCGCTCGGCATCCTTCCTTATCCGTTCCGGAAATGTTGGGATCACCCCCCATGCCAGACGTTCGCCAGATGGCGCGGCGGGCGGCCGGGTGCAAGGAGGATCACGTCAATCCGCATGTCATCACCCGCTTTAGCAAGGTCGTGCCAGAGGATTTCGGCCGCGGCGGCGACCCGCGCCAGCCGCCGCTCATCGATGGCGAGGTCAAGCTCCGCCGCGCTACCCCGCGCCTTCACCTCGACGAAAGCCAGCATCGTGCCCTTTCGCGCGACCAGATCGACCTCTCCGGCAGGTGTGCGCAGCCGCCGCCCCACGATCTGCCAGCCCTTGAGGCGCAACCACCAGGCGGCGATGCGTTCGGCCTGCCGCCCGCGCTTTTCCGCCGCCTGCTTCTTCATCCCTTCAGTTCCATCGCCCGGTCATACAGGGCGCGGCGATCGAGCCCGAGCTTCTTTGCCACCTCGCCGGCCGCCTTCGAAACCGGCAGCCGGGTCAGCGCCTCGCGCAGCGCCGCGTCGGCATCCTCGGCGCTGGCCGGCGGCGCGTCTCCTGGCGGGCCGACCGTCACCACGATCTCGCCCTTTGGCGGAGCGTCGGCATAGCGCGCCGACAGCTGCAACAGCGTCCCCGTCGCCGTTTCCTCGAACGCCTTGCTGATCTCCCGGCTGACGGCCGCATCCCGGTCGCCCAGATGCGCCGCCATGGCCGACAGGCTTTCCGACAAGCGCGGCCCGCTTTCGTAAAAGACCAGCGTGGCGCGCAGCGCGGCGACTTCGTCCAGCGCATCGCCGCGCGCCTTTGCCTTGGCCGGCAGGAATCCCATGAACAGGAAACGATCGGTAGGAAGCCCCGACAGCGTCAGCGCCGCGATCGCCGCGCTGGGGCCGGGCAGCGTCGTCACCCTGCGCCCTGCCGCCCTTGCATCGCGCACCAGCTTGTAGCCGGGATCGGAAATCAGCGGAGTGCCGGCATCCGAAAGCAGCGCGACCGATTCGCCCACCATTCGATCGATCAGGCGCTGGCGCACCGCTTCGGCACTATGGTCGTGATAAGGGACCATCGGCCGGTCCGACCCGGCATGGCGCAGCAGCCGCGCGCTGACCCGCGTATCTTCGACCGCCACCACGTCCGCCCGGCGCAATATGTCGGCCGCGCGGGGCGTCAGGTCTCCAAGGTTGCCGATCGGCCCCGCGACGATGTAAAGCCCCGGCTCAAGAGGTTCTATTTCCATAAGGACGCCAGATGACAGAGACGGATGCCCCCCGGCAAGCAGATGTGTTCGCTTGGGCGAAGCGAAGCGCGCGCATCGCCTTCGCCGCCAGCGCGCTGGCGCTCGCCGCCTGTCAGTCCATCGTGCCAAAGGGACAGGCGCCGACCGCCCCCACTGCGCCCACCCGACCCAGTGGCCCGGAGGTGGTGCAGGGCCTTCCGACCGACACGGCGCGGCATCGTGTCGCGCTGCTGGTGCCGACCACCGGCCCCAATGCGGGCGTGGGCCAGTCGATCGCCAACGCCACCACGCTGGCCCTGATGGATACCAAGACCGACAAGGTGCGCATCACCACCTACGACACCGCCACCGGCGCAGCCGCTGCCGCGTCGCGCGCGCTGGCCGACGGCAACCGCCTGATCCTCGGCCCGCTGCTGGCGGAAGATGCGCGGATCGTCGGACCGATCGCCGCGCGCGCCAATGTACCGGTCATCAGCTTCTCCAACGACGCCAGCATCGCGGGCGAAGGCGTCTATGCGATGGGCTATAATCCCGGCCAGTCGATCGAGCGGGTGGTCAGCTTCGCCCGGGAAAAAGGGTTGAGCCGCTTCGGCGCGCTGGTGCCGCGCGGCGTCTATGGCGAACGGTCGGGCAACGCCCTGCTGCGCGCCGTCGAGCAGGCCGGAGGAACGGTCGTGTCGTTGCAGACATTCGACCGCAGCCCTGCGTCCATCACCGCCGCGGTCAAGAAGTTGCAGGCATCCTCCAGCTACGACGCTCTGCTGATTGCCGACAGCGGTCGCGTGGCGATCCAGATCGCGCCTATCGTCCGGAAGAATGGCGGAGCAAGCGCGCGGTTGCTGGGCACCGAATTGTGGAATGCCGACACCTCGCTCGCGGCGAGCCCAGTGCTGCGCGGCGCATGGTTCGCCAGCGTGTCAGATGGTCTCTACCGGCAGCTCGCGACCAAATATCGCGCCCGCTACGGCACCGCGCCGTTCCGGTTGTCGTCGCTGGGCTATGATTCGGTGCTGCTGACGGTTCGGATCGCGCAGGACTGGCGGCCCGGAACCCCCTTCCCCGTCGCCCGACTGCGGGACGCGGGCGGCTTTTCCGGCATCGACGGGGCGTTCCGCTTCGGCCGCAGCGGCGTCGCGGAACGTGCGCTGGAAGTGAACGAAGTGGGCGCCGGCACCTTCAGCATCGTCGATCCCGCGCCGCGCGGCTTCGGCGAGTGAGTTAAGGCCGGGCAGGCTGAACGCCCGCCCGACCCTTTCGATCAGAAGCGAACGCGCACCCCGCCATAGGCGGACCGGCCGTAGGTGCTGTAGCCAAAGGCCGTCGCATAATCCTCATCGAACAGATTATCGATCCGGCCATAAACTTCCAGATGCTCGCCGATCGGCAGCGACGCACGGATGCCTGCCAGCGCATAGCCATCGAGTCGGCGGGTATTGGCGGCATTGTCGAAACTGTCGCCGACCATGGTGATCGTCGCGCCAGTCGACAGGCCGAAGGACCAGACATAGTCGGCCGACACGCTCACCTGATTGACGGCGCGACGGGCGAGCCGGTTGCCAAAGGTCGCCGATCCCGCCGAACGATCGCGGGCGTCGATATAGCTGTAGCTGCCCGTCACCGTCAGCGCGTCCACAGGCCGCAGCGCTATCGACGCTTCCACGCCCTTGGCGCGCGTACGGTCGATATTGCCATAGGTGAAGGTGGCGTTGTCGTAATTGATCTGATCGCGCGTGTCCCGGCGGAAGGCAGTGAGCGATACGGTCGCGCGACCGCCGTCCAGGCTCTGATCGAACCCGATGTCATAGCTTTTGGACCGTTCGGGGCGCAGCGCCGCATTGCCGCTGAACGTGTCGTAAAGCTGGTAGAGCGACGGCGCCTTGAACCCTTCGCCATAGCTCAGGCGGACATTGGTCGCACCCGCATTCGGCGTATAATTGGCGTTGGTGCCGAACGTGGTCGCGCCGCCGAACTGGCTGTGATCGTCATGACGCACACCGCCGGTTATCGCGAGGCCCGCGAAGGGCTTCAGGATCGCAAGGCCATAGACGCTGTCGATGTTGATCCGTGCGGCGTCGGCCGATCCGAAGCCGAAAAAGTCATAATCGGGCCGTTCATGCTCATAGCCGACGATGAACCGCGCCGCATCGACGGGAGCGTAGACCCCCTCATATTCGAAGCGCAGGTTCGTGCCCTTATAGCCATAGTCCGGATCGGTCCCACGCACGAAATAATAGTCGCGGTCGTTGCGCAGATAGGTGACGGCGGCGCGATTGGTCAGCTTGCCGTCCAGCAGGGCAAGGTTCAGCCCGGCATAACCCACATATTGATCCAGCTTCGACACGTCGCTGCTGTCGGCCGGCGCGCCGAAGAAGCTGTCATAATCAAGGTCGGCATGGATGTAGTAGCCGCGCAGGTCCAGGCTCAGCGCGTCGCTGAATTTCAGCTTCAACCTGGCGTTGGTGGCGATATTCTCATAACCGTCGCGCTCGGTCCCGCCGGCGGCAGACGAGATGCCGTCCGTGCGGAAATAGGCCGCGCCGACGCCGCCGGAGGCGATCCCGCTGGTTGCCGATACGTCCGCCTTTGCGTTGACGGTGTCGCTATAGCCATATTCGGCGGACGCATTCGCCCCAAAGCCTTCCAACGGCGCGCCGGTCATGATGTTGACCACGCCGCCGATCGCCTGGCTGCCATAGACCACCGAATTCGATCCGCGCAGCACCTCGATCCGGCGGATATTGCCGGTCAGTAGCGGACCGAAATCATAGCCATCGCCAATACCGCTGGGATCATTGACCTTCACGCCGTCGATCAGCACCAGCGTCTGGGTCGTTTCCGCCCCGCGCAGCGACACGCCGGTCGCGCTGCCGACAGAGCCTGTCCGGTTGAAGCGGACGCCCGGCGTCGTAGCCAGCAGATCCACGACGTCGATCGCCTGCCGCGTCTTGATCGTATCGGCGTCGATGACGGTGATCGCTTGGCCCACTTCGTCGCGCGGCTGTTCTATGCCGGAAGCCGTCACGACAATCTCGTCATCCTGCGCCAATGCAGGCGCCGCGATGAGCAGCGCTGCGAGTGAAATTCCCCATTTTATCATGTTCATTGCCCTGAGCGTCAAAGCGACTGGTCAAGGCCGGAGCGTCCGCGCGAGCGGTCATGCCAGGCGAAGGGCGACGCCTCATGTCCCCGCGCGCGTCACGATGCGGCTCCGGCCGCATGGCGTCGCTCGACGGAAAACCACCGTGCCCCGGCCATCCCCTGGACCAGAGCAAGAGCGACCATGCGCCGGCAGGTCTCCTGGCTTGCGGGTCGTCGCGATGATGCTGCGGCCTTCCCGAACCGAAAGGTCCAGTGGCCAGCCCGTAAGGGGCCATGGCGCATCATGCTCGCCGCTCACAGTTGCAGGGACAGCCGTGGAATAGGGGACAAACGCCCCTCACCACATTCCCGTTTTCAGCCCTCGATGGGGCACCGGCGCGAGTCAGCGCGGCAGCTCAAAGCCGCCGCGTCCGCGCCCTTAGGCGAATGGGTGCTCAAAGCCAAGTGTCTCAACGCAGGTCGGCGCCCCGCGCGAGCATGGCGTCTGCCCGCGCCAGCACAACCAATGGCAGGCCCGCCTGTTCCGCACGCTCCACGGCGAGGCGGGTCGGCGCTGAGATGGTGACGAGCATCGGACAGTCGGCCAGCGCGGCCTTTTCGACCAGCTCGTAGGAGCAGCGCGACGACAGCAAAGCAAATCCACCATTCCACCCGACGCCGGCTGCGCGCATGGCGCCGATCAGCTTGTCGAAGGCATTATGTCGGCCGACATCCTCCCGCACCAGCCGGATGGCGCCCTGAGCATCGACCAGCGCGGCGGCATGGGCAGCGCCCGTCGCACGCCCGAGCGGCTGATGATCGTCTAGCGCGCCGAGAGCTCGAAAAATAGCGGCGCGATCCGCGCGGCTGCGGTTCGTCACCCGCGGCAGCGGCCGCATCGCCTGCTCCAGATTTTCGATGCCACACAAGCCGCAGGACGAATCCGTGGCGCGATGCCGCACGCGTTCCAGCAGTGTCGGAGTGCGTTCCGGCGACAGGGTGGCGCGTGCCACCACACCGCCCGCCACGGGATGCAGATCGACGTCCAAAAGCCGCTCCTCCGGTCCGGCCAGCCGTTCGGACAGCGCGAAGCCATTCACCAGGTCGGCAAGATCGGCAGGCGTTGCCATCAGTACGGCATATCCGACGCCATTAAACTCGATCGCGACCGGTCTTTCCTCGGCCAGGGGGCGGTCGACCGGCTCGGTCCCGCCGTCCGGCGTCAGCCGCTCCAGTCGCAACAGCGCAAAGGCATCGTCGGGCTTGTGCATCGCCCCCGCTATAGGCAGGGACGGAGGACAGGGACAGGGGTCGGAACGAGACGGATGCGGATATTGGGCGCGATCCTCGCTGGCGGGCGGTCCAGCCGCTTCGGCAGCGACAAGGCGGCGGCTTTGATGCCGGATGGCCGTACCCTGATTGCCCACGCCATCGCCTCTCTGCAACCCCATGTGGAAGCGGTCGTGATCTGCGGTCGCACGGGTGGTCTGCCAGATCGTCCCATGCCCGACATGGGGCCGCTGGGTGGGCTCAACGCAGCCCTCCATCACGCCTGGAAGAATGGGTTTGAGGGCGTGCTGACGACCGGATGCGACATGCCGGTCTATCCTGCGCACCTGCTCGATGCGCTTGTCGGCGATCGCGCGGCCATCGTCGACGGGCAACCCCTGATCGGCTGGTGGCCGGCCTCTCTGGCGCCTGTGCTGGACCGGCATCTGGCGGACGAAAACAGCCGGTCGATCCGGGGCTGGCTGGGACGGATCGACGGCCGGCTGGTCGACGCGCCGGGTCTGTCCCTGCCCAACATCAACCGGCCAGAGGATCTGAAGCGCATCTGACGGTTCGGCGGGGGTGACCGCCTCCGCCCTAGTGCGCTGCTGAGGTGTCTACGTCCGAGCGCGGCTTGGGAGCGATCCACACGATCACGGCGGCCGCGAACAGGATGATCGCCGACAGAAAGAACACATGGTCGACCGCAATGACGATCGCTTCCTGCTCGACCAGGTTGGATATGGTCTGCCGCGCCTGGTCGACCGACAGGCCCATGCCCGTCAGAACCGATTGCGTCTGGTCAGGCTGCAACACGCTTGCCATTTCGTTGCGGGACACGCGCTGGGAATCGCCCCATTCGGTCAAGACGAGGGATGTCGCGATTGCCGTCGCCATCGTCCTGACGAAATTCTGGAGGCCCGCTGCCGATGCGGTCTCGCTCGGCAACACCGATCCCAAGGTCAGCGTGGTCAACGGAATGAAGAAGAAAGGCAGGGCGAAACCCTGGACAAACTGCGGGATCGCCATCGTCCCGAAATCGATACCGCTGGTCCAGTGCGCGCGCACCAGTGACATGAGGCCGATCCAGGCAACGGCGCAAGAAATGAGCAGGCGAGGATCGACCTTGGTCATCATGCGGGCCGCGATGGGCGCTGTGAAAAGCGCCGCCATCGCCGTCAGCGCCGTGACGATGCCTGCCCATGTCGCGGTATAGCCCATCGACATCTGCAACCATTGCGGGATGACGACGATGCTGGCGAAGTAGGAGCCGAAGCAAAGCGACAGCGTGAAAAGGCCGGAACTGAAGCCGACATGGCGGAAGACGCGCAGATCGACGACCGGATGCTCCTCCGTCAATTCCCAGATGATGAAGACAAGGAAACCGATGAACGACATGACCGCGAGCGCCACGATCATCGGGTCGGCGAACCAGTCATGATCGCGCCCGATGTCCAGTACGATCTGGAGACAGCCGATCCAGAAGACCAGCAGGAAAAGGCCCACGCGGTCGATCGGCACCTTGGCAGTCTCGGTTTCGACCGGCCTCAGCAGCGCCTGCGCAGCAAAGACGCACAACGCCGCTATCGGCAGGTTGATGAAGAAGATCCAATGCCAGCTCCAATTATCGCTGATATAGCCGCCGACGATGGGTCCGAGCGCAGGCCCCATCAACGTCGTCATCGCCCACATGCCCATGGCCCTTCCCCGCGTTTCCGGCGGAAAGATGCGCATCAGCAGCGTTTGCGACATCGGCATTATCGGGCCGCCGCAAATGCCCTGACCGATGCGGCAGGCAACCAGCATGCCCAGGGTAGGTGACAGTCCGCACAGCAGCGAGAAGAGGCCGAAACCCGTCATCGCCAGGGTGAAGACGCGTACGACTCCGAACCGCTGCGCAAGCCAGCCGGTAAGCGGAACGCAGATCGCCTCCGCCACCGCGTAGGAAGTGATGATCCACGTCCCCTGATCAGGCGAGATGCCAAGGTTGCCGGCGATATGCGGGACCGACACGTTGGCGATGGTCAAATCCAGCACGACCATCAGGTTGCTGAGCGCCAGGACCAGCCCCGCCAAGGTGCGAGAACGCGGCGAAAGCCGGGAGAAGATGTCGTCATCGCCGCTCATGCTCAGGCGTCCTTATTCGGAAAGGTCGAGTTCGACTTCCATCGAAAGACCGACACGGAGCGGATGGGCGGCCAGTTCCTTGGGATCCAGCGCGATGCGCAGCGGCAGGCGCTGAACCACCTTGATCCAGTTGCCCGTAGCATTCTGCGCGGGGATCAGCGACATGGACGACCCGGTCCCACCCGCAAAGCCGACCACCTTGCCATGATAGACGACGTCGCTGCCATAGAGGTCAGAGGTAACCGTCGCCGGCATGCCGATCCGGACGCGGCGCAACTGCCGTTCCTTAAAGTTGGCGTCGACATAGACCTGCTGCAGCGGCACGATGGTCATTATGGCATTACCCTGCGCCACGCGCTGCCCGATCTGGACCTGCCTCCTCGTCACCACACCGTCGATCGGCGCGCGGATGATGGTGCGCTTCAGGTCAAGCTGCGCCGATTCCAGCCTGGCCTTGGCAGCCATGACCGCCGGATCGGTGTCGACGGTCGATCCGCGCACCAGGGCGTCGTTCGCCTGCAATTGACCGGTCGCGGCGCTGCGGGTCGCTTCGGCGGTGCGGACGCCTGCATTCGCCACGTCCAGCGCAGCGCGCGCGTTGGCGTAGGCCCTGCGAGCGGCCGTTAGCTCGTCGCCGGAGACGGCTCCGTCATTCACCAGCGCCTCCCTCCGTTGAAGATCGACGCGCGCCTTTTCAACGTCAGCCCGGGCGCTTGCCTGCTGCGCCCGCGCCTGCACGATGTCCGCCCCCCGCGCTTGAACCTGGGCGGACAGCGATTCGCTGGTGGCCGAGGTCTGGCGGAAACGTCGCCGCGCTTCGGCAAGGTCAGCCTCAGCCTGCGAGACGGCGATCTGCGCGTTTGTGGGATCCAGCCGAACGAGCAGATCGCCCTTCCGCACCGGCTGGGTGTCCGATACGCGCACGTCGATGACCTGCGCGGAAATGAGCGGCGTCACCTGCGCCATTTCCGCATTCACATAAGCATTGTCTGTGCTGACATGGTTGCGCCCGACGAGCAGATACCACAGGCCCCAGATCAGGCCCACAACCAGGACGGCGATCCCGAGCCGGATCAGCCACGTCCTGCGCGCGCCATTGCGCTTCTCCTGCGTCGCGTCCGGTGCGGCGTCATTGGTTTCAAGGGCGGCGTCAGCCATGCGGTTGATCCTTGAGAAGGGTGTCGCTGACGGCGAAGCCGCCGCCGAGCGCGCGGATGAGAGCAACGTCGGTAGAGAAGGCACTTGCCTCCAGCCCAGCAAGCGACTGGCGGGCGGCAAGCAACTGATCTTCGACATTCAACACGTCGAGGAAGGTGGAGAGGCCACCCTGATAGCGTTTCTGCGCGATCTGGTACGCGTCTTCCGAAGCCGCGACCGCAGCCCGCGCATCGGCCAGCCGCTGATCCAGCGTCCGGCGCGTCGTCACGGCGTCAGCGACCTCTTGATAGGCGTCGAGCACCGTCCGGTCATAACTGGCAACCGCTTCGTCATAGGTTGCCCGCGCGCCGCGATACTGGCCTTGCAGTGCCCCGCCATGGAAGATCGGCAGGCTGATCGCGGGCCCGACGGTCCCGAAAATCGAGTCCTTCTCGAACAGGTTGCTCAGGAACGACTGGGACGACCCGGCAGCGCTGCCGGAATTGAAGACCGTATTATAGCCCAACGACTGGACGCCGACGAGGGCGCTGAGGCGGATCGCCGGGAAGAAGTCAGCGCGCGCGACCTTGATGCGCTTGGCTGCGGCCTCCGTCCGCGCGAGGGCCGCGGCGATATCAGGCCGGCGGGCGACCAGATTGGTGGTGATGTCTGCCGGAAGGCCGAGCGGCGCCAATTGTCCGATATGCGGGCGGGTGATCGAAAGGCCGCGATCCGGCCCGGCGCCGATCAGCGCGGCAAGCTGATGCTGCCGCAGTTCGATCGCCATGCGCGCGCCCGCCAGCTGGGCGCGCGCCGAAGCGACGGTCGCGTCCGCCTGCCGCACGCTGCCGCGCGTCTCAAGGCCGTTCTGACGCCGTTCGGCGACCAGCTTTTGACTGGCGAGACGTATGTCCAAGGTACGCTGCGCGATCTCTGCCTCATCGTGGAGACGCGCGAGGTCTGCATAGGCGCTGGCGATGCCGGTCGTAAGCGCCAGCCTTGCCTGCTGCATGTCAATTTCCGCCGCGCGCGCCTCAGACGTTGCCGCTGCCAGCGCGGCGCGGTTGCGGCCCCAGAGGTCAAGGTCGAAGCCGAGGTCCAGCGCGACACGACCCGTGCCTAGCCAACCCTGGGGCACGAACTCCTTAGGCAGGCCCATATTATAGCTTTGCTTGGTGGCGGCAGCGCTTGCGTCCAGATCGGCCGATGGGAGAAGCGCCGCGCCTGCCTGCTGCGCCATGCCGGCCGCGCGGCGGAACCGCGCGCCAGCGGCTGCAACGTCGGGAGAGGCGCGCAGGCCTTCCTCGATCAACTGATTCAGTTGCGGATCGCCATAGGCGCGCCACCAGCCATCGCCCGGCCATGCTGCAGCTTGTGCGGCGAAGCTGCGCGAGGCCTCAACGCTGTCGGGCGATCGAACGACCGGCTGCGGCCCGAGCTTGGGCACGGCCGCGCAGGCGGCAAGGAGCAGGATGGAAGAGACCATGCCCCCTGTCCGGGCAGCAAAGGCGATGCGACTCAGCGACATATCTAACTGTACCACCTAGTATGGAAAGCGGCATTGCCGCTTGCGCAATAGCTTGTCAACAAATTTAGCGTACTATATGGTACGTTTTTATGACCAACGCCACCTGCTCTCCTTTCAGCCGACGCGAAGCCCGTCGTCAGGGCCGGCGGGACGCCATGCTGGCAGTGGCGCAGGACTATTTCCTTGCGCACGGCTATGCTGGCACCAGCATGTCCGAAATCGCAGCCAAGCTCGGCGGATCCAAGGGGACGCTGTGGAGCTATTTCCCCTCGAAGGAGGCTTTGTTCACCGCGGTTCTGGAAAAGGCGGTGAAAGCCTATCAGGCGCAGTTGAACGAAATTCTTCATCCAGACGGCAATATTCGAGACACGTTGCTACGCGCCTGCATCAATTTGATGGGCAAGATCAATTCGGCAGAGGCGATTGCGCTGCAACGGCTCATCATCGCAGAAGGTCGCCGCTTTCCCGAGTTGTCGCGCATCTTTTTCGACCTGGCACCCCACAGTACCCAGAAGCTTCTGGCGAGCTTCCTGAAGGGGGCAATGGACAGTGGGCAACTGAGGCAAGCCGATCCGGCTGATGCGGCGAGCGTTCTGACCGCCTTGGTTCGCTCCGGCCTGCACCACCAACTGTTGTTAGGCCGGATAGACACGCTGGACCTGACTCAGGTGGAGCGGGAAGCGGAGTTAATCGTCGATATCATACTGCGCGCCTACGCGCCTGAAACCACACCGGCCTCTCCCCGCGGACACAGTGCATAACCGCGTCCCTTGACTCTATGTAGCAAGGTAACGGGAAAGCCGCGGTCCACCTTGGCGCGCAATCAAGACATATGCACTTCCACGCTGTTGGTGCCGGATCGAAATCCAGCCCCGCAATCGAAACCGCAGGTGTAGTGGGATCCAGATCGGGGATGTCGTCGATATTCAGCTGCGTGATCTGTTCCGTCATCTGCTTGCCCTCTCGTCGGTGGGTGGAGGAGCAGGCTATGGTGGTCCACAATGGCGGGCCAACTAAATCACATTAACCGGCGAAACCGGAGTTAACCATTTGTTTGGACGGCAATCCTACCCTTTGTTGTAGGAAGGTAGAACATCATGCAGTTCTTCAAGCGGGTGCTGAGCCGCGACGCGAACGGCGGTTCCAGGACGAACGAATTCCCGCAGCGGCGATTACGCGTGCTGCTGGTGGACGAGAACAAGACGGCGCGGGCGGTGATCGCCCGGCGCCTGTCCCATCGCAACTATGATGTGGCGCTTGCGGATAGCGGCTTTGCGGCTCTCTCCACGCTTGTCACCCGGCCCGTGGATATCGTGCTGATCGATATGGATCTCACCATCCTGTCCGCCATCGCGACCATGCAGAAGATCCGAGCCGCGAACGTTGCGGGCACTGCCTGCTTCGTGATGATCGCCGGGCAGCACCAGTCCACGGTCGATGTGCTGGATGCCGGGGCGGACGACCACATCGTCAAGCCGTTCGACTTCGACGTTCTGGATGCGCGCTTGCGGCATTTGTGCCACCGTGCCGAGCAGATCGGTGCCCTGTCGCGATACAATGCCGAACTCGACGCCCGCATTGCCAGACGCGCGGTAGAACTGGGCGAGACGCGCGAGGAACTGCGCGAGATGCAGGCGGATCGCGCTCGGCTGGTGTCGTCGATCCAGGCGCTGCACGACAAGATCGAACGGCTGCAATCAGCCCAGACATAGCCAGAGGCAAAGGCCCTTCGCCGGGAGTGCGGGTGGAGCATCGGCCACGGTGCGGGTCGCGTCCGCCCGCGCCCGGTCGAGGATCGTGGCCGGCACGTCTGCGGCGTGATAGATATGATCCGCCTCCCCCAGCAGCCGTGCCCATCGCAACGTCAGGTCGTCCGGATCGGGTGAGGCTAGGCGGATTACCACCAGCCTGCTCTCACGATCGACGGTCCCCTCCAGCCATGCGGGCACCGCGCCGGCAGCATCGTCCTTCATCGGATCAATGATCCCCCCCGGCCTCAGCCCGGCGTCGATCGCGCGGCGGCGATCGCTGGCATCAGGCCAACGCGCGCGGATCGCCGCCCGACCGGCGAACAACGCCTGCGCGAGCGCTCCCAACCCGGCGGGCAGGATCGCTTCGAGTCGCTGGCGCAGCGCCTTGGCGAGGCCGGCCGACGCGCCGCCAGTGCCGATGGCGATCAGCACGGGATCGCGATCCACGATGGCCGGCAGGGTGAAGTCGCACAGCGCGGGATTGTCGGTCGCGTTGACCAGCACGCCCCGCGCCCGCAACCGCCCGGCAGTCGCTTCATCCCCGTCCGACACGATGGCGATGCGCGATTCGGGATCATCCTCGCACACGATCCGCGCGCCCGCTCGCTCCAGCAGGCGGCGCTTGGCCTCGGCCGCATCCCCATTGCCCGTCAGGATGACCGCCCGCCCCTCCAGACGGAGAAAGACGGGCAGGCTGTGCATCAGGCCGCAAGCCAGTCGGGAATGACGTCGCCGTCGATCAGCGCCTGGATCGGTGGCCTCTCCCGCACCACCGCCCATTTGTCGCCCGACACCAGAACTTCGGGCGTCAGCGGACGGCTGTTGTAGGTGCCCGCCATCGTCGCGCCGTAGGCGCCGGCAGTCATGAAGGTGACGAGATCGCCCGCCTCCACGACATCCATGTCCCGGTGCATGGCGAAGGTGTCTCCGGTTTCGCACACCGGGCCGACGACATTGGCGACAGCATAACTGCCCGTCGGCTTCACCGCGCGGATGTCGTGCCACGCGTCATATAGGCTGGGCCGCAACAGGTCGTTCATCGCTGCGTCGACGATGACGAAGGGGGCCTGCGCGCCCTGCTTCACCCGGACCACGCGCGACAGCAGCGCACCCGCGTTGCCCACGATCACGCGGCCAGGCTCGAACAGCAGGCGGACATTCCAGCCCTGCGTGACGCGCGTCACCATCGCGCCATAAGCGGCGGGGCTGGGCGGAACAGGTTGCGACGGATCATAGGGAACCCCAAGCCCGCCACCCAGGTCAGCGGTGCGGATGGCGTGACCGTCCGCGCGAAGTGCCTCCACCAGCGCGCCGACCTTGACGAAAGCCGCTTCCAGCGGCCTGAGATCGGTCAGTTGGCTGCCGATATGAACGGCGACGCCCTGCACGTCGAGGCCAGGGAGCGCCCGCGCGGCGCGATAGCTTTCGAGCGCGCGGTCATAAGGAATACCGAATTTATTCTCCGACTTACCGGTCGAGATCTTGGCGTGGGTGCCCGCATCAACATCGGGGTTGATGCGATAGGCAACCGGCGCCTTCTTCCCGATGGACAGCGCGACCTCGGACAGCATCTCCGCTTCCGGCTCGCTTTCCAGGTTGAACTGGTAGATGCCCTGCTCCAGGCCGATGCGCATTTCTTCCGCCGTCTTGCCGACGCCCGAAAACACGATGCGGTCGGCCGGAATGCCTGCCGCGATCGCCCGCAACAATTCGCCGCCAGACACCACATCCGCCCCGAGCCCCAGCCGGGCCAGCGTGGCGAGAACCGCAGCGTTGGGGTTCGATTTGACCGCAAAGGCGATCAGCGGATCGTCAAGTTGCGACAAGCCGTCACGGAACACGCCCACATGGCGTTCCAGCGTGGCGGTAGAATAGACATAGACGGGCGTGCCGACCGCCTGTGCGATCGCTTCCATCGGCACCTGCTCCACCTGCATGGCGCCGTCGACATAAGTGAAATGGTCCAAGGCGGCTTCCTGTGCGTTATTCGGGCTGTGCGTTGGGCGGCAGGTCGAATTCGTCGTTCCCGCGTTTTCGCGACTGGGTCAGCAGTTCAACATTGCGTCCTGGCCGCGCCTGGATCGACGGCTGCATCAGGTCCGCGGCGACAGGTGCCGTCGCCGCACCTTTCGGAATGGCGGGCAGCTTCTGCCCGGCCACCGGCTTCAGCGATTCCCGTCCGCCGCAGGCACTCAGAGCGAGCGAGGTCAGCGCCAGACAGCCAAGAGTTCTTGCCGCTCTCATCCCAGTTCCTCCTTCGCCTGCGCGATCCGGGCGCGCACCTGATCGGGCGCGGTGCCGCCATGGCTCTTGCGGCTGGCGACAGAGGCATCAACCGTCAGCACGGCATAGACCCGATCGTCGATCCGCGCGTCAATGGCGGTCAACGTCTCCAGCGGCAACCGGTCCAGCGGAACGCCGGCCGCCTCGGCCGCCGCGACGGCGCGACCAGTGATATGGTGCGCTTCCCGAAAGGGGATGCCGCCTTCGCGCACGAGCCAGTCCGCCAGGTCAGTGGCGGTGGCAAAGCCGCTTTCGGCAAGGCCGCGCATCCGGTCGGTACGAAACGTCACCGTCTCCACCATGCCGGTCATCGCTGCGATCGAGAGGCCGAGCAGGTCGTGCGCTTCGAAGACGGGCGGCTTGTCGTCCTGCATGTCCTTCGAATAGGCGAGCGGCAGCCCCTTCATCGTGACGCAGAGCGCATTCATGCATCCCAGGATCCGCCCGGCGTGACCGCGCACCAGTTCGGCGGCGTCCGGATTGCGCTTCTGCGGCATGATCGAGCTGCCGGTAGAGTAGGCGTCGGGCAGCTTGACGAAGCCGAAGGGCTGGCTTGCCCAGATGATGAATTCCTCCGCCAGCCTGGACAGGTGCAGCGAAGCCTGCGTTGCCGACATCAGATAATCGAGCGCGAAGTCGCGATCACTGACGCTGTCGAGGCTGTTGTCTGTCGGTTTGGCGAAGCCGAGCGCCGTCGCGGTCATATGACGGTCGGTCGGAAATCCGGTGCCCGCGAGCGCCGCTGCGCCCAGCGGACATTCATTGAGGCGGGCGCGGGCGTCGGCAAAGCGGCTGCGGTCCCGGCGGATCATCTCATAATAGGCCATGAGATGATGGCCGAGCGTCACCGGCTGAGCGGACTGGAGATGGGTGAAGCCCGGCATCACGGCATCTGCATGCTCCTCCGCCCGCGCCACCAGCGCGCGCTGAAGGCCGAGCAGTCCAACCTCCACCTCGTCGATGGCGTCGCGCACCCACAGGCGAAAGTCGGTGGCGACCTGATCGTTCCGGCTGCGCGCCGTATGCAGGCGGCCAGCGGCGGGGCCGATGAGTTCGGCCAGGCGCGACTCCGTGACCATATGGATGTCTTCCAGGTCGAGGTTCACCGGGACGCCATGCGCCTCATATTCCTTGGCGATTTGCTCAAGCCCTGCCCCGATCGCGTCCGCGTCGGTCTGGCTGACGATGCCCTGTTTCGCCAGCATCGCGACATGCGCGAGGGAGCCGGCGATGTCCTGCTTCCACAATCGCTTGTCGAACGGGATGGAGGCATTTATTTCGCGCATGATCGATGCCGGGCCGGCCGCGAACCGGCCACCCCACATGCTGTTGGAGCCTGCTTCCATGCTATCGTCGTCCCGCGCGCTAATGATATTGCTCCTGCTTGGCCCGTTGGCGGCTTGCGATAGGCAATCGCAGCCCAAGGAGCAAGCCAATGCGAGCGCCAGCGGCGAGGTCGCGGCGACGTCCGGCGAAGCCTCAGGCGGGACCAAAGCGCCCGAAGCGTTCAGTTACAAGCTAGACAAGAGCAAGGCGGGGACGCCGGCACCCGATTTCGCCTTCATGGACCCCGACGGCGGCGAGAAGACGCTGGCCGATTTCGCCGGTCGTCCCGTGCTCGTCAACCTCTGGGCGACGTGGTGTACGCCCTGCGTCGCGGAGATGCCGACGCTCGACCGGGTCGCGTCGGCGCACGGTGCCAAGGGGCTGGCCGTCCTCACCATTTCCCAGGACACGCAGGGCCTCAGTGCCGCCAAAGCCTTTTTCGCGAAACAGAAGCTCCCCCATCTCAAGGCCTATGCCGACCCGGAGAACAGGTTCGGATTCGCCTACGCGACGGGCTCGCTGCCGACCAGCGTCCTTTATGACGCCCAGGGCAAGGAGATGGTGCGCGTGATCGGAGCGATGGATTGGGAGGGCAAGGAGGCGAAGGCGCTGATCGACGCGGCTTTGCAATCCTGATTGTTCGCGGACGCACAATGTCGACACATATCGCAAGTGTTGGAAAAACCACCTGTTCCCAGCCATAAAATGTCGGAAATACGGCAGCAACATTAGCCAATATTGCGAATTTTGTGCGCCGCAGTAGCGGCTCTGCATCCCTGGTTCGTTCCCTTCTTCTGTCATCAAACGATCGCAGAACAGGGGGCATGAATGACACGCTTATCCGCACTCAAACTTTCTCTGGTCCTGGCCTCGTCCTGGTCCGCCTGCGCCATGGCGCAGGATATGCCGCAGGAGCCGCAGGCTGACGAAGGCGCCGCCATCATCGTCACGGGAACGCGCGCCGTTGGGGTCGAGGCCGCCGAATCCGCAGCACCCATCCAGGTCATTGGCGAAGAAGCGCTGACCAGGATCGGTCAACCCAACCTCAATCAGGCGCTGACCCAGCTGACGCCCTCCTTCCAGGCGCAGACCCAGGGCACCGACATGGCAAGCTTCTCGCTGAGCGCGCGCCTGCGCGGCCTTTCGCCCAATCACACGCTGGTGATGGTAAATGGCAAGCGCCGTCACGGTAACTCCATTCTTCAGGTCATCAATGGCGCGTTCGGCGGCTCCGCCGCCCCCAGCATCGACCTCATTCCGCCGGACATGGTCAAGCGGATCGAAATCCTTCAGGACGGCGCAGCCGCTCAATATGGCTCCGATGCGATCGCCGGCGTCATCAACATCATCCTGAAGGACGAGCGGGAGGGAGGCGCCATTCGCCTCAACGCCGGCGAATATTATGACGGCGAAGGTACGACCTACAGCGCCAGCGGCAATTTCGGCATGCCGCTGGGCGAGGATGGCTTCCTAGACATCTCGCTGTTTCACCGCAGAAACGATTATACCACGGTCGGCGATGGCCAGATGTCGGTGAAAAACTATAACGGTACGACCGTCACCAACGTTTCGGCCGCGTTCAAGCCTTTCCTGGACGCCTGCAATGCCGTCAATTGCACCGCCAACGTCAATGGTGGCCAGCCCAAGTCCAAGCTGACGCTGGGCTTCTACAATATGGGCTATGATTTCGGCGGGGTCGAACTCTACTCATTCGGCGACATTTCCTACCGGCACGGCGACGCGCTCCAGGGCTATCGCCACCCGACCCGTCTTTGCCGCACGCAGAACGCGCAGGGTGTCTGGGTCGCGACCACCACCGATCCAACAAATTGTTTCGGCACTTCCCGCCAGACCGGTTTGATCCCGCATATCGAGGTGAAACAGAATGAATTTTCCTTCACCGGCGGGCTGAAGGGCGAGCTTGGCGACGGATGGAACTGGGATCTGGCCGCCAGCTATTCGGAGGACGTGGCGAAGGTCTATACGACCCATTCGGTCAACGCCTCGTTGTTCGTCAACACGGGCCAGTCGCCCAGCGACTTCTACGACGGTAAGTTCCAGTTCAACCAATATGTGGGCACGCTGGACATCCGGAAGGAGTTCGACGTCGGCTTCGACGATCCGCTGACCCTGGCGTTCGGTGTCGAATATCGCCGGGAAAGCTATGAGATCGGTCAGGGCGATCCGCTTTCGCTCTATATCGAGGGCGGTCAATCCTTCCCCGGCTACGCCGCCAGCGACGCCGGCACAACGCGGCGCAACGCCAAGTCGATCTATGTCGATGTCGCCTTCAACCCCGTCCCGGAATGGACGGTCGATCTGGCCGGCCGCTACGAGGATTATAGCGACTTCGGCGATACGCAGATCGGCAAGCTCACGACGCGTTACGATTTCTCCGACGCGTTCGCGCTCCGCGCCACGGCCAGCACCGGCTTCCGCGCGCCGTCGCTCCAGGAATCGGGCTATTCGTCGACCAACGTCGGGCCGACCTCTGCGACCCTGCAACTCGCGCCCAGTTCGCCCGGTTCGGCGAGCGCTGGCTTCGGCGCGCTCGGCCCGGAAAAGTCGGTCAATCTGTCCGCCGGCCTCGTGTTCCGCCCGGTGCCCAAGCTGGCGATCACGCTCGACGGCTACTATATCAAGATCAAGGACCGGATCGTGTCTTCAGGCACCATTACCGGACAGCGCTTCAACTCGCTGACGACGCCGCCCACGCGTGTCCTGACGCCGCTGATCAATGGCCTTACGCCTTATGATCTGGTACGCGCGGCGATCGCGGCGAGCGGCAAGGCCCTCGACCCGACCGTGCTCAGCAACGGCGCGCTCGGCATTCAGACCTTCACCAACGGCATCGATACGGTGACGAAGGGGATTGAATTTGCCGCGCGCTATCCGGTCCAGCTCGACTTCGGCAAGCTCGACCTGACGGTCGGCGCCAACTACAACGTCACCAAGGTCACGAAGAACAAGCTGGGAACACTGTTCAGCCCGACGTCCGAACAGACGATCGAGGCGGCCAGCCCCAAATTCAAGGGCAATTTCAACGCGACCTTCACCAGCGGGCGGTTCGGCGCCAATGCCCGCGTCAACTATTACAGCAGCGTCTTCCAATATTCGCAGCCGAACGCCGCCTGCTCTGCCGGCTGCCAAGGCCCCGGATCAGGGCTGCCCGCTCCGATCCTGCTGTCGAACGGCCAATCTTATTACAATGCCGAAGTGAAGCCGGCGGCGATCGTCGATCTCGAACTCGACTATGACATCACCGATTTCGCCAACATCGCGATCGGCGCGAACAACCTGTTCGACAAGAAGCCGGAAATCCCGCCGCTGGTCGCCAATTATAATCCGGCGACCTGGCCGACCAACGGATCGTCGCCCTACATCAACAATTCGGGCACGATCAACGCGCCCTACGGGCACGGCGCCTATGGCACCAACGGCGGCTATTATTACGCGCGCGCCACAATCAAGTTCTGACCATCGGGACATGAAAGGGCCGGTCCGGTTAAGGACCGGCCCTTTTTCTTGGGAAAGCGAGGTCATGACGTTAGCCCGGACCATCAGCAAACGAACGATGATGCTGCCGGCTCGGTGCCGATTCGAGAAGATCGCTGCCCTGCCGCGGGCCTGACTTTTTTGGGAGAGAGTTATGAAGCGCTTGATCGCCTCCGCCCTGCTGCTGGCCGCCGGGCCGCTTGCCGCGCAGCCTGCACCCGCACCGCAGGCGATGCCGGCGAAACCGCCTTTCTCCCCCGCCGTGCGGGTGGGCGACATCCTCTACATGTCGGGCCAGATCGGACAGGTGCCCGCCGGCATGGACAGGCACAAGGAGGGGTTTGACGCAGCCGTGCGCAACGCGATGGATTCGATCGGCCGGATATTGAAGGACAACGGCGTGGGCTTCGAGCATGTCGTCAAATGCACGGTGATGCTGAATGACATGGCGGACTGGCCGCGCTTCAACGCCGCCTATGTCCCTTACTTCGAGGGCAAGCGCCTGCCGGCGCGCAGCGCCTTCGGCACGACCGGGCTGGCGCTCGGTGCTCCGCTGGAGGTGGAGTGCATCGCCGCGTTCAAATAGAGGTCAGAGCGGGACAGCCTCACGCGCCAGCAGCACCGGCACGCCGTCCCGCACCGGAAAGGCGAGACCAGCCGCATCGGAAACCAGTGCCTGACGCTCCGCGTCCCAGCGCAAGGGCGTGCGAGTGAGCGGACACACCAGTTTTTCGAGCAGCCAGGGATCGACGGGCGGCGCGACGTTCATTGCATGGTCGCGCCGCCGTCCCGCTCTATCCGGCCGACGATCTGCATCAACTGAATGATGCGATCCGCCCGTTCGGACAGCGTGTCGGCCTCCAGCAGCGTCTGCTTGGCGGCGGGATCGAAGGGCGCGATCTGCGCGATGCCGTTGACCAGCGCCAGATCATCGAGCCGCGACACCGCCGTCCAGTCGACGACATAGCCGAGCGAATCGGCGAAGCGGCGCGATTCCTGTTCCAGCGCGGCCCGCTCCACGGCCGCGAGTATGTCGTCGTCCTGCGGCGCCTGCTCCACCTCCGCCTCGACCTGGCGGAACTGGGTGGAGACAGCCAGTTCCCGCACCACGCGGAAGCGGGCAAGGCCGGTCAGGATGATGTTGAAGCGTCCATCCTCCAGCGCTTCGATATGGCTGACATGGCCCAGGCACCCCATGTCGAACAAGGGCGGCACGGCCCCTGCCCCGCGCGGCTGGATCATGCCGATCCGGCGGTCGCGCGCCATCGCATCATGGATGAGCGCCCGGTATCGCGGCTCGAAGATGTGCAACGGCAGTTCCATGCCCGGCAGCAGCAGCGCGCCGGACAAGGGGAAGATCGAGACGCGCGCCAGCGGCATCGCGGTTACGAGAAGAGGATTTGCGACAGCTTGCGACGCTGCCCGGCGACCCATGGGTCTTCCAGCCCGACCGCCTCGAAAATTTTGAGCAACTGCGCCTTGGCCGCGCCGTCCTTCCATTCACGGTCTCGTCGGACGATCTCCAGCAGCGCGTCGGCCGCCCCGTCGCGGTCGCCATTGGCCATCAGGCCGCCAGCCAGTTCGAACCGCGCGTCATGATCGTCGGGATCGGCGGCGACCTTCGCCTCTATGCCCGACAGGTCGGCCACGGGCTTTGCATCGCGGGCGAGCGCGATGGCGGCACGCGCCTGATCGACCGACGCATGTTTCGCGGCATCCATTGGTAGCGCCGCAAGCACGGCTTCGGCTGCGTCCAGTTGGCCCAGCGCGACCAGCGCGCGTGCCTGTCCCGACACGACTTCGGCATTGTCGGGGTCCATGTCCGCAATCTGCGAGAAGACGGACAGCGCGCGATCCGCCTCACCCCCGGCCAGCAGATCCTCGCCCATAGTGATCAGCGGGGCGACCTCCTCCGCCAGCGCCTTTTCGTCCGACTGGATCGGAAGCTGGGCAAGGATCTGATCAAGATACTGTTTGAGCTGCCCTTCGGTGCGTGCCTGGCTCAGGTCCGCGACGGGCTGGCCCTGAAAGACGGCATAGACGGTCGGGATGGACTGGACACGGAACTGGCTTGCGATGAAGCCGCTTTCGTCGACATTGACCTTGACCAGCTTGACGCCCTTGGGCGCATATTCGGCGCACACCTTCTCGATCACCGGGGCAAGCTGCTTGCAGGGGCCACACCATTCCGCCCAGAAATCGACGATCACCAGACTGGTGCGCGACGGATCCACCACATCGCGACGAAACGCCTCCACCGCCGCCTTTTCGGTGTCGCTCAGTCCAAGGGTCGCCACGCTTCAATCTCCTGCCGTTCATGCGGGTTCGCCCGCCCATAGACCGCAATATGGGGCGCGTCACCCCATGGGCGCAAGGGAAGGGTCCGTCGGATCGCCCGACCCGTCAGAGGAAATATTTGAGCCGCACATCCTGTTCCACGGCCGACCCTGCGACGGAGAAACTGGCCGCCTTGAAGCTGGGCGCGCCGAAGCGCAGGACCGGGTTGCGCGAGAAGCCGACACCTTCGCGCGGGATACCGGCAAAGGTGTCGAGTCGGCCGTTGCCATTTTCATCATGGATGATCGCGATCGCGTATTTACCCGGCGTAAGGGATCCGAGGCCGATGTCTCCCGCCTTGGCCGGCACGGAAAAATAGCGCCGGTCGGGATCCGCGCGGCAGTCGGGAAAATGATCGGGCCGGCGGGTGACGCAAACCAGCACCTTGCCCCGTTCCGACCGGAGGCCGAGCAGGTCCATGCTGAGCGGCTGCGGCAGATCGATGGGGGCGGCCCCGGTCAACGCCATCATCGCCGCGATCAGCGCCGCCCTGCCCGCCTTCATGCCTTCACCCCTTCAAAATTCCCCAGTCCCCGGTCGGTGCCGCATAGCCGATCCCAGACCCGGAAGTAGAGGCCGTAATTGCAGCGATACTGGTCATGATGCCGCTGATGATGGCTGGCGGTGATGAGCCAGCCGCCGATCGGCCCGCGCACCAGCCAGCGCGGAAACATCTCCCACCCCATATGATTGCTGACGCCCATGACCGTCATGATCGTCAGCACCATTCCAAGCGCGCCGACATGGATGGGGATGAGGAAGACGAGCGCCGGGATGACCACCGCGCCGGTCAGCGCCTCCCAGGGATGGAAGCTCATCGCCGCCCAGGCAGTGGGCGGGCGGCTGGCGTGGTGGACGGCGTGGGCGATGCGGAACAGGCGGGGCCGGTGCATCCAGCGATGCGTCCAGTAGAACCAGGTGTCGTGTGCCAAAAGATAAAGCAGGACGGAGACGGGCAGCCACCAGAGCGGATAGTCGCTCACCTGCGTGTAAATGCGGGTCCATCCCCGCGCCTGCCAGCCCCAGGCCACCACGCCCGCCGGAACGCCGTAGATCAGCGCGGAGAGCAAAGACCAGGCAACCTCCCGCCCCATTTGCCGCTCAAGACCGCGATAGAGGCCCGGCTGCCGGATCCGGGTCGCCAACGCGAAGCCGCCGCTCGCCAGCAGATAGCGCACGCCGACGATGACGCTCATGGTAAGGGCAGACAGGAGGATGGCGGCGACCATCGTCATTCTATAGCCCGGCCGCCGCGACGCGTCACGCTCAAGTGCGCGGACGGGCCTGTCGGTAGCTGCCGAGCTGACGAACCCATTTGGTGTGAAATTCCAGCTCTGCCAGGGCGCGATCGACCGCCGGATCACCCGGCATCCCTTCGATATCGCAGAAGAATTCCGTTGCCGCAAAGCTCGCGCCGCGCTGGTAGCTTTCCAGCTTGGTCATATTGACGCCATTCGTCGCGAAACCGCCCATCGCCTTGTAGAGGGCGGCGGGAATATTCTTCACCTCGAACAGGAAGGTGGTCATAACCGGGCCAACGTTCGCCTGTGGCATCCTGGGCTCGCGCGCCAGCACCAGGAAGCGCGTCATATTGTCGTCGCTGTCCTCGATATTCTCCGCGACGAGACGCAGCCCGTACAGTTCGGCGGCGAGGTAGGGCGCGATCGCCCCTTCGCCAGCAATGCGCGTTTCCGCGACCAGCGCCGCGGCGCCCGCCGTGTCGGCATAGGCGACAGGCTGAATGCCGCGCTCACGCAGATAATGGCGGCACTGGCCCAGCGCTTGCGGGTGGCTGATGGCGCTCTTCACAGGCGTCGTGTCCGGAGCCATCAGGCAATGGCGGATGCGCAGGAAATATTCGTCGACGATTCTGAGACCCGATTCGGGCAGCAGGAAATGCATGTCCGCCACGCGCCCGTGCAGGCTGTTTTCGATCGGGATGATGGCGCGCGCCGCCTGCCCCGTCCGCACGGCGTCGATCGCATCCTCGAACGCGAAGCAGGGCAGCGGCACGCAATCGGGCGCATAGCCGAGCGCGGCCAGATGCGAATTGGCACCGGGCGCGCCCTGATAGGCGACGGCGCGCGACGGATCGGCAGCGGCCTTTGCAGCGAGGTCCGCGACGATGGCGCGGGCGGGAGCGGGATAATTTTCCATGGGCGCCGGTGCGCTTAAGGTTTCCGCCGGGCCAGCGCAAGCAAGGCTGAACGCAAAGGGCGCAACGCGGCTTGCGCGCTCGCGTGTCCGCCATTATGGCAACCGGCAAGAGGGGGCACGACTGACAGCCGCCGACGAAAAGGTAAGGGAAGTCAATCGAGATGGGCGATCGTTTCAATACCGTGGCGGGCTGGGCTTTGTTTGCGGGGATCATCGCCCTGGGCGGTGGGATCGTCAGTTCCAAATATTTCGACGGACATCGGCCCGAAAAGATGGGCTATACGATCGAAGGCGTGGAAGCCGAAGGCGCAGGGGCTGCGAGCGGCCCGGGCCTCAACACGCTGCTGGCCAGCGCCGATGTCGCGGCGGGCGAGAAGGTCTTCGCCAAGTGCGCCGCATGCCATACCGTGAACCAGGGCGGCGCGAACGGCATCGGCCCGAATCTGTACGCCACGGTCGGCGAGCCGATCGGCCAGGGCAAGGGCGGCTTCGCCTTCTCCGACGCGCTCAAGAGCAAGGGCGGCGCCTGGACCTTCGAGAATCTGGATCACTGGCTGACCAGTCCGCGCGAATTCGCGCCCGGCACCAAGATGACCTTCGCTGGTCTGGGTAATCCGGCCGACCGCGCCAACCTGATCGCCTGGCTCAACACCCAGGGTTCCAACCTGCCGCTGCCCGCCGCCGACGCCGCTCCGGCCGATGCGAGCGCGAGCGCCGAGGAAGCCGCTGGCAATTCGACCAACGCGGCCGAAAGCGTCAACGGCACCGCGGCCGCCAACGCCGCGCCCGCTGGCGGTCCGGCCGCCCCCAAGAGCGAATGAGCGACACGCGTCGCCGGCGGCATCGGGTTGATTCTGCGGGCATCGTTGCGGGGCGGCCATGACGCCTGAAACACTGCTCGTCTCCACCTGCGCACCGATGTTGCGCACCCTGTCCGGCTGGCTCGACAAGGCGGGAGCGCAGGAGGGCATCGATGGCGACGCGCTGTCCGCCGCCCGCCTGGCGCCCGACATGTTCCCGCTGGCGACGCAGGTCCGCTTCGCCTGCGTCCAGGCGCGCGAGGGGATGCATCGGCTGAAGGGCGAGGATTTTCCCGCGTCGCTGACCGACCTGCTGAACGAAGGCCGCAATGCCGGCGAGCAGCCCGGCACGCTGGCGGACGCGCAGGCGCGGATCGCGCAGACGCTGGCGCTGCTGGACGGGTTCGAGCCGGGCGACGGCGATCCGCAGCGGCCGATCGCGCATGCGTTGCCCATCGGCATGACGTTCGACTTCACCGCCGATCAATATGTGCGCGACTGGGTGCTGGCCCAATTCTATTTCCATGTGATGATTGCCTACGCCATCCTGCGCGCACAGGGCGTGGTGCTGGGCAAGGGCGACTATGTCGCGCATATGCTGCCCTTCCTCCGCCCGACGGCCACGCAGGAGAGGTGAGCGGCAGTCCGCCCCTTCCCCCGTCGGACAAATCCCGATAAGGCCCGGCGATGACTTCGACGCCCGCGCCCATCAGCCGCTCGCTCTTCTTCTTCTCGATTTTCTATGGCGGCATGGTCTGCATCGCGGGCGTGCTGGGCAACAAGCAGGTCGCGCTTGGCCCCTTGTCCGGGATCGGCCCGATAGTCGGGCTCGGGCCGCTTGCGGTGGAGGCAGGCATCTTCGCCTTCCTGCTGCTGGTCACGATTTCCAGCGCGGTGGCGGAATTGCATGGGCGCGCGGTCGCCAATCGCCTGGTGCAGATCGGATTCCTGCCGCTGATCGCATCGATCCTGCTGTCGATTATCGTGCTGGCCGCCCCACCCGCAGGCGACATGGACCCGAAGCGCGCGGAAGCCTTTGCCATGATGATGGGAGGCACGCCGCGCATCTGGCTGGGCGGGATCATCGCCTACGGCATTTCCCAGACGCTGAACGTCACGCTGTTCGCTGCGCTCAAGGGGCGCGAAGGCGGGCGGCTGCTGTGGTTCCGGGCAGCGCTGGCCAGCATCCTGTCGCAGATCGTCGATACGCTGCTGTTCGTCAGCATCGCCTTTTACGGGGTATTCCCGATCGGCGAATTGCTGTTGGGGCAGATGCTGGCGAAGGTTGTGCTGTCGGCGCTGCTCGTGCCGCCGGTCATTTACCTGCTGGTGGCGTTGGGCAGGCGGCTAGATGCGCAGGCCGTTTAAAGAGACAACGAAGTAGACAGCCAAACGGCCCCACATATCATTAGATAGCTAACTAACGATATTTTTCTCTTTAAAAATAACATTTTATGCCATGGCTGTTGAAAGCCATATGCGGCCGAAACCGCGAATTTGCGTGTTACAGGCGCGGAAAGTCATCGCTGTCGATGCCAATTCCGTCTCTAATGGGGTCCGCGTCAACCTTGCGGCCATGCCCATATGGTCCTATCGCGCGCGCATGATCAGCAAGCACGCCCCCGATCCCGCGCTCCTCGCCAAGGCCGAAGTCCTGGTCGAGGCCCTGCCCTATATGCAGCGCTATGCGGGCAAGACCTTCGTCGTCAAATATGGCGGCCATGCGATGGGCGACCCGGAAGCGGCGCGCGACTTTGCCGAGGATGTCGTGCTGATGAAGGCAGTGGGCATCAATGTCGTGGTCGTCCATGGCGGTGGGCCGCAGATCGGCGCGATGCTCAAGAAACTGGGCGTCGAATCGCAGTTCGTGGGCGGCCTGCGCGTGACCGACGCCGAAACCGCGAAGATCGCGGAGATGGTGCTGGCGGGATCGATCAACAAGGAAATCGTCGGCTGGATCGCGGGCGCGGGCGGCCGGGCGGTCGGCATCTCCGGCAAGGATGGGGGACTCGTCCTCTGCGAGAAGGTGCTGGGCAAGCGCGAGGCCGATCCCAACAGCGGGATCGAGCGCAATGTCGATCTGGGCTTCGTGGGCGATCCCGTTTCGGTCGACCGGTCCATCCTCGACACGCTGACGCAGAGCGGGATCATCCCGGTGGTGGCTCCGGTGGGCATCGGCGCGGACGGCCATACCTATAATGTGAACGCCGATACCATGGCCGGCGCGATCGCGGCGGAGCTGAAGGCTTCTCGATTCTTCCTGCTGACCGACGTGGCCGGCGTGCTGGACAAGCAGGGGCAGCTGATGACCGACCTGGACCCCGCGGGCATCCATGAACTGGAAGCGGACGGCACGATCAGCGGTGGCATGATCCCGAAGCTGGAAACCTGCGTGCGCGCGGTGGAAGGCGGCGTGGACGCCGCCGTCATCCTGGACGGGCGGGTGCCGCACGCCATGCTGCTGGAAATCTTCACCGATCGCGGCGCGGGGACGTTGGTGCGGAAATAAAGGCTGCCGGTCGGATCAGCGCAGCAGCGCGGCCGGATCAGCCCAATGGATGCGCTTTTCGGGATAGGCCCGCCCGTCCGGTCCGGCTTTCTCGACATCCTCCACCTCCACGCCGCCGCGATGCGCGTAGAAGCCGCGCGCCGCGTGGTTTTCGGCGTAGCACCAGAGATAGACGCCCGCGCCCGGCCATCCGTCCAGCGCCCATTGCGCGGCGAGCGCCAGCAGCGCCGAGCCGATCCCGGTGCCGCGCGCTGCGGGCAAAGCGTGGAGATTGTCGACCAGCGTACCCCAGCGCGGATCGTCGCCGCCGGCCACGCAGACGAAGCCTAGGGGCGCGCCGTCCCGTTCCGCTAGGATGACCCGGCGATCCGGCCTCGGCGAGGTCAGCCGCGCGGTCCAGAGCGCAAGCCGTTCCGCCTCGATCGGGCCGCCGAGCCAGGCAGGGTCAAGGATGTGGGCATAGGCGCGCCGCCAGCTTTCGACATGCATGGCGGCAACGAGCGGCGCGTCGGCGGCGGAGGCGTCCCGGAAGTGCATGGCCCCTGCTATAGTCTCCGCATCCGCCAGCGCCATCCCCGCTCGCCGATTTTCCATGTCGCTGGTGGAAGAAGCGGCGCTCAACGCTTGTGGCGGGGGGGCGGCCTCGGCTAGAGCGGCACGACGTGCTTATCGGAGATCGCCGTGGCCTACGCGCTGTACCAGATTATCGACATCCTGCTGACCGTCCTGCTGTGGATCATCATCGCGCACGGGATCATGAGCTGGCTGGTGGGCTTCAACGTCGTCAACCTGTCCAACGATTTCGTCCGCGCGGTGTGGACGGCGCTCGACCGGATCACCGCGCCCATCTATGCGCCGATCCGCCGCATCATGCCGGACCTGGGCGCGCTGGACCTGTCGCCCATGGTCGTGCTGATCGGCATCCTCATCATCCGCCGCGCGATCCTGCCGCCGCTGTTCCTGATGTGACCGCCTGGCGCATCGCCGGGAACGACATGCTGGTCGGCATCCGCCTGACGCCCGGATCGGCGCGCGAGAGCCTGGGCGGCCACTGGACCGACGAGGCGGGCGCATGCTGGCTGGCCGCCCGCGTCCGCGCGGTGCCGGAAAAGGGCAAGGCCAACGCCGCGCTCATCGCCCTTCTGGCTGGCGCGCTGGATTGGCCCAAGGGGGCGATTTCGCTGGAATCGGGCGACACCAACCGGCTAAAGCGGTTGCGGATCGCGGGCGCGGCCCGCGATGCAGCGCGTCTCTCGCCACTCCTCCAGACCTGGGTAGACATGACATGACCATCGGCAAGATCATCGACGGCAAGGCGTTCGCGGCCGGGCTGCGCGACAAGGTGGCCGAGGGCGTTTCCGCCTTCGTCGAGCAGACGGGCCGCAAGCCCGGCCTGGCGGTCGTGCTGGTGGGCGAAGACCCGGCGAGCAGCGTCTATGTCCGCTCCAAGGGCAAGATGACCGTTGCGGTCGGCATGGAGAGCTTCGAGTTCAAGCGGCCCGACAGCATCGGTGAGGACGACCTGCTCGACCTGATCGAGGAACTGAACCAGGACGAACGGGTGGACGGCATCCTGGTTCAGTTGCCGCTGCCCCGGCATATCGACGAGGCGGCGGTGATCGGCGCGATCGACCCCGCCAAGGATGTCGACGGGTTCCATGTGGTGAACGCCGGCCGGCTGGCGACGGGGCAGGAAGCGCTGGTCCCCTGCACGCCGATGGGGTGCATCATGCTGTTGAAGGACGAGCTGGGGGACTTGAGCGGCAAGGAAGCGGTGGTCGTCGGCCGGTCCAACATCGTGGGCAAGCCGATGGCGCAGCTGCTGCTGGCGGAAAATGCCACCGTCACGATCGCGCACAGCCGCACCCATGACCTCGCCAGTGTGGTCCACCGCGCGGATATCGTCGTGGCGGCGGTCGGCCGGGCGGAGATGGTGCGGGGCGAATGGATCAAGCCGGGCGCGACGGTGATCGACGTCGGCATCAACCGCGTGGCGGATCCCGACGATGCGACGAAGAGCCGGATCGTGGGCGACGTCGCCACGGCCGAGGCGCTGGCCCATGTCCGCGCGATCACGCCCGTTCCTGGCGGGGTGGGTCCGATGACCATCGCGGTGCTGCTGCGCAATACGCTGGTCGCGGCGCATGCGCGGGCGGGCCTTGCCAAGCCGGAGGGGCTGTGACCCGCGCCCGACTTGCCCTGCTGGCGGTCGGAGCGGTAGCGCTGGTCGCGGCCAAGCCGCCGCTGCGCTTCTCGCCCGATCCCAGCAGCGTGATCGCGGCGGAGATCGCCTTCAACCGGCTGGCGCAGCAGAAGGGGCAATGGACCGCCTTTCGGGAGACGGCGGCGGACGACGCGGTGATGTTCGTGCCGCAGAAGGTGGTGGCGCGCGATTGGCTGAAGAAGAAAGCCGATCCGCCGGCTTCGGTCACATGGTCGCCCTCCATCGTCTATGTGTCGTGCGGCGGCAGCCTGGCGGCGAGTACGGGCAACTGGAAGCGGCCGGACGGGTCGGTCGGCTATTTCACCACCATCTGGCGGCGCGACAGGAAGGGCGCGTGGAAATGGGTGCTGGACCATGGCGACACGCTGAGCGCCGCGCGGCCCGTCCCCGATTTCCTGACCGGCAAGGTCGCGACCTGCAAGCGCGGCACGCCCCCTCCCCCGCCGCCGCCTGGAACCAAGCCCGGCGACATGCCGCCCCCACCTGACGAGAGCCTTGTCTGGTCGGCCGATGTCGCGGCGGACAACAGCCGGCGCGTGACGGTGAAGATGTGGACCGGCGAGGCTTATGAAACCGTGATCGACGACAAGGTTGCGGCGTCATGATGGCGCTGTTCCTGTCCGCCTTCGTCACCCTGTTCGTGGTGATCGATCCGCCCGGCTGCGCGCCCATCTACGCCAGTCTGACGACCGGGGCGAGCCAGGCGCAGCGGCGTGCGATGGCGATCCGAGCGGTCGGCATCGCGACGGCGATCCTGCTGATCTTCGCGCTGTGGGGGAAACAGCTGCTGGGCGTGCTAGGCATCCAGCTCGACAGTTTCCGCATCGCGGGCGGCGTGATGCTGTTCATCATCGCGATGGACATGGTGTTCGAGAAGCGGACGCAGCGGCGCGAGGACCGCGCTCAGAAGATCGCCGAGACGCCCGAGGTGGAGGATGTCTCCGTCTTCCCCATGGCGATGCCGATGATCGCGGGGCCGGGATCGATCGCGACCGTCATGCTGCTGATGTCGCGCGCCGACGGCTTTGCCGAACGCGGCGCGGTGCTGGGCGCGGTGATGCTGACGCTGGTGCTGATGCTGGGATCCCTGCTGGCGGCCGGACCGATCATGGCGCTGCTGGGCGCTAAGATCGAGGCGGTCATCACGCGGTTGCTGGGCGTGCTGCTGGCGGCGCTAGCCGCGCAGTTCGTGATCGACGGGATCAAGGCGAGCTTTTGATAGAAGCGGGGCGAGCCGCACCGGCCCGCCCCTCGATGCCCTTCAGCCGCGCACGTCGCCTTCGGTGACGGGCGCGATCTTGATTTCGACGCGGCGGTTGGCGGCCTTGCCTTCCTCCGTCGCGTTGGACGCGATCGGCTGGGTCTCGCCAAAGCCGCGCGTCGCGATGCGGGCGGACTGAACACCCTTGCCCACCAGATAGTCGGCAACCGACTGAGCGCGCCGTTCGGACAGCGTCTGGTTGTAGGCGTCCGACCCGTCGCTGTCGGTGTGGCCATAGACGTCGATATAGGTCTTGGGATATTGCGACAGGACCGACGCGACGTCGTTCAGCGTCGGCTGGAACTGCGGCTGCACGTCCGCCTTGTCATAGGCGAAGGTGATGCCGGAGGGCATGCGCAGGAGGAGGTTGTCACCGTCGCGGATCACGTCCACGCCGGTGCCGGCGGTTTCCTCCCGCAGCTTGCGTTCCTGCGCGTCCATATAGGCGCCGATGCCAGCGCCAGCGACCGCGCCGATGCCCGCGCCCAGGATCTTTTCGGTCCGGTCGCGCCGGCCGCCAACCAGATCGCCGAGCAGATAGCCGCCCAGCGCGCCGCCGATGCCGCCGATCGCCGCCTTCGACACGCGTCGCTCGCCCGTGTTGGGATCGGTGGTGCAGGCGGCGGTGGTGGCAAGCATGGCGGCCAGGCCAGCCGCGCCGATGATGCGATGAGAAATCTTCATGATGCGTGTCCCTTGTTATCGCGCTGCCGTCAAAAAGGCCGAGCGAGCGGCTTTGTTCCACCCCCGAACTGAACTCTTGCTGATGGCGATGTTGTGAAATTGAAAGAATAGCGGTTATAGCGAGTCGCTGACCGCCATGGCCACGATCCCCCCTTCCCCCCTGACGCCCTTTCCGTGGGGTGACCTGCTCATCATCCTCGTGCTGGTGGCGCTGAACGGCGTGTTCGCCATGTCGGAGCTCGCCGTGGTATCAGCGCGGCGACCACGATTGCAGGCTCTGGAGAAGGCGGGACGCAAGGGCGCGGGTGCGGCGCTGTCGCTGGCGGCGGACCCCGGCAAATTCCTGTCCACCGTCCAGATCGGCATCACCCTGATCGGCATCGGCACGGGCGCCTATTCGGGCGCGAGCCTGGGCGGGCCGGTGGGCGAGCGGATCGCGGCACTGGGCGTCGCGCCGAATTTGGCGGAAAATATCGGGTTTGCGGTGGTCATCGGCCTCACTACCTATGCCTCGCTGATCGTCGGCGAGCTTGTCCCCAAGCAGTTCGCGTTGCGCGCGCCCGAGCCGATCGCTCTGGTCGTCGCCCGGCCCATGATGGGCCTTGCCAAGGTCACTGCCCCCATCGTGTGGGTACTGGACGCGTCGAGCAGCCTCATCTTCAAGGCGCTGGGGCTGGCGCGAGAATCGGAAAGCCATGTGACGGCCGAGGAATTGCACCTGATCGTGGCGGAAGCCAGCCGATCGGGCGTGATCGAGGAAAGCGAGCGGGCGATCATATCGGGCGTCGTGCGGCTGGCCGACCGGCCGGTGCGCGAGGTGATGACGCAGCGGATGGACGTGGACTGGATCGACATCGGCGCGGACGAGGAGACGATCCGCGCCAAGTTGCTGGCCACGCCGCACACCCGCCTGCCGGTGGGCCGAGGGTCGGTCGAGGACATTATCGGCATCGTGCAGGCGCGCGACATCATGACGGCGCTGTTCCGGGGCGAGCCGCTGGTGATGGACACGCTGATGCGGCGGGCGGAGATCGTGCCCGATCAGGTGGATGCGATGGACGCGCTGGAAGTGCTGCGCAAATCCGACGTGCCGATGGTGATGGTGCATGACGAATATGGTCATTTCGAGGGGATCGTGACCCCCGCCGACCTGCTGTCCGCGATCGCCGGCCACTTCGCCTCCGACCGCGACGCCTATGACGAGCCGGATGTGGTCGAGCGGGAGGATGGCAGCCTGCTGGTGTCGGGCCAGATGCCGATCGACCAGCTGGCCGAACGGATCGAGATATCTCTGCCCGAGGATCGCGACTATGCGACGGTGGCGGGCCATGTGCTGTGGTTGCTCAAGCGCCTGCCCGAGGTCGGCGATTTTGCCGAGGACCAGGGATGGCGGTTCGAGATCGTCGACATGGACGGGCGCAAGATCGACAAGCTGCTGGTAGCGGCGCGCTGATCATGGCGACATCGGCCGCGCTTGAGGCCGTGGTGGCGCTGGCGGGGCGGCTGGTGGCGCCAGGCGCGAGGCTGGCGGTGCTGGGCATCGCGGGGGCGCAGGGCAGCGGCAAATCGACGGTTGCCCAGGGGATCAAGGCGCGGATGGATGCCAGAGGGGTGCCATGCGCGCTGCTCTCTATCGACGATCTTTACCTGCCCCTTGCTGAGCGCGAACGGCTGGCGGCGGAGGTGCATCCGCTGCTGCGCACACGCGGGGTGCCCGGAACGCATGACGTGGCGCTGGGGCTGGCGGTGATCGACGCGCTGACGCGGGGCGAGCCGGCGCCCCTGCCTCGCTTCGACAAGGCAAGGGACGATCGTGTGACGGAGGCCAATTGGCCGCGCGCGCCCGGGGCTACGAGGCTGTTGATCCTGGAAGGCTGGTGCGTCGGCGCGCGGCCGCAGGCGGAGGAGGATTTGGCCGCGCCCGTCAACCGGCTGGAGGCGGAGGAGGATGCGGACGGGCGCTGGCGGGCTTATGCGAATGCGGCGCTTGCGGGGGATTATCAGGCGCTGTTCGGACGGATCGATGCGCTTGCCTTCCTGGCCGCGCCCGATTTCGCAGTCGTGGAACGGTGGCGCGGCGAGCAGGAAGCGGCGCTGCGGCGGCAGAGCGGCGATGGTGCGGGCGTAATGGACGCGGCGCAACTGTCGCGCTTCATCCAGCATTATGACCGGATTACGCGACACATGCTGGCGGAGACGCCGGCACGGGCGGATGTGGTGGTGAGATTGCGCGAGGATCGGTCGGTGGCGGGCGTCGCAGATCGGGGATCTCGAGATAGAGTTCCAACTGACCCACAGAGATAAGCCGTCACCCCGGACTTGATCCGGGATCCCGCTCCCTTGCCGATACAAGCGCTTAAAGAAAAAGCCGGACCCCGGGTCAGGCCCGGGGTGACGAGAAAATAGGATTCTTCATTCCAGCGGCACAAAAAAGGCGGCCCGAACCGGACCGCCCTTCCCTGTCTCGCAATGGCCGATCAGTTCGCGGCGGCGACGCCCTGGTCGGTCATCAGCTGCTGCAGTTCGCCGGCTTCGTACATTTCCATCATGATGTCGCTGCCGCCGACAAATTCGCCCTTCACATAGAGCTGCGGGATGGTCGGCCAGTCGGAATAGGCCTTGATCCCCTGACGGATGCCCTGGTCCTGCAGCACGTCGACCGTGTCATAGGCGACGCCCAGATGGTCGAGGATGGCGATGGCGCGGCTGGAAAAGCCGCACTGCGGGAAAAGCGGGGTGCCCTTCATGAAGAGCACGACATCATTGCCGTTGACGATGTCGGCGATCCGCTGCTGCACGGCGTCGGTCATGTTTCTGGTCCAATCTGTCTGGCGCGCCTGCCGGCCACGCGGAAATGTCTGTGGCCGGTTAGTTGGGAACGGCGGTGGTCAGTTGCAAGGCGTGGAGCACGCCCCCCATGCGTCCGCCGAGCGCGGCATAGACAGCGCGCTGCTGCGCGACACGGCTCAGCCCTCGAAAGCTTTCCGCCACGACGCGCGCGGCATAGTGATCGCCGTCGCCCGCAAGGTCGGTGATCTCAACCTCCGCATCGGGAATGGCGGCGCGGATCATGTCCGCTATGTCGTCTGCTGCCATCGGCATGGGATGCGTCCTATTCGATGAACATGCGGCGCGCGATCACCGCCTGCTCTTCCAGCGCGGCGCGCACGCCCGCTTCGTCGATGTCGATGCCGGCCTGGGTCATGTCACCCACCAGCTTGCGGATCACATCCTCGTCGCCCGCTTCCTCGAAATCGGCCTGCACCACAGCCTTGGCATAGGCGTCGGTTTCCTCGGGCGTCAGGCCCATCTTCACCGCGGCCCATTCGCCCAGCAGGCGGTTGCGGCGCGCCTGGATGCGGAATTCCATTTCCTGATCGTGGGCGAACATATTTTCGAACGCCTTTTCGCGATCGTCAAAAGTGGTCATGCGTGTCGAGCCCTGTCTGATGCGGTGCCGTTATCCTGTGATAGGAACTACGGACGCATTACGCAACGGCGGCGGGGACGATCCAGGGCTGTTCCTGTGCCTGTCGCGCTTCGTAGCGGTCGATCACATCGACTTCGCCCAGCGTCAGGCCGATCTCGTCCAGCCCGCCCAGCAGGCAATGCTTGCGGAACGGGTCGATATCGAACGAGAAACGGTCCTGGAACTGGGTGGTGACGGTCTGCGCTTCCAGATCGACATGGATCGGATCGGTCCTGGCGACCTCCAGCAGCCGGTCCACTGCTTCCTGCGGCAGGACCACGGTGAGGATGCCGTTCTTGAACGCGTTGCCCGAGAAGATGTCGGAAAAGCTGGGGGCGATCACGACCTTGATGCCGAGGTCGGCAAGCGCCCAGGCGGCATGTTCGCGGCTGGAGCCGCAGCCGAAATTGTCGCCCGCGATCAGGATCGGGCTGCCGGCATAGCGCGGATCGTCGAAGACGTTGCCCGGCTCCTTGCGCAGCACTTCGAACGCGCCCTTGCCCAGGCCCGATCGCGAGATGGTCTTGAGCCAATGAGCGGGGATGACGATGTCGGTATCGACATTCTTCATCCCGAACGGATAGGCCCCGCCTTCGACGACAGTCAGCTTGTCCATCAATGCGCCTTCTTCGCCTGCGCCTGCGGCGAGTCTTCGGCACGGCCGAGCGTCGCGGCCATCGCCGCGCTGGCGAGCGCGCCCAATGTCAGCAGCCAGAATATCTTTTTCATCGCGATCCCCTCCCTTATTATGACAGCAATTCACGCACGTCGGTCAGCCGGCCGGTGATGGCGGCGGCGGCGGCCATGGCGGGCGACACCAGATGGGTGCGCGATCCGGGGCCTTGACGGCCCATGAAATTGCGGTTGCTGGTCGATGCGCAACGCTCGCCCGCCGGCACCTTGTCCGGGTTCATGCCCAGGCACGCGGAGCAGCCCGGCTCGCGCCATTCGAAACCGGCGTCGAGGAAGATGCGGTCCAGCCCCTCCTCTTCCGCCTGAGCCTTCACCAGGCCGGAGCCGGGGACGACCATGGCGTGCTTGACGCCCGGCGCGATGTGGCGGCCCTTCAGCAGCGCGGCGGCGGCGCGCAGATCCTCGATCCGGCTGTTGGTGCAGCTGCCGATGAAGATATGTTCGATGGCGACATCCTGCATCCGCTGCCCGGCGGTGAGACCCATATAGTCGAGCGACTTACGCGCGGCGGCCTGCTTGGAGGGATCGGCAAAGCTCTCCGGATCGGGAACGACGCCTGTCACCGGCACGACATCCTCGGGGCTGGTGCCCCAGGTGACGCTGGGCACGATATCGGCGGCGTCGATGACGACGGTCTTGTCGAAGATCGCGCCTTCGTCGCTGTGCAGCGTCTTCCAATAGGCGACCGCCGCGTCCCACTCCGCGCCCTTGGGAGCCATCGGGCGACCCTTGAGGTAAGCGAAAGTCTTCTCGTCGGGCGCGAACAGCCCGGACCGGGCACCCGCCTCGATCGACATGTTGGCGACGGTCAGCCGCCCTTCGACCGACATGTCGCGGAATACGGAGCCGCGATATTCCATGACATGGCCGGTGCCACCCGCCGTGCCGATGCGGCCGCAGATGGCGAGCGCCACATCCTTGGGCGTGACGCCGGGCGCCAGTTCGCCCTCGACCACGACTTCCATCGTCTTCGATTGTTTGAGCAGCAGCGTCTGCGTCGCGAGCACATGCTCCACCTCGCTGGTGCCGATGCCGAAGGCCAGCGCACCCAGAGCGCCGTGCGAGCTGGTATGGCTGTCGCCGCAGACCAGGGTGGTGCCCGGCAGGGTGAAGCCCTGTTCCGGCCCGATCACATGGACAATGCCCTGTTCGGGGTCGGCGTCACCGATCAGTCGGACGCCGAATTCGGGCGCGTTGCGTTCCAGCGCGGCGAGTTGCTGCGCGCTTTCGGGATCGGCAATGGGGATGCGATTGCCCGCAGCGTCCCGCCGCGCGGTGGTGGGCAGGTTGTGATCCGGCACCGCGAGCGTCAGGTCGGGCCGGCGCACCTTGCGCCCCGCCATGCGAAGTCCCTCGAACGCTTGGGGACTCGTCACCTCATGCACGAGGTGGCGGTCGATATAGATGAGGCAGGTTCCGTCCGGGCGGCGCTCCACGACATGCGCGTCCCAGATCTTCTCATAGAGGGTGCGAGGCTTAACCATGATGGATCAGCCCCTAGACCCGTTCGAAGAATCAGGAAAGAGGGCGGGCGAACGATTTGCCCTGTTTTTCCTATCGGCCAGGCAAGAAAGTTACACCGCCCTATAGTCCGCCACGATCCGGCCCGCCGCGCCGATCTCCGCCTCATGGCTGTCTTCCCGCCATGTTTCAGCGAGCGCTTCTGCTTCCCACTGTTTCATGGCGGCATGATCGAGCATGTGATCGACCCACGCTTGCCCCACCGGCCCCACGTCGAGGCCGTAGGTGCGGACGCGGAAGGCGACGGGGGCGTAGAAGGCGTCGATCGCGGTGAAGACCTTCCCCGCCAGGAAGGGGCCGCCAAACCGGTCCAGCCCCTGTTCCCACAGCTCGCGCAGACGCGCGATATCGCGGCCCAGCGCGGGCGAATGCATGTGCGGTTCGACCCGGACGCCGACATTCATGGTGCAGTCGCTGCGCAGCGTGGTGAAGCCGCTGTGCATTTCGGCGGCGGCGCACTGGGCGAAGGCGCGCGCGACCTCATCCGCCGGCCACACACCGGGATGCCGGTCCGCCAGATAGAGGGTGATGCCGAGCGAATCCCAGACGGTGCGGTCGCCGTCCACCAGCGCGGGCACTTGCCCCGTAGGCGAGAAGCTGCGGAAGGCGGCATAGTTGGCGGCTGATGTGAAGGGTTCGATCCGGTCCTCGAACGGGATGTCCAGCGCCTTCATCAGCACCCAGGGGCGGAGCGACCAGCTGCTGTAGTTCCGGTTCGCGGTGATGAGGGTGTAGGTCATGCGTCAGTCCTCCGTGCCTTGCGGGCGCGGCATAGCCGATGGGGCGGCAGCGATACAGGCGCAACGATCGATCAAGCTCACAAGCTGGGCTTATCGATCGGGCAAAGCGCAGGCAGGGTCTAGCCAAGTCCCTGTCTTCACGGCACAAAGGGGCATCCACAGGCGGCGCTTGACGCCCCTTTCCCATGATCATGGAGCCATAGTCGTGAACCGACGCCAGTTTCTCGTCACCAGTGGCGCGTCCGCCATCGCCGCTGCTACTCCCAATGTCTTCGCCCAGGCAAGCGACGCCGATGCCCGGTTCCGCGCGATGCTGGACCAGTTCTTCTACGACCGGCTGGCGGATTCACCCGAAAGCGCGACGCGGCTGGGCCTAGACACCGGACCGCGCGCGGCGTTGCGCGGCAAGCTGAGCGACACCAGCGCGGCGGGCGTGGCGCGCGACCTTGCCCGCACCAAGGCGCAGGCGAAGCAGCTCGCCGCCGTCGACCGCGCGACGCTGAGCGAAGCGAGCCGGATCGACTATGATGTCGTCGCCTACCAGTTCGACCGGGCGATCGGCGGCGAGCAGTTCGGCTATGGCGAGACGGCTGGCCGCTATGCGCCCTATATCCTGTCCCAGCTGACCGGCAGCTATCGGGAGGTGCCCGACTTCCTCGATTCGCAGCATCGGGTGAAGGACGCGGCGGACGCCGACGCCTACCTGTCGCGTCTGGAAGCCTTCCCGGCGGCGATGGACGGGGAACTCGCCCGGCAGCAGGTGGACGCGGGGAAGGGCGTCTTCGCGCCGGACTATATCCTCGACACAACGATGAAGATGCAGGCGGCGCTGCGCGATCAGCCGGCGGGGCAGACGGTGCTGGTCACGTCCTTCGCGAAGAAGCTGGCCGACGCGGGCCTGCCGCCCGAACGCGCCACGCAGGCCGAGCGGATCGTGGCGGAGAAGATCTTCCCCGCCGTCGATCGTCAGCGCGCGCTGGTGCAGCAGCTACGAGCGAAGGCCAGCCATGACGCCGGCGTGTGGCGGCTGCCCGACGGCGAAGCCTTCTACGCCGCCGCCGCCGAAGCCGCGACCACGACCCGGCTGACCGGCGACGAAATCCACCGGATGGGGCTGGACCAGGTGGCGAGCATCTCCGCCCGGATCGACACGATCCTGAAAGGCCAGGGCATGACGCAGGGCAGCGTCGGGGACCGGCTGGTGGAACTCAACAAGCGGCCCGACCAGCTCTTTCCAAACACCGATCCGGGGCGCGAGGCGCTGCTGGCGCAGCTCAACCGCCAGATCGTGGCGATGAGCAAACGCCTGCCCGAAGCCTTCTCAGCCCGCACATTGCCCAAGGCCCCTGTGGAGGTACGCCGCGTGCCGGTCACGATCCAGGCGGGCGCGCCGGGCGGCTATTATCAGAACGCCTCGCTCGACGGATCGCGGCCGGCCATCTACTTCATCAACCTGCGCGACACGTTCGACCGGCCGAAATTCGGACTTGCAACGCTGACCCATCATGAAGCGGTGCCGGGCCATCACCTGCAGGTTTCGGTGGCGCTGGAATCCGATGCCATTCCGATGATCCGGCGGCGGGGCGGCTTTAGCGGCTATACCGAAGGCTGGGCGCTCTATTCCGAACAGCTGGCGGACGAGATGGGAATGTACGACGGCGATCCGCTCGGACAGGTCGGCTATCTCCAGTCGCTGCTGTTCCGCGCCACGCGTCTGGTGGTGGACAGCGGCATGCACGCCAAGCGCTGGAGCCGGGAAAAGGCGACCGATTATCTGATCGCGACCACCGGCATCGCGCGTGGCCGCAGCCAGGGCGAGATCGACCGTTACACCGTCTGGCCGGGCCAGGCGTGCAGCTATAAGATCGGGCACACGGTGTGGAACGACCTGCGCGAAGAGGTGAAGAAGAAGCAGGGCGCGGCCTTCGACCTCAAGAAGTTCCACGAGGTGCTGACGCTGGGCGCGATGCCGCTCGACATATTGAAGCAGACGGCGCGGCAACGGGCGGGCATCGCATAGACCATTAAAAAAAACGGCCCGGCGAGTGTCCCGCCGAGCCGTCAAGTCCTTCCACCCAAGCGCGTGGCGAGTGTCGCAGTCTCCACGCGATGGCCCTGATCGCGGCTCGCCGGCCGCGAAATTCTTTTTGCGCCCCGCCTCCCCGGCGGCATCGGGCTTTCTGCCGGGGAGGCGGGGCGCTCCGCGGTCCGCACACCGCGAAGCCGTTCGTCGGCGTCAGGCTGCGAACTGGTTCATCGTGTTGTGCGCGCCGCCGGCCTTCAGTGCCGCTTCGCCCGCGAAATAATCCTTATGGTCGTCGCCGATGTCGGAGCCGGCCATATTCTGGTGCTTGACGCAGGCGATGCCCTGCCGGATTTCCTCGCGCTGGACCTGTTTGACATAGCCCAGCATCCCTTCCTCACCGAAATAGCGCTTCGCCAGATTGTCCGTGCTGAGCGCGGCGGTGTGATAGGTCGGCAGGGTGATGAGATGGTGGAAGATGCCCGCTTCGCGCGCCGCGTCTTTCTGGAAGGTGCGAATCCGCTCGTCCGCTTCGACGCCAAGCTCGGTACCGTCATAATCGACGCTCATCAGCTTCGCACGATCATAGGCGGAGAGGTCGCGGCCTTCCTTCTCCCACGCGTCGAACACCTGTTGGCGGAAGTTCAGCGTCCAGTTGAAGCTGGGCGAATTATTGTAGACCAGCTTGGCGTTCGGAATGACCTCCCGGATGCGGCTGACCATGCCGCCGATCTGGCCGATATGCGGCTTTTCCGTCTCGATCCACAGCAGGTCCGCGCCGTTCTGAAGCGCGGTGATGCAATCGAGGACGCAGCGGTCCTCGCCGGTGCCGGCGCGGAACTGGTAGAGGTTGCTGGGCAAGCGCTTGGGACGCAGCAACTGGCCGTCGCGGCTGATGAGCACGTCGCCATGACCGATCGCGGCGGGATCGACGGGATCGCAGTCTAGGAAGCCGTTATAGAGGTCGCCAATGTCGCCGGCCTGTCGGGTGTAGGCGATCTGCTTGGTGAGGCCAGCGCCCAGGCTGTCGGTGCGCGCGACGATGATGCCGTCGTCCACGCCGAGTTCCAGGAAGGCGTAGCGGACGGCCCGGATCTTCGCGAGGAAATCCTCATGCGGGACGGTGACCTTGCCGTCCTGATGCCCGCACTGCTTTTCGTCGGACACTTGGTTCTCGATCTGGATGCAGCAGGCGCCCGCCTCGATGAACTTCTTGGCGAGCAGGTAGGTCGCCTCCGCATTGCCGAAGCCCGCGTCGATATCGGCGATGATTGGGACGATATGGGTTTCATATTCGTCGATCTTGTGCAGCAGCCGGTGCGTCGCGACAGCGTCGCCCGCCGCCTTCGCTGCATCCAGCTCGCGGAACAACATGCCCAGTTCGCGCGCGTCAGCCTGACGCAGGAAGGTGTAGAGTTCTTCGATCAGCGCGGCGACGCTGGTCTTTTCATGCATCGACTGGTCCGGGAGCGGCCCGAATTCGCTGCGCAGCGCGGCGACCATCCAGCCCGACAGATAGAGGTAGCGCCCCTTGGTCGTGCCGAAATGCTTCTTGATGCTGATCATCTTCTGCTGGCCGATGAAGCCGTGCCAGCAGCCGAGCGACTGGGTGTAGGCTGCGGGATCGCCGTCATAGGCAGCCATATCGGCGCGCATGATCTGCGCAGTATAGCGTGCGATGTCGAGGCCGGTCTGGAACCGGTTCTGAAGGCGCATGCGGGCGACGGATTCGGCCGCGATGCCGTCCCAGTTGGCTTCGGTGCCGATCCGGTCGCCGGCCGCCGCGATTTCACTGTGATAGGTCATGTCTGCATCCTTGGGTGGTTGGATGGACAGCGAAGTAGACAGCCAGATCGCGCTTGCGCAGGGCTATCGCGGTTCAGTTGTCGATCTTTACAGATTTATGCTGTAAAGTTGTAAATAGATGCACAGGAGGATGTCGTCATGAGCAGGGACCGCCCCGTCTATATGGGTCCGCGTCTGCGGCGGTTGCGCCGCGACCTTGGCCTGACGCAGGCGGACATGGCGGCTGACCTTGAGATTTCAGCTTCCTATGTCGCACTGCTGGAACGCAATCAGAGGCCGTTGACGGCCGACATGCTGCTGCGCCTGGCCCGCACCTACAAGCTCGACATGGCGGAGGTGGCGGGCGACGGCGGAGCGGAGCAGACGGCGCGGCTGCAGGCGGTGCTGCGCGATCCAATGTTTGCCGACATCGACCTGCCGGCGCTGGCGACCGGAGACGTGGCGGTCAACTATCCGGGCATCGCCGAAGCGCTGACGCGGCTCTACACCAGCTATCGCGAAGAGCATCTGGCGCTGGCGGATCGGAATGCCGGCGACGCGCCGCGGGAGGAAGCGGCCGATCCGGTGGCAGAATCGCGCCGCTTCCTCGCCGCCCGGCGGAACTGCTTCCCGGCGCTGGACGATGCGGGGGAAAAGCTGGCGGCGGAGGTGGAGGCGGAAGGCGGCCTGGCTGGCTGGCTGCGTGCGCGGCACGGGCTGCGGGTGCGGCGGCTGCCCGGCGACGTCATGGCCGGGTCGATGCGACGGCTGGATCGGCACCGCGACGCCGTGCTGCTGGACGACGGGCTGGACGGAGCGAGTTCGCAGTTTCAGCTTGCGCTGCAGATTGCCTATCTGGAGATGCGAGCAACATTCGACAATCTGCTGAAAGACGGTCAGTTCGCCAGCGAAAGCGGACGGCGGCTGGCGCGGCGCGCGCTGGCAAGCCATGGCGCGGCGGCGATCCTGATGCCCTATGGCGCCTTTGCGAAGGCGGCGGAGGCGAAGCGATACGATGTGGAGGCGTTGGCGCGGCAGTTCGGCACCAGCTTCGAACAGACGGCGCATCGGCTGACCACGTTGCAGAAGCCGGGTCAGGAGCGCGTCCCCTTCTTCTTCCTGCGCGTCGATCCGGCGGGGAATGTGAGCAAGCGGCTGGATGGCGCGGGTTTCCCCTTCGCGCGGCATGGCGGCTCCTGCCCGCTCTGGTCGGTGCATCGCGTGTTCGAGCGGCCGCGCGAAGTGGTGACGCAGTGGCTCGAGCTGCCCGACGGGCAGCGCTTCTTCTCCATCGCGCGCACGGTGACGGCGGGCGGCGGCGGATGGGGCGCGCCAAAGGTGGAGCGCGCGATCGCGCTCGCCTGCTCGGCGGAACATGCGCACCGACTGGTCTACACGCAGGGACAGGCGCAGGAGGAGCCGACGCCGATCGGCGTCACCTGTCGCCTCTGCCATCGCCCCCGGTGCATGGCCCGCTCCGCGCCGCCCATCGGCCGCGAGATGCTGACCGACGATCATCGGCGGACGCGCGAGCCCTTCGGGTTTGAGGGGTGAGTTTCAGCCCTCGACGAAATCCAGATAGGCGACCACGTCATTGTCGGTGGCGAGGAAGAGGCCTTCCTGGACTTGGGCGGGCTGCTGCTCCGCCGCGAGCAGGGCCTGGCTCAGGGGGCCGTACATGATGGTGGTCGCGCCGCCGTCATCGCCCAGATGGTAGAGGCGGACGGTCGCGCTGTCATAGGTGGTGCGCATTGCGCCATGGTAGCGCAAATGCGCGGCCGAGTCAGCGGCGGTCCTTCACCTTCATCGACGGAGCGAGTTGGTTCGCGCCGATCTTTACCGGATCGTCGGTGAAGTTGGCGACGAAGGTCGATCCGCGCTCCAACCCCGGAACGAAGCCGGCCTTGTTGCCTTCGATCACCAGGCCTGCGCTCGAATGTTCGCGGCCTTCCGGCGCGACGGTGATGAAGGCGGACCAGTTATCCTTGTCCTTGCCCTGCACCATTTCGTTACCGGAAATAACGCCGCTCGCGCCGTTGCTGAGGTCGATCATGTAATTGGTGAGATGGCCGCCGCTGTCGTCGAAGCTGTTGCCGGTGATGGTCACACGCGCCGTGCGGGTCTTGAGATAATGGCCGCCGTCGCCCTGGTCGAAGCGGCTGTTGGTGACGGAAAGGCTGGTGAGACGGCCGATATAGACGCCGTGCGCGCAGTCGAGATCGCGGTCGCACCGGCCTAGCTTGCGGAAGGTGGACTTGTCGATCCGCACCTGACCGCCATCGAAGTCGCCGGTCAATATGCCTTCCTCGCTGTTGCGGAACAGGCTGTTGCCGACGGTCAGGTTGCCGCTTTCCAGCCGGATGCCCGCGCCATTGCCGTCTGGCACGCGGATATTCTGGAAGATGATGCCGTCGACACTGCTTGAGCGGCCGCGCAGCACCAGCGCCGCCTTGCCTTCGCACGGCACGCCGTCGAAGATGACGGTGCCGGACGTCGCGGCGCGGATCGTCACGTCGCCGCCCTGTTGCACGGCGCATTGGCGGTAGGTGCCGGGCGCGACGAGGATCGTGCCGCTGCCGTCGCCGACCGCCGCCAGCGCGTCGCGTAGCGTGGCGAAGGAGCGGCCGGATTCGGCCAGCGTGAAGGGCGCTGGCGTGCCTTGCGCCAACGCGGCGGAAGCAATCGCGGCGGCGGCGAGGAGGCTGGTCGAGAGGATGCGCATGGGCGGCAGGATAGGCGCTGGGGCCATGCCCACCAAGGCGGGAACAGGGTTAATGCGCCGCTGACCCGATATGGGACAGGCGGCGCGCCAATGGCTTAGGCGGGAAAGAGGTCGATCCGCTCCGCCTCGGGCAGAACGGCGTCCAGCAACAGCGAGCGGTGGCAGCCGGAGGGGTCGCGCTCGAAGCAGAGCAAGGCGGTGGGCGTGTCGCGCGCCATGTCTTTGAGCTGTTCCGCCTGCACGATGGCTTCGGGGAGATCGAGCTGGCGCGCGTAGATTTCGGCGAGCCGGGCGTGATTGCCCTTGCGCGCGGCTTCGCGTCCTTCGGCCGGCGTGCCAAGCGCCTTCAACCCGACATAGTCGATCCCTGCTTCCCTGAGGCCGGCGGCGAGGATGTTCTTGGAAAAGCCCGGCCGACGCGACAGCGGCACGGCGCGGACATCCGCGAGCAGGCGCACGCCCGCTTCGCGCAGTGCTTCGATCAAGGCCGCTTGCGTGGTGCCCTCATAGCCTATGGTGAAGATTTTCATGAGGCACAGATAGGAAGCGGACGGCCATTTCCCATGACCGGCGCTGTTATTCCTTGCGCGCCGCAGCGACCATCGCGTCCCAGCTTTCCCAAGGAATCGAGCGGCCGGGATAGGCGACTTTCGCGAAGGGCCAGTCCTTCCCTATCCACTGCACGACCCAATCATATAGTTCGGCGTCGAAGCCGGCGTCATATTCGGCCTTGGTCACCCACAGCCTGGCCACCGCGTCATATCCCGCGACCGTGCCGGGATAGACATAAACGCAGCCACGCTCACGGCGGCCATCGGGAGTCAGCACGGCGTAGGCGAAGGATTCGCGCTTCTTGAACCGCGCCTCTTCGGCCTCCATGTCGCGCATCGCGTCAGCCGATGAAATGCCCGCATGGGGCCAGTCGGTGCTGCGCGTGAACGTCTTCTGCAGATGCTCGATCGACGACATGTAGGCGTCGAAATCAACTTTGACCAAGGCCGGGCCGAGCGGGACCAGCTTGAACGTGGCGGTCCGCACCAGCATCGGAGGGCTAAAATCAGACGGGATGAAGGAAGCCGTCGACGTCTCGGCAGCGTATGGCGCAGTCGCTGCCGCCGAAGGAACCGGACCAGCGGCCAGCATCGTCATGGCGATCGTCAGACATGCACGCGCGGCGTTCCGGTTCTTCATCTTTCGTCCCCAAAGGCCCCTGGCGGCCGCTGCCGCATATCACCGCGCTCAGCGGCGGCGCGTCAATCCAGATTCGGCCGCAGATAGCGCTCCGCCGTGTCGAGATCGATGCCGCGTCGCTGCGCATAATCCTCCAGCTGGTCGCGGCCCACGCGGGCGACGCCGAAATATTCGGCCTGCGCATGGCCGAAATAGAAGCCGCTGACCGCCGCTGTGGGCAGCATCGCGAAACTCTCCGTCAGGCTGATGCCGGTCGCGTGATGGGCGTCCAGCATCTCGAACAGGATGGGCTTGAGGCTATGTTCCGGGCAGGCGGGATAGCCGGGCGCAGGGCGGATGCCGCGATACTGCTCTTTGATAAGTGCTTCGTTGGTGAGCTGCTCGCCCTCCGCATAGCCCCAGAGCGCGGTGCGGACATAATGGTGCAGCCGCTCGGCAAAGGCTTCGGCGAGGCGGTCGGCCAGCGCCTTGAGAAGAATGTCCGAATAATCGTCGATCGCATTCTTGAATCGCGCCAGATGCGGTTCGATGCCGTGGATCGAGACGGCAAAGCCGCCCATCCAGTCGCCGTTGGGGCTGATGAAGTCGGCCAGGCACATATTGGCCCGGCCTTCCCGCTTGGCGATCTGCTGGCGCAGCATGGGCAGGCGATAATGTTTCTCGTCCTCCACATGGACGATAATGTCGTCACCCACTCGGCGGCAGGGCCACAGGCCGGCAACGCCCCGCGCGGTCAGCCACTTGTCCTCGACGATCCGCTCCAGCATTTTCTGGGCGTCGGCGAAGAGGCTGCGCGCGCTTTCGCCCACGACCGCGTCGTCCAGGATCGCGGGATAATTGCCCGCCAATTCCCAGGCGCGGAAGAAGGGGGTCCAGTCGATATAGTTGACCAGATCCTTCAAGTCCCAATCCTTGAAGACATGGACGCCGGGCAGGCGCGGACGCGGGGCTTTGAGGCTCTCGTCCATCTCGAAGCCGTTGGCGCGCGCGTCCTCGATCGACAGGAGCTGGCTCTGCCCCTTGCCCTCGCGCGCGGCGCGGACATGGGCGTAATCGTCCTTTGTCTTCTGCACGAAGTCGGTCTTCTGCGTGTCGCTGACCAGCGCGGTGGCGACGCCGACGGCGCGGCTGGCGTCCAGCACATGGACGACCGGGCCTGTGAAGGCGGGATCGATGCGCAGGGCGGTGTGGACCTTCGACGTCGTCGCGCCGCCGATGAGGAGCGGCATCGTCATGTTGGCGCGCTGCATTTCCGCCGCGACCGTCACCATCTCGTCGAGCGAAGGGGTGATGAGGCCGGAGAGGCCGATCATGTCGGCGTCATTTTCGTTCGCGGCCTTGATGATGTCCTGCCAGGGCACCATCACGCCCATGTCGATGACCTCGAAGCCGTTGCACTGAAGCACGACGCCGACGATATTCTTGCCGATGTCGTGGACGTCGCCCTTGACCGTCGCCATGACGATCTTGCCCTTGCCCTTGGCGCCCGGCTCCTTCGCCGCCTCGATATAGGGGAGAAGATGGGCGACGGCCTTCTTCATGACGCGGGCGGATTTCACCACCTGCGGCAGGAACATCTTGCCCGCGCCGAACAGGTCGCCCACGACGTTCATGCCGTCCATCAGCGGGCCTTCGATCACCTCGATAGGGCGGGCGGCGGCGAGGCGGGCTTCTTCCGTATCCTCGACCACATACATGTCGATGCCCTTGACCAGCGCATGTTCCAGCCGCTTGGCGACCGGCCAGCCGCGCCATTCCTGCGCGGCCTTTTCGGACGCCGCGTCCTTGCCCTTGTAGCTTTCCGCCAGCGCGACGAGGCGGTCGCCGGCTTCGGGGTCGCTGTTCAGCAGCACATCCTCGCACGCCTTGCGCAACGCGGGGTCGATCGCGTCATAGACGTCGAGCTGGCCGGCGTTGACGATCGCCATATCCAGCCCGGCGGGGATGGCGTGGTAGAGGAAGACGCTGTGCATCGCCCGGCGCACGGGTTCGTTGCCGCGGAAGGAAAAGGAGAAGTTAGAGAGGCCTCCCGAGATATGGACGTGCGGGCAGCGGGCCTTGATCTCGCGGCAGGCTTCGATGAAGTCCACGCCGTAATTGTTGTGCTCCTCGATCCCCGTCGCCACCGCGAAGATATTGGGATCGAAGATGATATCCTCGGGCGGGAAGCCGATGGTCATCAGCAGCTTGTAGGCGCGCTCGCAGATTTCGACCTTGCGCGCTTTCGTGTCCGCCTGCCCCGTCTCGTCGAAGGCCATGACGACCACGGCGGCGCCATAGGCCATGCATTTGCGGGCATGTTCCAGAAAGATCGCCTCGCCTTCCTTCATGCTGATCGAATTGACGACCGGCTTGCCGGAGACGCATTTGAGGCCGGCTTCGATCACTTCCCATTGGGAACTGTCGATCATGACGGGCACGCGACTGATGTCCGGTTCCGAAGTCATGAGCTTGAGGAAAGTGGTCATCGCCTCGACCGCGTCGAGCAAGCCTTCGTCCATGTTCACATCGACGATCTGCGCGCCATTCTCCACCTGCTCGCGCGCAATGTCGATCGCGGCGGCATAGTCGCCCGCCATGATGAGCTTCTTGAACTTGGCCGATCCGGTGACGTTGGTGCGCTCGCCGATGTTGACGAAGGTGGCGGTGGAGGTCGTGGTCATTTTCTTACCTTCTCCCCTCCCTTTAGGGAGGGGGCGGGGGAGGGCATGTCGGAGGGCGAGCCTTTACAGGCCCTCCCCTAACCCCTCCCGCAAGCGGGAGGGGAACTAAAGATCAAGCCGCGATGTGCATCGGCTCCAAACCCGCAAGCCGCGTCACGACCGGCAGCTCAGGCACGGCGCGCGGCTTTTCGCCCGTCAGCGCCCGCGCCACCGCGCCGATATGCGCCGGGGTCGTGCCGCAGCAGCCGCCGACCATGTTGACCAGCCCCTCGTCCACCCAGTCGCGGATCAGTTTCGCGGTGGTTTCGGGCAGCTCGTCATATTGGCCAAGCTCGTTGGGCAAGCCGGCATTGGGATAGGCCAGGATCAGCGTGTCGGCATTTTTCGAGAGTTCGGCCAGATAAGGCCGCAGCAGGTCCGCGCCGAAGGCACAGTTCACGCCGATCGTCAGCGGCTTCAGGTGCCGCAGCGAATACCAGAAGGCGTTGATCGTGTGGCCCGACAGGTTGCGGCCGGACATGTCGGTGATGGTGAAGCTGAGCATCAGCGGCACCGGACGGCCTGCCGCAGCTTCCGCTTCGCGCGCGGCCATGCCCGCCGCCTTTGCGTTCAGCGTGTCGAAGCAGGTTTCGACCAGCAGAAAATCGACGCCGCCCGCGATCAGCGCGTCGCACTGTTCGCGATAGTCGGCCTTGAGCGTGTCGTAATCGACCTCGCGATAGGCCGGATCGTTGACGTCGGGCGAGATCGACAGCGTCTTGTTCGTCGGGCCAATGGAGCCGGCGACGAAGCGGGGCTTGCCGTCCTTTGCCGTGGCTTTCTCACAGGCCGACCGGGCGAGCGTCGCGGCGGCGACATTGATGTCCCACACCAGATGTTCGCACCCATAATCTGCCATCGCGATCTTGGTGGACGAGAAGGTGTTGGTCTCCACCATGTCCGCGCCCGCCTCCAGATAGGCGGCGTGGATGCCCTCCACGATGTCGGGCCGGGTGAGGCAGAGAAGGTCGTTATTGCCCTTTTGGTCCTTGGGCAGGTCGAGATCGCCGCGATAGTCGGCTTCGGTCAGGCCATGTTTCTGGATCGACGTGCCATAGCCGCCGTCGAAGATCAGGATCTTCTCGGCGGCAAGTTGGCGGAGTTGGTCTTCGGCGGTCATTTTCTTGTCCCCTCGTCCCGTTCGGTTCGAGCTTGTCGAGAACCCTGCGCGTTAGGGTTCTCGACAAGCTCGAACCGAACGGAAGGGCGGTTTATATTCAGGCGTCTACCGCCTCGGCCTTCACCTTCGAACGCAGGCCGAGCAGATGGCAGATCGCATAGCTCATTTCGGCGCGGTTGAGCGTGTAGAAATGGAAGTCGCGCACGCCGCCCTCGTGCAGCTTGCGGCACAGTTCCGCCGCGATCGTGCTCGACACCAGTTGGCGGGCGGCGGGCAGGTCGTCGAGGCCATCGAACAGCCGGGCCATCCATTGCGGGACATCGGTGTTGCACATGGCGGACATGCGCTGGACAGCGGCAAAATTGCTGACCGGCATGATGCCCGGCACAATGTCCGCGTCGATGCCCTGCCCGCGCACCTTGTCCATGAAGCGGAAATAGGTGGCTGGCTCGAAGAAGAATTGCGTGATGGCGCGGGTGGCACCGGCGTCCAGCTTGCGCTTGAGATTGTCGAGGTCGCCCTGCGCGCTCGCGGCTTCGGGATGCACTTCGGGGTAGGCGGACACGCTGATCTCGAAATCATGGCGCTTCCTGAGCCCCTCCACCAGTTCGGCTGCACCCCTGTAGCCGTCCGGATGCGGCTCGAACCGGCCGCCCGCTTCCGGCGGATCGCCGCGCAGGGCGACGATGTGGCGCACGCCCGCTTCCCAATAGGCGTCGGCTATGTCGTCGATCTCCGCCTTGCTGGCCGCGACGCAGGTCAGGTGCGCAGCGGCGGCCAGTGGCGTTTCCCGCGCAATACGGGCGACGGTATTGTGGGTCCGCTCCCGCGTCGATCCGCCCGCGCCATAGGTGACGGACACGAATTGCGGCCCAAGCGGCGTCAGCGTCTCGATCGCCGACCAGAGCTGCGCCTCCATCTTCTCCGTCTTGGGCGGGAAGAATTCAAAGCTCACGCGGGCGTCGCCGCCCAGGTCCGCAAAATGCGGTACGGCGGGATCGATGTTCGTCATGCGGAAATCCGTCCTTCGATGGGCAGAACCTGCGCGCCCGTGCGCCGGCCCAGCCAGAGTTGTACCGTCAATTCCTGGCCCGGCAGCGTTTCCACCCGTTCCAGCGCAAGGCCCGCTTGCGCAAACCAGCCGGCGATCTGATCGTCGGAAAAGCCGAGGCGCGCATGCTGGTCCCGCGTGCGCAGCTCTTCCCGTTCGTGCGCGGCGAAGTCGGCGATCAGCACCCGGCCGCCCGACGCCATCACCCTCGCCGCTTCCGCAATGACGGTTTCGGGCGCCTGCGCATAGTGCAGCACCTGATGCAGCAGCACCGTATCGACGCTGGCGGGGTCGAGCGGCAAGTCGAGGAAATCGCCCAGCAACAGGGCATATTTGTCGCCCGCATCCTGCGGCAGCTTGGCGCGGGCGAGGCGGAGCATGTCGGGGCTGCGATCCAGCGCCGTCACCGCGTCCGCCTGCCCCCCGAACAGTTCGATCATGCGCCCGGTGCCGGTGCCGATGTCGAGCATACGTCCGATGGGTTCGCGGGCAAGCAGCGCGATCATCGCGGCTTCGACATCGGCTTCCGCGACATGGAGCGAGCGGATCGCGTCCCATTGTTCGGCATGTTCGGCGAAATAGCTCTCCGCCGCGCGGGCGCGATCGGCGCGCACGGCGGCCAGGCGCGCCAGATCGGCCGCCTGCCAAAGCGCTTCGGCCGCGGACGGCTCCAGCCGGTCGAACAGGGTGAGGAAAGGGGCGACGGGCGGCGTGCGGGAGAGGCGCAGGAAAACCCAGTTACCTTCCTTGCGCCGTTCCACCAGCCCGGCTTCGGCCAGTATGCGGACGTGGCGCGACACGCGCGGCTGGCTCTGCCCCACAACCTGCGCGATCTCCCCCACGGCCAGTTCCATGGCACGCAGGAGATGGACGATGCGCAGCCGCGTGGGATCGCCAAGTGCCCGGAAAATGTCGAGTGCCGCGTGCATGGAAGGATCATATAAAGAAATCTTTATATGCGTCAATGGGCAGGTGTTCGGGGTAGCCATGAGGCGGTTTTGTGCCCCCTCTCCCTTTGCGCCACGTTAAAAACGGATTGCGTTGGATCGCCCAACTCATTACGAATCGGCGCGCAGGCGCAATGGGGGGTGAGCTTTTCTCCGAGAGTGGTCTGCAATTTGTTTTTCTCAGAGAGGGGTTTAGCCCATGACCAAGTCGATTGCTCTTTCGTTCGTTCTCGCTGCTTCGCTCGGCCTCGCTGCTTGCTCGGGCGGCCATGAAAACGCCACCAACAACGCCGCGAACGCCGCTGAAAACGCTTCGAACGCTGCCGACAACGCCATGAACGCTGCGCTGAACGCCGCCGACAACGCCGCGAACGCCGCGTCGAACGCGACGAACAACGCCGCGAACGCGATGTAAGTCCCACCGGGGATTTCGAGTTTAGGGAGGGGGTCGCACCGGAAACGGCGCGGCCCCTTTTCCTTTGGCGGGAGGATCAGCGCGATGCGGATGGGATGGGCCATGTCCCTGCTGGCGATGCTGACTGCCTGCGGGTCGGGCGATCAGGACGGCGTCGGCGGCGTTAGCGCCGGCGACGCCAAAGCGCTCAACGAAGCCGCCGCCCGGCTGGACGCGGAACCGCGCGGATCGGCGGATGCCGGCCTCAATCCTGCCGCGACCAGCGCCGCGCGCGCGGATCGCGAGAGACGACCGCCGAAGGGCATTCCGCGCTGAACCGCGAAAAGGCCGCCCCTCTTGTGAGGAGCAGCCTTTCCCTTGGTCGTATAAGACGGGATATCAGCAGTTGCGGTCGATCGCCCGACCGGCCAGCGCGCCTACGCCCGCCCCGACGATCGCGCCGGTGGTGCCATCGCCACGGCGGTAGCCGTACCGGTCACGCCCGCCCTTGCCGATCTCGTTCCCCAGCAGCCCACCGGCGATCGCGCCGATGATGGTGCCGCCCGTGCCATTGTCCCGGCAGCGATAGCCGCCGCGATAGCCACGATAGCCGCCGCGATAATAATCGCCGCGATAGCCACGGTCATAGCCGCGATAATAACCGCCACGGTCGCCGCGATAACCGCGATAGCCGCGGTCGTAACCGCCGCGATAATAGTCGCCCCGTTCATAGCCGCCGCGATAATATTGGGCGCTGGCAGGGGCCGTAGTGGCGACGAAGGACGCAGCGCCCATTGCCAGAGCGGCTCCCATATTCACAAGAAACTTCATCTTCATGGCGTTGCTCCTCCAATAGCCATCCTCTTGGGCGGCGTCCCTGGACAGAACGGGATTGCCCATCGATTGATCCCGTTATGCCCGAGTCGGTTTGAGCCGAGCCTGAATGGCGGTGACAGCGCTCGTTCATGCTGGCGCATCTTGTCACGCAACTGCTGCACCTTGACCGATAATCGCCTATGCCGGGCCGCGATGCAGCGAATCCTGATCGTCCTGGCGCTGGCCGTGCTCCTTCTGCCTGCTCCCCCTGTCAACAAGCCGGCCATTGTTCATGCGGGCGCGCTGCTGGTCCATGCCCACCCCGTAGCGCTGGACAGTGCAGATCCCGAAAGGCGCACCTTGGGCGCGCTTACCTATTTGGGCGGATGGTCGCTGGAAAGCGATGCTCCGGGGTTCGGAGGCATGTCGTCCCTGCTGGTCGACGGAGACGGACAGGTGCTGGGCCTGAGCGATTCCGGCACCCTTACCGGGTTCCATGTGGGGTCCGGCCCGGATCGGCGACGCCCCTTCATCGCGCCGCTGCCGATCCGCCCGCAGGACAGGCATCGCGACTGGTGGATGTGGGATTCGGAATCGATGACCCATGATCCGGAGAGCGACCGCTATTGGGTCGGCTTCGAGATGCTGCAGGCCATCTGTCGCTATAGTCCGGGGTTCGCGCGGGTGGAGGCGTGCCGCACCTGGCCGGAGATCGTCGCCTGGCCGGAGACCGGGTCGATCGAGTCCCTTGCCCGCCTGCCGGACGGGCGCTTCATCGCCATTGGCGAGATGGGGATGACACCGGACGGGCGGCATGACGTGCTCCTCTTCGCACGCGATCCTGCCGAAAAGGACACGCCTGCCCCCATCCATCTGCGCTATGCGCCGCCGCAGGGCTATCGCCCCACCGACGCTGTGGCGCTCGACGCGCGACACCTGCTGGTGCTGAACCGGCGGCTGACGGTGCAGGACCTGTTCAGCGCCACCATCGCCATCGTGGAGTTGCCGAAGCGGATGGAAAGCGGGACGGTGTTGAAGGCGCGCACCCTCGCCCGGCTCGCGCCTCCGCTACTGGCCGACAATTTCGAGGGGATCGCGATCACGCGGGAAAAAGGGCGGTGGGTGATCTGGGTCGTGTCGGACGACAATCACGAATTTTTCCAGCGCACGCTGCTGCTGAAATTCGGGTTGGCGGCGCTGCTTTGAAATGCGCCCCGCGGTGAAGGGAGGAAACGCAAAAAAGCGGCCCGGTGAGGGGCCGCTCCTTATGCCGAAACGAATCGGGGAAGGTCAGGCCGCGACGGCGGCCTTCTTCTTGAGGATGTCGCGCTTCAGGCGACGGGCCTTGAGCGACAGCTTGTCGTCGCTGGTCTTGACCAGCCAGTTGTCCAGGCCGCCATTATGTTCGACCGAACGCAGGCCGTGGGTCGACACGCGCAGCTTGACGGTGGTTTCCAGCGCCTCGGAGATCAGCGAGACATTCTGGAGGTTCGGCAGGAACACACGCTTGGTCTTGTTGTTGGCGTGGGACACATTGTGACCCACCTGGCGGCCCTTGCCGGTCAGCTCGCAGATGCGCGACATAGTCAATCAACCTTTGAATTCGGGTTCGTTCGGAAAGCCGCGCCGATAACGGGATTCGGCCGAGCCGTCAACCCGCAGCAGCCCCTGGCGCGCAACCCTTTCGCGCGCCGCGGCGTTTGTTCTTCCATATACCCGAGGAGGCGACAATGAAAGCCATAGGCGGCGTGCTGATCGTGATTTTGCTGATCCTGGCCGGCGGGATCGCCACCGGCTTCATCGACCTGCAACGCACGCAGGCCGGAAGCCTGCCGGAGGTGCAGGTAAAGCCCGGCGAACTGCCCAAATATGAAGCGAGCGTCGCCAAGGTCGAAGTGGGCACGCGGAACGAGACCGTTCAGGTGCCGACGGTGGATGTGAAGAAGCCCTGAGATTTGCGGCGCGGGCGGACTGTTGTAAGGGCGGGGCATGGCTGCTCCGCCCTTTCCCTTGCCCGCCCCCATGCGTCGCGCGCTCGACCTTGCCCGGGCGGCGGGGGAAGCGGGCGAAGTGCCGATCGGGGCGGTCGTGACGAAGGATGGCGCGATCCTTGGCGAAGGACAGAACCGCAACCGCCGCGACAATGACCCCACCGCCCATGCCGAAATCGTCGCTATGCGCGCGGCAGCGGCGGCGCTCGGCGATTTCCGCCTGACGGGGTGCGACATCTGGGTCACGCTGGAGCCATGCCCGATGTGCGCGGGGGCGATTTCCCATGCGCGGATCGCGCGGCTCTATTATGCCGTGTCCGATCCGAAGGGCGGCGCGATCGAACAGGGGCCGCGCCTCTTCACCCAGCCGCAATGCCTGCATCGGCCTGAGGTCTATGGCGGGCTGGCCGAGGCGGAAGCCTCGGCTCTGCTGCGCGACTTCTTCGCCGTCCGCCGTTAATAGCGGATCCGGTAGAGCTGGTAGGGCAACGTCATGCCCGTCCTGAGCGGCACCGGCTCCAGCCAGTCAGGCCGTTCGCCCCGCATCAGCCCCGCATAGAAGCCCCTCGGGCTGCGCGCCTGATAGATGGTGCCTTCAGGGAAAGCCGGGCAGATCAGCAGATAGGTCGCATGATGCTTCGCCGCGATGGGCCGGAAGGCGCTCGCCGGCCCGTCGAAGGCGTGGTGGATGTCGAGAATCGCGGCGCCATTGCGATGATAGGGGCCGGCGATGGCGCTGTGGTGCGTGGTGGCGATCAGGCGCGGGCCGAGATCGACCATGGTGAAGATGGTGGCGGGCGGCAGCTGGTCCAGCACCTCCAGCGCGGGCAGCGTGCGGCACCGGCCGTTCGCCTTGTTGATCGCATCGGTGCGCGCCTTGGCGGACGGCCGCCAGGGCTTTAGCGTGGTGCCGGTCGCTTGCTGCCAGAGCGCCAGGGCCGGCGCATAGAGGGGCGATGCCGCTGCCGCGAGCGCGATCAGCGCCGCGCCGATGCCCGCCGCGATCCGCGCCCGCTTCGTGCCGGTGAAGAGCGCCGCGACCAGCCGGTGCGCGGCCCAGGCGGCGGGCGGGATCGCCAGCAATTGCGCCGCCGGCCCTGCGCGCAACTGCCAGAAGAGCAGCGCGGTCGAGAAGAGCATCATGAGGCCCACCGTGGCCCAGGCCCAGAGCCGCTCGCTGTCGTGTCGCGAATCCCATAATGCCCAGAGCAGGCCAAGGAGGCCTGCGACCGGCATCGCCATCAACGGCACGACCAGGCTTTGCGCCTGCGCCGTGATCGGTTTTGCCTCACGGATGTTGACCAGCCACAGCCGCTGCAGTTCGGGCGAGATTTGGTAGGGGCTGAGGCATTGGGGCCAGTTCAGGTAGAGAAAGGCCGCGACCGCGCCGCCGACGACAGCGCCCGCCGCCATCCGCATCGGCCATCCGCGCAGGGGCAACAGCGACAACAGCACCATCCCCGCCCCCGCCGCGCCGAACACCGCCACCCATATGGGCGAGATCGCGTCGCAAACCATCGCCCGGTTGGCGTAGCTGGCGAAGAGCAGATAGAGGATGGAGGTCGCGCCCGCCAGGCTGATGCCATAGGGCAGCATCCGCCGCTCCGCGCCCGGTCGGAATACCCAGCGCAGCGCGATCAGCGCGCCGCCCGCCGCCAGATAGACGATCATCTCCATGCCGATGGCGACGGACAGCGCGCTGCTGACCCCCGCCATGATGCCGCCGCGCACCCGTCGCTCGTCGATCACCCCGGCCAGCGTCGTCAATGCGAGCGCCAGTTGCCAGCCATGATGATCGATCCGCATCGGTGCATACATGGCGAGCGCCATCTGCGTCGCGAAGGGTGCCAACACGGCGGGCAGCCAGCCGTTCGGCCCCGCCAGCCGCCGCCCGATGAAACCGAGGCTCAGCATCAGCAGCAGCAGCGGGAACAGCGGCGCAATGCCGCAGGCCAGCCGATCGGCCAGCCCCTGGTCCAAGAAGGCGCGGAAGAACAGCATCAGGCCAGCGATCGGCAGGTCCACCAGCCGCGACCAGTGGATGTTCGCGCCCACAGGCGGGTCCAGCCGATACTGGCGCAGGTCGAACCAGCCTTGCCCTGCCAGCCAGTCCTTCACCTGAAGATAGCGGATATTATCGTCCGTATCGCCCAGCACCAGCCAGTGGATCGCGGGCCAGCGCACGGTCACATAGCCGACAGCCGTGGCGATCCAGATCAGCAGGGTCAGCCATTTCCAGTGGCGCTGCGCCTGGTCCAGCAGGATGCGTGCCCACACAAGGGCGCGGTTTCGCACGCTATGGCCGCTATGCAATGTCATGCCGCTCGATTAGAGGCTCCGCACCAAAGCGCAACGGGGACCGTCATGAAATATCTGTCACCTTTGTCGCCGGAGCATCAGGCGCTGTTCTGGCAGATCCTGCGCTATGGATTGACGGGGCTGTTCGTCACCGCGTGTCAGGCGGCGATCTACTGGGTACTGGCCGCGCTGGCAGGGCTGCATGTGCAGCTTGCCAATTTCATCGGCTATCTGGCGGCGGTCGCGATCGGTTATGTGTCGCACAGCCTGTTCACCTTTCGCGGCCATGGCGGCGAGGCGAACCATGCCGCGCGCGGGCTCCGCTTCGTGGCCGTTTCGGTCATCAGTTATGCGCTCAACGCGCTATGGGTGTTCCTGTGTGTTACGCACCTGCGCTGGCCCGACTGGTCGCCCATTCCCGCCATGATCTTCGTGACGCCCGCGCTGGTGTTCGTGCTCAACCGCCAATGGGTGTTCCGCTGACGGGCTAGATCGCCAGCGCTACCTGTGGCCGGGCGCGCAGGCGGCTGAGGTCGCGCTGGGGCGGCGCGCCAAAGAGGCGGCGATATTCGCGGCTGAATTGGGAGGGGCTGTCATAGCCGACGCGGAAACCCGCCTCCGCCGCGTCAAGCCGGTCGGCCAGCATCAGGCTGCGCGCTTCCTGCAGCCGCAACTGCTTCTGATATTGCAGCGGCGTCATGGCGGTGGCGCGGCGGAAATGGTCGTGGAAGCTCGACACGCTCATGCCGGCAATCTGCGCCAGCATCGGGCCGCTGAAAGGCTCGCGGAAATGCGCTTTCAGCCAGGCGATGGCGCGCGCGATCTGGCCCGTGCGGCTCTCGCCAGCGGCGATGGCGCGGACGATGCCGCCGCTGGGGCCGGTCATCAGGCGCACGAGCAGTTCGCGCTCGATCAGCGGGGCGAGCAGCGGGGCGCTATCCGGCTGCCCCAGGAGCGCGGTCAGGCGCGTCGCGGCATCCAGCAATTCGGGCGTCACCGGTTGCAGGGACATGGCCGGGCCGTCCTGCACCGGGCTTGGCGGCAGCGCGAGCGCGATGTCCGACAGGATCGGCGGGTCGAGATAGAGACAGAAGCAGAGATAAGGCTCCTCCCTGCTCGCCTGCATTACCGTGCCGGTGATCGGCAGGTCGAGCGACGCGACGAGATAGCTTGCCGGTCCATATTCGATAACCGCCTCCCCCATCAGGACGCGCTTGGCACCCTGCGCGATGATGCAAAGCGCGGGGCGCTGGACCATGTGCACTGGCTCGCCCTGGCTGGACCAGCGGACGACGCCGAGGCGCGGAATTTCGGTTTCGAACAGGCCGTCCGTTTCGGCATATCGGGCAATCAGATCGGCCAAGGCCTGATGGGACATGCGGCATCTCCTTGCGCCCTTCCTATACCGCCGCTGCCAGCGCTTTTCCACGCCCAGCCAGTGGATATCGGAAAATCGTGTAATCTTTCCGGACGACCATTCTACCGTCCTTGCCGCCTGTCGCGGCATTTGGGGGTCATCGGATCGAGAGTCGATCCGCCGGACACAGGAGAAGCTATCATGACGATGGAGAACAAGGTCATTGCGATCACCGGCGCCAGCAGCGGCATCGGCGAGGGAACGGCGCGGCTGCTGGCGGCGCGGGGCGCGAAGCTGATGATCGGCGCGCGGCGCACCGACCGGCTGGAGCGACTAGCGGAAGAATTGAACGCGGCGGGCGGATCGGTTGCCTTCCGGTCGCTGGATGTCACCGATCGCGCCGATTTCGAGGCGTTCGTCGCCGCCACCGAAGCCGAATATGACCGCATCGACGTGCTGGTGAACAATGCGGGGCTGATGCCGCTGTCGCGTTTCGACAGCCTGAAGGTCGATGAATGGGACCGGATGATCGACGTCAACATTCGCGGCGTGCTGCACGGCATTGCGGCAGCCCTGCCCCGGTTCAAGGCCCAGGCCAGCGGCCAGTTCGTCAACGTGTCGTCGATCGGGGGCTATGCCGTCTGGCCGACCTGCGGCGTCTATAGCGCGACCAAATATGCGGTGCGCGCCATATCCGAAGCGCTGCGCATGGAGCATGTCGACATCCGCGTCACCATCATCGCGCCGGGCGTGGTGGAGTCGGAACTGGCCGACACGATCACCGACCCGGTCGCAGCGCAGGCGATGGTGGATTTCCGCTCTATCGCCCTGACCCCGGACGCGATCGCCCGCGCCATCGCCTATGCGGTGGAGCAGCCGGCCGATGTCGATGTGGGCACGCTGATCGTGCGGCCGACGCGGTCGACGATCTGACAAGGTCGGGACATAGGCTGTACCTTGACCGTTCGGGCTGAGCCTGTCGAAGCCCTGCTCTTCTGCTCCATCAAAAGAGAAGAGAGCGCTCTTCGACAGGCTCAGGGCGAACGGAGATTTTGAAGCTACCCGGCAACGTTCAATGCACGAAGCGGGCCACCACGTCGCGGTAGGAGCGGCTGACCTTTACCTGGGCGCCGCTTTCCAGAACCAGGAAACATTCGCCGTTGGTGTGGGGCTTTACCTGGCGGACCTGGCTCAAGTTGACGATGGTGGAGCGGTGGACGCGCTGGAAATTGCGCGGGTCGAGGCGCTTTTCCAGATCCTTCATCGTTTCGCGCAGGATCAGCGAATTGTCGGCGGTGTAGATGCACATATAGTCGCCCGCCGCGTCGATCCGCTCGATCGAATCCACGTCGACGCGGAATATCTGCCCGCGATCCTTGATGTTGATGAGTTTTTCGAACCGGTTGGCGGCCGGCGTGTCGTCGTCCGCCGCAAAATCGCTCATCGCCTGGGGGGCGACCTCGGCCAGCACTTCGCGCAGCTTCTCGGCCTCCTGCACCTGCCGTTTTTCGGACAGGCGCTGGCGCACGCGGTCGAGCGCATCGGCGAGCCGGCCATCCTCGACCGGCTTCATGAGATAATCGACCGCCTGCGCCTCGAACGCGCGGATCGCATAGTCGCCATAGGCCGTCACGAAGATGAAGAGCGGCGGCTCGACCTCCATCATGCCCTGGACGACGGAAAAGCCATCGAAACCGGGCATTTGAATGTCAAGGAACACAAGGTCGGGTTTGTGCGTCTTTATGGCGCGGATCGCTTCGCGGCCGTTGGTGCAGGTTTCGATGATTTCGACATCCTCATGCGCTTGGAGACGCAGCTGAAGGCCTTGAATAGCCAGGCTTTCGTCGTCGACGAGGATTGTTCTGATGGTCATGCGGCCACTTTCGATGTTTCATCCATGTTAAGCGGAAATTCGATAATGACCGAAAATCCGCCCGGCGTGGAACGCGTTTCGAAGCTCTGTCGTTCCCCGAAGGCCTGAATTAACCGGTCCCGGATGTTCGGCAGTCCAACGCCCGTCCCCTCGCTCATGGGAATGTGCGGCTTCATTCCGCCTTCGTTCAATCCCGGTCCGCTGTCCGATACGATGATCCGGACGTTTTCACCGGCAGGCTGCGCGCTGACCGAAATATCTGCGCCTTCCTCCTTGGGCGTGACCGCATATTTGATGGCGTTTTCAACGAGCGGCTGAAGCAAGAGAGACGGAAGCCGCGCCTTGGCTACGGCAGGATCGATGCTGAAGCTGGTGCGCAGCCGATCCTCGAACCGCATCTTCTCTATCTCCAGATAGAGTTTCAGCGTCTCGATCTCCTGCTCGATCGTCACCTGAGCCGTGGGTTCGTTGATGAGCGTGTAGCGCAGGAAAGAGGACAGGCGCGAGAGCATCGCGTTCGCCCGGTCGGTCTGTTTCAGCAGCACCAGCGTCGAGATGCTGTTGAGCGTATTGAACAGGAAATGCGGGTTGAGCTGGTAGCGCAGCATCGCGAGCTGAGCGTTCGCCGCCTGATTTTCGAGGCGCAGCAACTGGTCCGCCTGCTCCTCCACCGTCAGGTAGAAGTTGATGGCGTAATAGAGCGCGGACCAGGCCCCGATCAGCGTCACCGAGAGGTAGAAGGCACCCAGGAACAATTGCAGGCCCGCCGTCTCGCTCGCGCGGTTCTGCGTGGAAAAGACCCAGGCGTCGATGAAGGCGACCAGCCCCGCCGCCAGCACAACCGTCAGGATCGACACGCCCCAGGTGATGATGGGCCGCTGCTTGAGCAGGAAGCGGAAGACGACCGCGATCAGCAGCGTCACCGAATAGCCGGTAACGGTGGATATCAGCACCGGGATCAGGCTGGAAAAGGGCTGCCCATTGGCGACGGTGGACGAGCCGCGCAGCAGGAAGGCACCCGCCCACCCCAAGGATTGGAGATTCCAGAAGGCGCGGTTCTTGTCAGCAAAGAAGGGCTGAGGCTGGATACGGGTCACGGACATTGCGGCAGAGCCTAGCTCGCCACGCGCCGGATGGAAACACTCCGTTCATGAAGGGCGGCCGCTGCGCCTGTACCCCAGTGCGCTTATGCGGCCTGAGCCGGCTCCTGCGCCATCGGAGTTACCTCATCCGTACACACCCAGACGAGATCGGTGAGATCGAGCGCCCGGCCGTCATGCGCCTGGATCGCGACCCCGCGGATCGGCTTGCGGTCGCGCTTGTCGGCCAGCACCTGGCAGGAGGCGGGCGCGCAGCCCCATTTTTCGCCCCATTGGCGCAACGCGATCATGGCGGGGGCCAGATCCTGCCCCTTTTCCGTGAGCCGATATTCGACCTTTCGGCGGTCGCACATCATCGGCTGGCGCAACATGATGCCATTTTCCACCAGCCGGGCGAGCCGGTTGGCGAGAATGTTGCGGGCGATGCCCAGCGTCGACTGGAACTCCTCGAAATGGCGGATGCCAGACAGCGCGCCGCGCAGGATGAGGAAGGACCAACGCTCCCCCATCGCTTCCAGCGCGGCGGGAAGCGCGCATTGTTCCAGATCCTGGGCCAGATTATGCTTCATGACATTGTCATATAGCGCAAAGCCGCCCCCGTTGCAAAAAGCGCGGCGCTAAATGACCCATGATGGGATTTTTTTGTTGCGCGGCAAGGCGGTTCTCTCACAATCGGGCAACGATGCTGCGTCAATATGAACTTGTCGAACGGGTGAAGCGCTACGATCCGGATGCGGACGAGGCGATGATCAACCGCGCCTACGTCTTTTCCGTCCAGAAACATGGCAGCCAGAAGCGGGCCAGCGGCGACCCCTATTTCAGCCACCCGATCGAGGTCGCGGGCATCCTGACCGACTTCAACCTGGACGACCAGACCATCGTCACCGCGCTGCTCCACGACACGATCGAGGACACGCTGGTCACCTATGAGGAGATAGAGAGCGCCTTCGGCCCCGACGTCGCGCGGATGGTCGATGGCGTCACGAAGCTCAGCAAGATCGAGGCGATGAGCGAGAATGAGCGGGCTGCGGAAAATCTCCGCAAGTTCCTGCTCGCCATGTCGGACGACATCCGCGTGCTGCTGGTGAAGCTGGCCGACCGGCTGCACAATATGCGCACGCTGCACTTCATCAAGAATCCCGACAAGCGCCGCCGCATCGCCCGCGAGACGATGGACATCTACGCCCCGCTGGCCGAGCGGATCGGCATGTACGACTTCATGCGCGAAATGCAGCTGCTCGCCTTCCGCGAGATCGAGCCGGAGGCCTATGACAGCATCACCCGCCGTCTGGAGCAGCTGAAGGAAGGCGGCCATGACAAGGTCGACCGGATCGGCGCGGAGCTGCAACTGCTGCTGGCGGGCAAGGGCCTTTCGGTCAGCGTCTCGGGCCGCGAGAAACACCCCTACTCCATCTGGAAGAAGATGCAGGAGCGGCACATCAGCTTCGAACAGCTGACCGACGTCATGGCGTTCCGCGTCATCACCGAGACGGTGGAGGATTGCTACCGCGCGCTCGGCATCATCCACCAGACCTTCAAGATGGTGCCCGGCCGGTTCAAGGATTATATCTCCACGCCCAAGCGCAACGGTTATCAGTCGCTGCACACCACCGTCATTCACCAGGATAATGCCCGGATCGAGGTGCAGATCCGCAGCCGGGCGATGCACAATGACGCGGAAATGGGCCTTGCGGCGCACTGGGCCTACAAGCAGAAGGGCGATGCGGCCGATCATCATGCCGCCTGGCTGCGCGACCTCGTTGAAATCCTGGAACAGAGCCAGGACGCGGACGAACTGCTCGAACATACGCGCATGGCGATGTATCAGGACCGCATCTTCGCCTTTTCGCCCAAGGGCGAGCTGCACCAGTTGCCCAAGGGGTCGACGCCGGTCGACTTCGCCTATGCGGTTCATACCTCGCTCGGCAACCAGACGGTGGGCGCGAAGGTCAACGGCCGTGTCGTGCCGCTGCGCACGAGCCTAGAAAATGGCGATCAGGTCGAAATCCTGAAATCCGAAGGACAGGAGCCGCAGCCGGGGTGGCTGACCTTTGCCATCACAGGCAAGGCGCGCGCCGCGATCCGTCGCTATATCCGCCAGAAGCAGCGGGGCGAGGAGATCAAGCTGGGCGAGAAACTCTATGAGGAGATCGTCGGCCGCTTCTCTCCCGACCTTGCCAAGGAACTGGGCGACAAGGCGCTGGCCGCCGCGCTCAAGCGGTTGAAGCTGGAGGACCGCGCGGCGCTGATGGTCGCGATCGCCACGCACCGCGTACTCGACAGCGAAGTGATGGAAGCGCTGATCCCTGGCTCCACCACGGCGGAGGGGATGGAGGAAGCGCATCCGCGCCAGCATGAGCCGGTGTCGATCCGCGGCCTCACCCCCGGCATTGCCTACAGCCTCAGCGATTGCTGCCATCCGGTGCCGGGCGACCGGATCGTGGGCGTGCGGCGGACCGGCGAGCCGATCGAGGTTCATACGATCGATTGTCGATCGCTGGAGGTGGATCAGGACGACGACTGGGTCGACCTTGCCTGGGACAGCAAGTCGAAGGGCGGCACCGCCCGCCTGTCCGTCATCGTCAAGAACCAGCCGGGCGCGCTCGCCGCTGTCGCCAACGTGTTCGGCGCGACGAAGGCGAACATCCTGAACCTGCAACTGGTGAACCGCGAAGGCCCGTTCCACACCGACATCATCGACCTGGAAGTCGCGGACGCGCAGCATCTCAACCGTATCCTGTCGGCGCTGCGGGCGCTGGACATCGTGGTGCAGGCGGACCGGGTCTGATCGCGGCCGGCGTCACTCGGCGCTATCTGGCGGAACCAACCTTGTAGGAAAAGTGCCGAGCGGCCGGCCGCTTTCGCGGTCAATCACCACCGCGGCAACCAGCGCGCCCGTCTCAGCGTCTGCGATCCGGCTGGTGCCGCCCTCCCCATGATGCCTTTCCCCCCAGGCACCAATGGCGGCGAGGATGGGCAGGAAATCCCGGCCCTTGGCGGTCAGAATATATTCGTCGCGCGGCGGATGCTGCGAATAGCGCCGCTTTTCCAGCAAACCATCCGCCGTGAGCGCCGCCAGCCGCCGCGTCAGGATGTTCGGCGCGATCCCGAGCGACTGACGGAACTGGTCGAAGCGGGTCGCGCCATAGCCAGCGTCGCGCAGGATCATCATGCTCCATGCGTCCCCCACCCTCAGCAAGGCGCGAGCGACGGGGCAAGGCCCCACCGAATATTTTTCAGCATCCATTGCATTATGATAGCCACTTAACTATCAATATGCAAGTGACTCGTTGGATCGAGTCAATGGAGACAAGCAATGAGCATCACCCAAGGCACCGTCCTCATCACCGGGGCGTCGAGCGGCATCGGCGCGATCTATGCAGATCGTTTTGCCAAGAGGGGCCACGATCTCGTCCTGGTAGCCCGCGACGCCGCGCGCATGGAAACGCTGGCCGAACGCCTGCGCAGCGAAACGGGCGTGGCGATCGAGATCATTCCCGCCGACCTTACCGCGGACGCAGACGTCGCGAAAATCGAGGCGCGGCTGGCGCAGGGCGATGTCGGCATCCTCGTCAACAACGCCGGCATGTCGCTGAACGGCAGCCTGCTGGAAAACGGACCCGAGAATATCAGCCGGATCATCGCGCTGAACATCACGGCGCCGACCCGGCTCGCGGCGGCGGCGGCCAAGGCTTTCGTGGCGCAGGGCAAAGGCGCGGTGGTCAACATCGCCTCCGTGCTGGCTCTGGCGCCCGAAATGTTCGATGGCATCTATAGCGGCACCAAGGCGCATCTGCTGAACCTCAGCCAGGCGATGTCGGCGCAGCTTTCCGCGCAGGGCATTTATACGCAGGCGGTGTTGCCGGGCGCGACCCGCACGGAAATCTGGGAGCGGTCGGGCAAGGATGTCGACAGCTTTCCAGCCGACATGGTGATGGACGTCAACGAGCTCGTCGATGCGGCTCTGGTCGGCTTCGACCGCCGCGAGACGGTGACGATCCCCCCGCTGGCCGATATCATCCAGTTCGACGCGATGCAGGCTGCCCGCGCCGCAATGCGCCCAAACCTGTCGAAGAAGGCGGTGGCGGAGCGCTATCGCGTGTCGGAGACGCTCTGACCCGAAGTCCGCCTGTCAGCGCAGGGACAGGATCACCGGCGCGCCGGCATAGTCGAGGGTTCGTCCTTCGGCGCGGTCGAGCGCACCGCCCTCGCCCGTCATGGTGTGAACAGTGATCATTCGTCGTGGCTTCATCCCCACGAAGCTGCCGGTGCGCTGCCCGATCGTCAGTCGCCGGGCTGCATCGTCCCAGTTGAGCGCGGTGCGCGCGGATGCACCCTGCTCATAGCGGTAGGACGTTCCGTCATCCTCATAGAGGAAGGCCGATCCATTCCGTCCGGGCCAGACCAGCAGGTCGAGGTCTCGACCAAGAAGCCCGGCGGTCGATTGGCCCAGCGGCCCCAGCGGCAAAATGCTGCCCGCCCGGACATGCAACGGTATGCGGTCGATCGGCGCGTCGACCCGGTGGACCTGCCCGCCCTCGCGGCGTGCGCCGGTCCAGAAATCATACCAGCCGCCATCCGAGCGGGGCAGATAGACGTCCCATTGCCGGGCATCGGCCGCCAGCACCGGGGCGACATGCAGGGCCGGGCCGAACATATAGCTGTGCGCCTGGTCCAGCGCCGCAGGGTCGTCGGGGAAGTCGAAAACGAGCGGGCGGATCAGCGGCACGCCGCGCGTCGATGCATCGGCCGCCAGAGCATAGCTGTAGGGCAGCAGCCTGTAGCGCAGTTCCAGAAACCGCCGCGCTACCTGTTCGACCTGATCGCCATAGCGCCAGAACTCGGTGTCGGTCATATAGCCATGGACGCGCGTCATCGGTAGGAAGCAGGCGAACTGGAACCAGCGCAGGAAGCGCTCGCGATAGGTGGGGTCATCATATTGGTCTTTGCCGGGGCGGAAAAAGCCGCCGGCATCAACCGTCCACCAGGGCTGGCCCGCCGCCGCCATGTTGAGGCCGGCCGGGATCTGACGCTTCAGCGTTTCCCAATCATTGCCGATGTCGCCCGACCATGTCGCCGCGGCATAACGTTGCTGCCCCGGCGCGGCGGAGCGGGTCAGGATCATCACCCGTTTGTCCGGGAAGGCGGCGCGCTGCGCCTCATAGACCGTCCGGCTGACCTGAAGCGGATAGACGTTGCGGCGCATCTCGCCCGGCTGGGTGCGCCCACCCGCCGCATAGATGGTGCGGCCGGCCAGATCGTCATTTTCCGGCTCAGTCGCGTCCTGCCACCAGGCGTCGATGCCTAATCGCCCCAGCCGCTGCGTCTGGTTGTCGGCATAGAAGCGCGCGGCGGCCGGGTTGAAGAAATCGACCCATTCGGTGCCGGGGATGTAGAAATTGCGCACGGCAACCTGCTTGCCCAGTTCGGTGTCCTTGCCGACCTTCGACCAGACCGAAAGCATCAGCCCCATGTCCATGGCATGGAGGTCGCGCACCAGTCCGGCGGGATCGGGATAGTTGGCCTCATCGAAGCGCATGGCGTTCCAGCCATATTTGCCCCAATATTGCCAATCCTGTACCATCATGTCGCAGGGAAGCCGCCGCCGCCGGAATTCGCGTGCAGTGGCGAGTATCTCTTCCGACGAATGGAAGCGCTCACGGCAATGGATGTAGCCCAAGGCCCAGAGCGGCAGCATCGGTTGCGGCCCCAGCAGCGCATGATAGCCCGCCATCACCTCTTCCGCCGCAGGGCCGGCGATGACGACATAGTCGATCCCGTCCGACACCGGCGAGGTCCATGTCGTGCGATCCTCCACCGGCGCGAAGGCGAGCATGGGCGCGTCCTCGTCCCCGGCGCGGATCAGCACCCGATGCTCGCCGGGCGTCAGATCGCGCAGGAAGCTCGCCGTCGGAGGCAGCCACAGATTGGCAAGATCGGTGGCGGGCTGGCCGTCAATCTCGACATAATGGCGGGAGGACATCTTGCGGCCGAGGTCGAGGAAGAAGGCGTGGGGTCCGCCCCGCTCCACCGAGAAGCGGCCGGTGAACTCCGCATCGCGCCGCTCCACCCGCGCATTGCCGGTGCTGGTCGTCACGTCCGCCGCCTTGGCCGCGCCGGCGACGGCCGTACGCTCCAGGGGGATCGGCCGGTCGGGCCGATTGATCTCCGCCATGCCCGGATTGTGCCACAACAGGCCATAGCCTTTGCTCGACAGGATGAAGGGCTGGCTGATCTGGGTGTTCACCTGCGTCAGCCGGCGCGGCAGGCCGCGAATGTTGAGGTGCCCGTCCTGGAAGCAGCCTGTGCCGTAGAGTCGTTCCTCGGGCGGGCTGGCGAAGCCCTGGGTCGCAGTCAGCGTGGGCGTGCCGCGCACGTCGGCAGGCGTTACGCGCCGCGATCCTGGGCTCTCTGCGAGCAGCATCCGGCCTGCGCCATCGTAGAAGGACAGGGTGGCGGTCGCCGGATCCCATTCGCACTTCGCATGCGTCACGGTAAGGCTGGTCTTGCCGCCAGAACGGCTTTTCCGCACCAGCGGACGCCGCGCGGAGGGCGCGAGCATCTCGCTAACCGGCATGGAGTCGCCGGGACGCGGCGTCACCCGCACGCGGAAGGCACGGTCGCTGAGCGCGTCCACCATGATGATGAGGTCGCCAGACCGCACCGTCAGGTCATGAACGACCGTCCGGGCCGCCAGCCGGGGCGCAGCGGCCAGCGCGGCCGCGCCGCCCGACAGCAGCAGCGAGCGCCGCGACAGCGCCCAGGCCGGGCCAGCTGACGATCCCTTCATACACCCTCCTCCAATTGTTCGTCTTCTACATCCAGGCGCCAAGCTGCCACGGAACGAACTCGAAATCGCCCAGGCCCAGTGCCTCCGACTTGGTCGGTGCGCCCGATGCGGTCGCCAGCAGCCTGTCGAAGATCATCCGCCCCGCCTCCGCCACCGACAGACCGTCCAGCACGGGCGAGCAGTCGATGTCGATATCGTCCGCCATGGACCGCGCCAGCGCCGCGTTGGACGCCAGTTTGAGGCAGGGCGTAGGCTGCGCCCCGAACACTGATCCACGCCCGGTAGTGAAGGCCAGAAGATTGGCACCGGACGCGATCTGGCCCGTTGCCGAACAGGGATCATAGCCGGGCGAATCCATGAAATTGAGGCCATTGACCCGCCGTTGCTCGCCATAGAGCAGGACGTCGGCCAGCGGCGCGGACCCGGCCTTGGCGATCGCGCCCAGCGACTTTTCGAAGATGGTGGTCAGGCCCCCCGCTTTGTTGCCCGGCGACGGGTTGTTGTCGAGGTTGGCGCTGTTGCGCGCGGCATAATCCTCCCACCAAGCGATCCGCGCCTCCAAGGCGAGCGCCACTGCCGGGTTGGTCGCCCGGGCGATCAAGAGATGTTCCGCGCCGTAGATTTCCGGCGTTTCCGACAGGAAGGCGGTGCCGCCCGCCGCGACCAGCAGGTCAGTCGCCGCGCCGAGTGCAGGATTCGCCGTGATACCGGACCAGCCGTCCGAACCGCCGCACTGCAACCCCAGCACCAGGTCCGACGCTGGCCGCGTCGTGCGCCGATCGGTCGCCGCTTCCTCGATCAGTTCAGCGACGATGGCGCTGCCCCGCTCGATCGCCTGCGCCGTGCCGCCCGCGCCCTGAATGGTCAGCGTGCGCAGGCGCGAGCCGGCGGTCAGGCCCTGCCGCGCCATCATGTCGTCGATCTGCGCCACTTCGCAGCCCAGCCCGATCAGCAGCACGCCGCCGAAATTGGGGTTCCGCGCATAGCCAGCCAGCGTCCGTTCCAGCGTTTCGAACCCGTCGCCCGATTTGGGCATGCCGCACCCGCTGCCGTGCGTGAACGGCGCGACCGTATCGATGCCGGCGGGCAGTTGCCCCTCATATTGTCTGGCGATGCGGCGCACGACCGTCGCCGAGCAATTGACGCTGGCGATGATGCCGATCGCGTTGCGGGTGCCGACCGAGCCGCTAGCGCGCAGGTAGCCTTCAAACGTGGCATCCTTCAGGTCAGCGGCGGCGCTGGCTCTCGCGGCCGGTGCCGGCACGCCCCCGCCGCCCTGATGGTCGCCCACCTCCAGATTGTGGGAATGGACATGCTGGCCCGGCGCGATGTCGCGCGTCGCCGCGCCGATGACCTGTCCATATTTGCGCACGATCTCGCCCGCCGCGATGGACCTCAACGCCAATTTGTGCCCGCTTGGGATGGCATCCCGCGCCGCAATGCCCAGCACGTCGTCGCCGGGCGCTGCGTCGTCTATCAGGATCGCCACATCGTCCGCGTCCGTTATCCGCAACGCCCTTACCATTATCTTCTGTCTCCATAGCGCGCCGCAAGCGCGCGCAAATGCGGCATCGGCACATGACAATCGCTACCGTCAACCCAGTCGACAAACGCCCCGATCCGTTTCACGACCTTGGCGGGATGATGGGCGTGGATGTCGGACAGCCGGTGTTCCAGATAGGGGTTGGCGAAACGGTCCAGCGTCATCGCGACATAATCGCGCGCCTGGTCCGCCCAGCCCATGACCGCGAAGCCCGGCACCACCTCATCGGCATAAAGGCGTGCGAGTCGGGCGGCCGATGCTTCGTCCTGCATCATCGAAAGCACGGTGACGGCGGGGTCGCCGCCCGCCTGCGCCCATTCTTCGGCCAGCCAGCTATGGCCGAGATTGAGGATGTGCAGCTTCAACCGCTCATAGCGCTGGAGGTCGTCCACGATGGCGACGGACGGGTGAGCGAAGGGCATGACCAGTGTCGGCTGCCGTTCGACTGCCCATAGGGCATTGGGTTCCGCGGCGGCGCCCGCAGGCTCCAGCGGCGCGCTGACGATCCGGTCGACCAGCGTGTTGACCCACAGGCATTCCGTATCCAGCCAGACTATGAAGTCCGTTTCCAGGCCCTGCTCCATCGCAAGACCATGCAACGCCCGTCGCAAGGTCGCGCCATTTGCCGAGACCAGCTCGCACGGCAGCAGCGTGACGCCCGGCCCCCCTGCCATCCAGCGACGATGAAGCAGGTTCAGGAGGATGCCGCAGAAGCTGCATGGCGGACCGCCGTCTGTCGGCGTGCGATCGGCATCGGCTATGTCGTAGCCAGCGTCGCCGCTGTTCGACACGATATAGGCCGCCCGGTCGACGAAAAGGTCGCAGAGCGCCGCCCAGTCGCGGCTTGCTGACAGGCCGCGCTTCACGCTGCGGACCTGCACCTGCCGCTCCACGGGCACGCCCTGCTCCAGTCCGCGCACAATCACGGGAAAGCCGGCGGGATCGTTGAACGCCTGAAGCCGGCCTGCCCGGCTGGCGTCGCCGCTCACCTGGACGATGGCGATGTCCGGCACATCCTGCCCGACCTGCGCCGCCTCCCACGCGAAGAGATCGACATGGGCCTGGAGGAAACGGCTGGTGCCGAATTGCAGGATCATGGCTGCCGCGCTTTCAGCGCATAGGCGCGCGCAGCATTGCCCCCGAAAATGGCGGCTTCGGCGTCGGGGCAGTGGCGCGCGACATAATCGGCGATCAGGTCGTGGACGGCACCATAGGGGGCGGCAAGCAGGCAGACCGGCCAGTCCGATCCCCAGATCAGCCGATCGGGTCCGAACGCGGCGAAGATATGATCGAGATAGCGCTCCATATCTTCGGCCCGCCAGTGTCGATGATCGGCTTCCGTCACCAGCCCCGACACCTTGCACCAGACGTTCGGCAGGCGAGCGACAGCCGTCAGATCGTCGGCCCAGGGTTGCCAGCTGCCATGGGCGATGTCGGGCTTGGCCGCATGGTCCAGCACGAAGCGGCCCGGGCCAACCCGCTCGAGGAAGGCGGGCACGGTCGCGAGCTGCGCGTGATTGACGAGCAGATCATAGGTCAGGCTCCGCTGGACCACGGCCCTGACACCCTGGATGAAGGCATCGCCCAGCAGGAAATCGGGATCGGCCTCATCCTGCACCACGTGGCGGTAGCCGACGATCAGCGGGTCCGCCCGCGCATCGAGCAGCGCTTCGATGTCTGGCGCGCGGAGGTCGATCCAGCCCACTACGCCAACAATGCGGCCGAACCGCCTGGCCGCGTCGAGCAGGAAGTCGGCTTCCTCCGCGCACTGCCGCGCCTGCACCGCGATGGCGCCGTCGAATCCGGCTGCTTCAAGGTTCAAGGCCAGATCGTCCGTCGCGAAGTCGCGGGCGATCGTTGACGCCGGATCGATCCAGCCGAATGCGGCAGGATTATAGCGCCAGAGATGATGATGAGCGTCCATTCGCATATGCGATGCCTAACTTGCATATATGAGAATGATCGTCTAGGCCCTTGGACGGCAAGGGATTGCCGGGGCAAGGAGTGCGTCATGAAAGCGATCGTCTGTCGCGAACCCTACAGTATCGCGATGGAAGAGCGGCCCGAACCCATAGCGCAGGAGGGCCAAGTGCTAGTTCGCATTCGGCGCGTGGGCCTGTGCGGCACCGACTATCATATCTTCGCCGGACGCCACCCCTTCCTCGCCTATCCGCGCGTGATGGGGCATGAACTGGGCGGGGAAGTCGTGGAGGCCGGACCGAATTCCGCCTTCCGTGCCGGCCAGACGGTGGCGATCAATCCCTATCTTGCCTGCGGCCATTGCGTCGCCTGTCGGCGGGGCAAGCCCAACGCCTGCATGAACATCAGCGTGCTGGGAGTCCATGCGGACGGCGGCATGACCGAATTGATCGCTGTGCCCGAACGCGCGGTGATCGACGCCACTGGCCTCAGCATTGACCAGGCGGCAATGCTGGAGTTCCTGGCGATCGGCGCCCATGCAGTGGCGCGGTCGCGGGTCGGCGCGGATGACCGGACGCTTGTGGTGGGCGCAGGTCCGATCGGCGTCGCGGCGGGGCTGTTCGCGCGGCTGAACGGTGCGTCCGTCACGCTGACCGATACCCGCTCCTCCCGACTGGCCTATGCTCGCGACCGGCTGGGCTTCACCGATGTCGTGGAGGCTGGGCCAGACCTCGCGGGCGAGCTTGCTGCCCGCACGGACGGGGAAATGTTCGACATGGTGTTCGATGCCACGGGATCGCTGCAGGCGATGGCCCAGAGCCTGAACCATGTCGCCCATGGCGGCGCGCTGGTGCTGGTCGGCGTGGCGCCGGGCGATCTTGTTTTCCCCGATCCCGAATTCCACAAGCGCGAGACGACCCTGATCGCCAGCCGCAATGCGCTGTCCGCCGATTTCGACCGGGTAAAACAGGCGATGCTGGGCGGCAGCATCCCGACTGAGGCGCTCCACACCCACAGCCTGTCGGCGGAGGACATGCCGACGCAGATCCCCCAGCTGATCGCAGAGGCGGATCATGTGTTGAAGGCGATCGCACGCTTTTGAAGGGATGAGAGGTCGGCAACGGCGTCGGTAGGTTCCTCCGCCAAAACATGATACGGCATCCAGAAGGCCGCCCAGGACCGGCCGGTTCATGCGCGCCGGAGGATTTGCCCGTCCAATGAAGACCATAGGCCTTGTGGAATTGGCAAAGATAGCGGGGGTCCACGTCTCGACGGTGTCGCGGGCGCTGGACGACAATCCCCGCGTTTCGGCAAAGACGAAGGCGCGCATCAGGGCCCTTGCGGAAGAACATGGCTTTCGCCTGAACCAGACCGCGAGTTTCTTCCGCAAGCGCCGCACCGGCGCGGTCGGCGTGGTCTTCCCGCTGGGTCATGAAGTGCAGCAAAGCCTGTCCGACCCCTTCTTCATGGGCCTGCTTGGTCCGTTGGCCGATGCACTGGCGGAGCAAGGCTATGACCTGCTGCTGTCACGGGTGGTGCCGGGCGATGCAAGCTGGCTGGAGAATATGGTCCTGTCCGGCCGCGTCGATGGCATCATCCTTATCGGACAATCGGACCAGACCGATGTCATAGAAGGCGTGGCGAAGCAGTTTGCGCCGCTGGTCGTGTGGGGCGCAAATCGCCCGGACCTGGTTCAGATCACCGTCGGCACCGACAATCTGACGGGCGGCGAAATCGCCGCGAGGCACCTTATCGCCATTGGCCGCCGCAGGCTGGCGTTTCTGGGCGACCCGGCGGTTCCCGAATTCGCCGATCGCTATGCCGGTTTCCACCGCGCGATCGATCAGGCCGCGGAGGTCGAGGAGATCCTGTTGCCGCTGCACCTGACGGACCAGGACGCCTATGAGGACATGGCGCGTTACCTGGCAGGTCATGCGTCGCCCGACGGCATCTTCGCCGCGTCCGACGTGATCGCCATGAGCGCCATGCGGGCAGTTGCCGACCAGGGGCTGCGTGTGCCGCAGGATGTCTCGATCGTGGGCTATGACGACATCAGCATTTCGGCGCACACCGTCCCGCCGCTGACCACCGTTCGGCAGGATATGCGCAATGGCGCGCGGTTGCTGGTCGACCTCCTCATGCGCCGCATGGCGGGGGAGACCGTCACGTCCGTGGCGATGAAGCCCGAACTGATCCTGCGCGGGTCGGCATAGGTCAGCGCGCGCTGGCTGTGCCCGTCCCGCCTTCCTTCACGCGCAGGGTCGCCGCGGCCGCGACCAGCATCATGGCGCCCGACAGGAGCAGGACATTGCGGGGATCCCCGCCCAGCAGGGGCCGATAGATGAGCGGCATAACCAGCGTTTCGATCATCATCGGGACGACGATGAACATATTGAAGATGCCCATATAGACGCCGGTCCTGGCGGGGGGAATTGCGCTGGCCAGCATGACATAGGGATTGCCCATCAGGCTGGCCCAGCCGATGCCAATGCCGATCATCGCGGGAATGAGGCCCAGCCTGGTCGTGACCAGACAGAGCGACAGCATGGCGAGGCCCGAGAGCAGCATCGCCCCGGCGTGGACGGACCTGGCGCCCACGCGCCGGACGAGCGGCATCATCGCGAAGGCGGCGATGAACGCGACGAAATTGTAGAGCGCGCCGGCCTGGCCCGTTGTCAGAACCGCCTGTCGAAAGGCGGCGCTGCCCGCGTCCGCCGTGGCGAACAGGGATCGGCCAAGGGCGAAGGCGATATATTGCCAATAGGCGAACATGGCGAACCACTGGAAAAGCATGGCGACAGCCAGTTGCCGCATAGGACGCGGCATGTCCCGAAGTGCCGCCGCAAAGTCGCGCAATGCGGAGCCGGCCGTGAACGCTTCACCGGCGATGTGCGCGCGGTCTTGCGGGTCGAGGGGCAGTTCCGGAACGCGCAGGACCGAATAGAAGATCGTCGTGATCGACAGGACCGCGCCGATGAGAAAGGCGATCCGCGTAATCTCCGGAATGCCGTTGCCGTCGATCAGGTCCGCACTGACGCCCGCCTGGACCAGCAGCGTCGGCGCGAGATAGGCCAGCGTTTGCGCAAGGCCGGTAAAGGCCGATTGCATCAGGAAGCCCGCGCCCTGCTGGGCCGGATCGAGCCGGTCGCTCACATAGGCGCGATAGGGTTCCATGGCGACGTTGTTGGCCGCGTCCAATATCCAGAGAAGCGAAGCAGCGACCCACAGGACAGGGCTGTAGGGCATGGCGAAAAGGCAGATGCTGCAAAGCGCGGCCCCGATCAGGAAATAGGGCGCGCGCCTGCCGAAGCGGCTGTTCGTGCGGTCGCTGAGCACGCCGACCAGCGGCTGCACGAGGAGGCCGGTGATGGGTCCGGCCAGCCAGAGCAACGGCATCGACGCTTCGTCGGCGCCGAGGAAGCTGTAGATGGGACTCATGTTCGCCTGTTGCAGGCCGAACGAGAATTGCAGGCCGAAAAAGCCCAGATTCATTTCGGCGATCCGAATGGCGCTCAGACGTGGCTTGGGTCGAAACAACACGGGCCTTCCCTCTCCCAAAACTTGCCGGATTCGCTGCGATTTCCGGTCTCTCGATCATTGTCATAGCCGATTGCGCAAACGTTTGCCAAATAATTCTTGGCAAACGTTTGCGCACGGCCTATTCCAATCATGCATCGAGTCGGCGCAACCGACCTTTTGGGGAGTGATGACATGAAAGCCTTTGGAATCCTGCTGGCAACGACCGCGTTGGTGATGCCGGCTTCGGCCCTGGCCCAAAGCGACGCGGCGGACGCCCAGCCTGCTGGAACCGACGCATCCGAAATCATCGTGACTGCCGTCGCGCGCGGACAAAACAAGCTGGACAGCTCGGTATCCGTCAGCTCGCTGAGCGCCGAGGCCATCCAGCAATCCGCGCCGCGCTCGGTCGCGGAGATATTCCGCAACATTCCCGGCATCCGGTCGGAATCCTCGGGTGGCGAAGGCAACGCCAACATCGCGGTCCGCGGCCTGCCCGTCGCGTCCGGTGGCGCGAAATTCCTGCAGTTGCAGGAAGACGGCCTGCCGGTTCTGGAATATGGCGACATCACCTTCGGCAACGCCGACATCTTCCTGCGCGCCGACTTCAACGTCCAGCGGGTCGAAGCCATTCGCGGCGGCTCCGCATCCACCTTCGCATCCAATTCGCCCGGCGGCGTCATCAACCTTATTTCCAAGACCGGTGAAACCGAAGGCGGCGCGATCCAGGCCTCGGCCGGCATCGACTATAGCGATTACCGGCTCGACGTGGATTATGGCGGCAAGCTGGCGGACGACCTGCGCTTCCACATCGGCGGCTTCTACCGGCAGGGGACCGGCCCGCGCGCGGCCGGATATGACGGCAACAAGGGCGGACAGGTCAAGGTCAACATCACCAAGGATTTCGCGGGCGGCTACATCCGCTTCTACGGCAAATATCTGAACGACCGGGCCATCGGCTACCTGCCCAGTCCGGTCCGCGTGACGGGCAGCAACAGCGACCCCAAATATAGCAACATCTCCGGCTTCAGCATCAACCAGGACACGCTGCATTCGCGTTACATCACGCGCAACGTGACGCTGGACGGCAACAACAACCCGGTCGTCGATGACATTCGCGACGGGCAGCACCCAGTCGTCAAGTCCTTCGGGCTGGAGAGCCAGGTCGAGATCGCCGACGGCTGGCAGGTGACCGAGCGGTTCCGCTATTCGGACGTGTCGGGACGCTTCATCTCGAACTTCCCCGCCAATGTTGATTCCGCGACGTCCATTGCTGCCGCCATGGGCGGCGTCGGGGCGACGCTCAGCTATGCCAACGGCCCCGAAGCCGGCCAGGCGATCGCGAATCCGTCGGCTCTCAACGGCAACGGCCTGCTCGCTCAGATCGTCGTGTTCGACACCAAGCTCAACAGCCTGAACAACGTCACCAACGACATCCGCCTGACCCGCGATTTCGATATGGGCAGCGGGAAGCTGGGCCTGACCGTCGGCTTCTACAAGTCGCGCCAGACGGTAGACACGGAATGGCTCTGGACGTCGTTGCTGTCCGACGTGGTCGGCGGGGGCAAGGCAGCGCTCGTCAATGTGCGATCGGCAGGCGGCCAGTTGGTGACGCAGGACGGCGTCTATGGCTATGGCGCCAGCTACTTCGGCGGCTGCTGCCGGCGCAGCTACAATGTCGATTATAACACGAATGCGCCGTTCGCCTCGCTCAGCTGGACATCCGACAAGCTTACGCTGGACGGCAGCATCCGCTACGATTTCGGCGACGCCAGCGGTTCGATCGCGGGGGCAGACCTGGGCGGAGGCCGGGTCGGCACCATATCCCGCGACATCAATGGAGACGGCCTGATATCGAACGCCGAGACACGCGTGTCGGTCATCCCGCTCACCAGTCCGGCCCCCGTGAACTATGATTTCAACTACTGGTCCTACTCGCTGGGTGCCAATTATCGCCTGACCCCCGATCTGGCGCTGTTCGCGCGCTACAGCCGGGGTGGGCGTGCCAACGCCGACAGGCTCTTGTTCGGCCCCGCCGTCAGCACGGTGGACGGCCATCTGGTCGATGACAACGCAGCCGTCGACATCGTCAAGCAGGCTGAAGGCGGCGTCAAATATCGCACGGGAGGCCTCGCCCTTTACGCCACGGCCTTCTGGGCCCGCACCGAAGAGCAGAATTTCGAGGCCACCACGCAGCGCTTCGTCGATCGCAAGTACCGCGCCTATGGCCTGGAACTGGAGGGCAGTTACCGCGCCGGCATCTTCAGCCTGACCGCCGGGGGCACCTGGACGAAGTCGAAGATCGTGAGCGACGCTCTGACCCCCGCGGTGGTCGGGAACGTGCCGCGCCGACAGGCCGAGTTCGTATTCCAGGCTACGCCGCAGGTCGATGTCGGGCCGGTTACGGTGGGTGCAAACGTCATCGGGACGACGTCCAGCTATGCGCAGGACAGCGACCAGTTGAAGCTGCCGGGCTACACGACCGTCAATGCTTTCCTGCAATACCGGCCCATCGAGAGGGTACAGCTGTCGCTGAACGCCAACAATCTCTTCAACGTGAAGGGCTTCACCGAAGCGGAAGAGGGAGCGATCCCCGCCAATGGCATCGTGCGTGCCCGCTCGATCAACGGCCGCACCATCTCCGCCGCTGTAAGGGTGGGCTTCTGAGCTATGACATCGGCGGCGACATCGGGAAACGGAGTTTCGACTGGGGTGGACAGACGCACCTTCCACTGGACTGCGGCCCATGTCGCCGCCATCGGCGATGACCATCATGCGCCGGTGATCAAGGAGTCCGCTCCGGTCCTGCCCGGAACCGACCTGTGGGATCATTGGCCGATCATCGACAGGCAGGGACGGACGGTCGATTTCCCCGGCGGCCCGCTGGTCGTCGCCCTGACGGCGCCAGTGATGCCCGATCCGGAGGCCCGACACGCCGTGGCCCGCCTCCGGCTGATGCAGAAGCGGTCCGAGGGCTGGCTGGACTTCGGTCCTCTTCTGCCTGATGATTTTAATCCGGGAAGCAGGGAATGGGCGGGGACCGCCGTGCTGGAAGACGACGGCAAGACGCTGTCGCTCTACTATACTTCGGCGGGGGTTCGCGGGGAGGCAGAGCCCACTTTCCTCCAGCGGATGCTCGTCACCCGCGGCACGCTTCGGCTGTCCGACGCCGGGGCCATCGTTGATGACTGGACGGCGCTCGAGGAGTTGTTCGTGCCGGACGACCGCCTCTATCAGTCCGATATGACCGGAGGCGGCGCCGTGGGCACCATCAAGGCATTCCGCGATCCCTTCCCGGTCATTGATCCGACGACCGGCGAAGAGTTCATCCTGTTCAGCGCGTCCAAGCCAGGCTCGAAGTCCGACTGGAACGGGCTGATCGGGGTCGCCCGGCGGGAGGGAGGGGTCTGCACGTTTCTCCCCCCGCTGGTCGATGCCGATGGACTGAACAACGAGCTTGAGCGGCCGCATATCGTTCGCCATGGCGGGCGCTTCTACCTTTTCTGGTCGACGCAGGCGAAGGTCTTTGCCGCTGGCGGCCCAAGGGGACCGAACGGGCTTTACGGCGTGGTGAGCGACAATCTGCTGGGGCCCTGGCGACCACTCAACGGCACGGGACTTGTTATCGGCAATCCCATCGACGCGCCGTTCCAGGCCTATAGCTGGCTTGTCCTTGACGATCTGAGCGTCTGGAGCTTTGCGGACCTGGTCGGCCTCGCCACCCCTCCCCGCAATCAGGCGGAGGCCAGATCCGCCTTCGCCGGATCGCCGGCGCCGGTGCTGCAACTGGCGCTCGACGGCGACAGCAGTAGAATCGTCGCATGATCGGGAATCCCATCGTCGCTTCGCTTGAACTGGGCGGCACCAAATCCATCGCTTCGTTGACGCAGGGCACGCGCATCCTGCAGCAAGAGCGCATCGCTACGGGCGACCGTCCAGAGGCGGTACTGGCCTTCATGATCGAGACGCTTCAACGGTGGATGCGCGAGACGCCGTTCGCGGCGATCGGCGTCGCGAGTTTCGGACCTGTCGGCCTCGACGCGGACCGTGAGGATTTCGGCTATATATTGACAACGCCAAAGCCCGGCTGGTCCAACTTCAACCTGCTGCCGCGCATCAGGGACAGCTTCGACTTGCCGATCGGCTTCGACACCGATGTCGGCGGCGCAGCCCTGGCCGAAGGCCTGTGGGGGGCGTCGTCGGGCTGCCGCACCCATGCCTATCTGACCATCGGAACGGGCGTGGGATTGGGGCTGATCGTCGATGGAAAGGTCCACCATGGCGCATTGCATCCCGAAGCGGGCCATGTCCGGCTCCGCCGATCGCCAGGCGACACGTTCCAAGGCATCTGCCCTTTCCATGGCGATTGTCTCGAAGGCCTGATAAGCGGCCCCGCCCTTATCAGCAGAGCAGGCGGGCCGGTCGATCAGCTCCCCGCGAGCGATTCGATATGGGCGCATGTCGCGCACGACCTCGCCGAATTTCTGACGATGCTTCTTCTGGTCACATCTGCCGAGCGTATCCTTCTAGGCGGCGGCGTCGCGCTGGGACGACCGATGTTGCTGCCGGCCATCCACGCGGCAGTCGCGCAGCGCCTCAACGGTTATCTCCACAAATGCGCGCCGTCCGATCTCCAGACGCGCATCCGCTTCGCCGGGCTGGGCGCGGATGCCGGACCCCTTGGCGGGTCGGCGCTGGCCCTTCAGGCATTGCAACGGCGGTGAGCGGGACCGGCGATGGGCGCGGGCTCCCTCATCGCCGCGGCCGCCTTGCTGGCGCTGCGCCCGGGCAAATCGTAAATGCAGCCCGAGGCCCTAGGCTGAAGGTCAGGAGACGGGGGAACGCGGGTCATCGGCGACCTGCAAATGGCGGTCTTGCGCCGGCCTGCGTCCCCTATGCCGCGTATAGAATCTCGAAAAATAGGAACTGTCGGCAAAACCCAATTCCTCGGCTACTTGCGCTACGCCAGCATTGGTGAAGCGCAGCAGGCGCCTCGCCTCCAGCAGCAACCGCATGTGGATCAGTTCCATCGGCGTGCAATCCAGACGGCGTCTGCAAGTCCGGGTCAATGTCTTGGTGGTGATGTTGAGGCGGGCGGCATACCAGTCGAGGCTATGGTGCTCGCGCAAGTTCGTTTCGATCAATCGGCGGAAGGCTGCGAGCCGTTCCTCGTCGGCACATTCCGCCTGCGCAGGCGCGGGCAGCGATCGCACAAGGGCCTCGGCCAGGGCCAGGAACAGCGGCTGCGGCGCGCGCCAATCTGCCTGGCATTCGATCATCTCCTCGCAAAGCGATGTCACCCGGCGGAGGTTGGCTTCCGGGATAGCGCCGCATGTTCCCTGGGTAAGCAGGCGCAAAAGGGGATCCTCGTTTCCTGTCGCGCGGGATGTGAAGCCCGCCGATAGCGTCAGGACATATCCCGAACTTTCCGGCGTGAAGCTGAAACCATGCACGCTGCCGATCGGCACGATCATGAAGCAAGGCGCGCCCAGTTCCCTGACCAGATCGTCGCAGCGAAACCGAACCTGTCCTTGAAACAAGAGTAGCGCCTGTACGCTGCGCAGATGGCGATGCGCGTTAATCTCCCAATCATAGAGTGCGCTTCGGGTGGCGATAGCCTCTATGTGGGCGAATTCCGCCGCATCGTTATCAAGCTTTTCCCCATAGAGCACGAAATCGGGGATGGAGGCGCTTTGCATTGGTATGTCCCGAAAGTACCTGCACTATGACCGTAGCGTCTCTTCCGCCGATGGTCGGCGGCTGTCAATCTCGAGCTCGCGAACGCTCCTACCCAGAGTGCGCGACCGGAGAGATTAGGCATGAAAACACAAGTCGTGATCGTCGGTGCGGGCCCCGCCGGGCTGCTCCTTGCCCATTTGCTCAAAGCTGAAGGCGTCGATTGCGTTGTCCTCGAACGCCAGAGTGGTCCCTATGTGCTGTCGCGCATCCGCGCCGGCGTTCTGGAACAGATCACCGTAAGCCTGATGGAACGGCTGGGTCTCGACGCGCGGATAAAGGCCGAAGGACTGCCCCACGACGGCTTCAACCTGGCCGACGGCGAAAGGCTGATCCGCATCGACATCAAGGCGCTGACCGGCAAGCAGGTGATGGTCTATGGCCAGACCGAACTTACCCGCGATCTGATGGATGCGGCCGGACCGCGCGGGCTGCACCTGATCTACGAGGCCGGCGACGTCACGCTGCATGATGTCGAAAGCGATGCGCCCTTCGTGACCTACACCGTCGAGGGCGCCGAACAGCGGATGGATGCGCGTTTCATCGTGGGTTGCGACGGCTTTCACGGCCCTTCGCGCCAGTCCATCCCGGCGAGCGTGGCGCGTTCCTTCGAACGCGTCTATCCCTTCGGCTGGCTCGGCATCCTGGCCGACGTTCCGCCCTGCAATCATGAACTGATCTACGCCAATCACGATCGCTTCGCCCTTGCGTCGCAACGCAGCCCTGTGCGCAGCCGCTATTATATCGATGTCCCGACGACCGAAAGAATCGAGGATTGGAGCGACGACCGCGTCTGGGACGAACTCAACATCCGGCTCGGGCCGGAAGCCGCCGCCCATATCACGCGCGGCCCCTCTATCGAAAAGTCGATCGCGCCTCTGAGGTCGTTCGTGTTCGAGCCGATGCGCCATGGCAGCCTGCTGCTGTGCGGCGATTCTGCGCACATCGTGCCGCCGACCGGCGCAAAAGGCCTGAACCTGGCGGCGAGCGACGTTCATTATGCGTCAGAGGCGCTGGTCGCCTATTTCCGGAAAAACGATGCGGACGCTGTCGTCGCCTACTCGGACAAGGCGCTCGCCCGCGTGTGGAAAGCAGAGCGCTTCAGCTGGTCGCTGACCAAGCTGATGCACCGCTTCCCCGATGACGGACCGTTCGAGCGTCGGATGCAGGTCGCCGAGCTGGATTATATCGCGTCGAGCGAGGCGGCGCAGCGGTCCATCGCGGAGAACTATGTAGGCCTGCCGGTCTGACTCGCGGGCGCAGGGCCCTTTCCGTTGAGCCCTGCGCACCGACTTACATCTCTTCGGGCCAATAGAGGCGCATCGGGTTGGCGACGAGCAGCTTGTGCTGCAATTCCGCAGTCGGCGCGATACGCGGGATCATGTCGACAAGATGCCCGTCATCGGGAATGGCGTCCTGCATGTTGGGGTGCGGCCAGTCCGTGCCCCACAGCACCCGGTCCTGATAGTCCGCGACCAGCGGCGCAACCGCGTCTGCGAAGGCATTCCATGGGTCGCCCGAGGGATCGAGGCGATCGGGGCAGGTGGCCTTGAACCAGATGTCCTCGCGGCTGTCCAACAGGGCTCGGAACGCCTTCATGTCCGGGCCAGCCGGCCCCTGGGCGACATCGGGGCGGCCCATATGGTCGATCACCAGCGGCACGGGAATGGCATCCATGAAGGGGCGCAGTTCCTCCAATATGTCGGCCTCGAAATAGATGACGACATGCCAGCCTGCCGGCAGGCGCCTGGCGACTTCCAGGAACCTGTCCCTGGGCGCGTCGTCGACCAGTCGTTTGAGGAAATTGAAGCGGATGCCGCGCATCCCGCCGGCATGCAGCGCCGCCAGCTCCAACTCGGAAATCCCCGGATCGACGACAGCGACGCCCCGCGCCTTCCCTTCGCTTTTGGCGATGGCGTCCAGCGTAGCCGCATTGTCGGTGCCGTGGCAGCTGGCCTGCACGATCACGTTGCGCGCGAAGCCCAGATGGTCGCGCAGGGCGAACAGCATGTCAGGCCCCGCATCCTCCGGCAGATATTTGGCTTTCGCGCTGAACGGGAACTGCGCCATCGGGCCGAACACATGGCAATGCGCGTCCACGGCGCCTGCCGGCGGGACATAGGTCGGCTTCGACGGCGCGTCGTGCCAGGATATGATGCGTTCAGACATAGACTATCCCATCCATCAGCTTGCGCGCGGTGCGCAGCAATGCGGCGCTGACGACAGCGCCATCTTCGTCCGTTTGGAGCACGCAGGTCATCTCACCCGTCGGATGCTCCACGGATAGCGCCTTGCGCGCGCCATCGGGAATTTGAGCGACTTCCGCCGCCGGCGATCCTTCCAGCAGGCAGGCCGTCGCCACGGAGACCGCGCCGAGGACACCGATGGTCGCGTGGGCGCGGTGCGGTATGAAGCTGCGAACCGTCACCGCCCCGCCCTTTTGCGGCGGCGCGACCAGCATCATCTTGGGCACGGACTTGTCGCTGACGTCACCCAGGTTCATGCGCTCGCCTACTGCCAGGCGGATGGCTTCGATCCGTGCCTTGAGCTGCATATCGGCGTCCAGCGTGTCGCGGTCCTCGTATCCGGTCACGCCCACATCCTGCGCCTTCATCACCACGCACGGCATTCCGTTGTCGATCAGCGTGACGGGCGTCCCATTCACCACGTCGACGCTGTTGCCGGTCGGCAGCAACGCGCCGCAGGACGACCCGGCGGTGTCACGGAACTCGAGCGGCACCGGCGCGTGGGTGCCGGGCACGCCGTCGATGGCGGCATCTCCCTTGTAGGACACCGCGCCGCCGGGCGTCTGCACGGTCGCCACCGCCACCTGCCCGCTATTGTCCATGTGGATCGCCACCTGCGTTTCATCGCCGGTGACGGCCACGAGCCCGCGCTCGATGGCGAAGGGGCCGACGCCGGCAAGGATGTTGCCGCAATTCTGGGCGTCCGTGACGATGGCCTTGTCCACGAACACCTGCAGGAACAGATAGTCCACATCGATCCCATCGCGGGCAGACCTGGACACCACGGCAACCTTGCTGGTCAGCGGATCGGCACCCCCCATCCCATCGATCTGGCGGGGATCGGGCGATCCCATGACGCCGAGCAGGAAAGCGTCCCGCGCGGCGATATCGGCCGGCAGATCGTCCTTCAGGAAATATCCGCCCTTCGATGTCCCTCCCCGCATCCACATGCAGGGAGCCTCAGACATATTTGAGGCCTTCCCGCTCCAGCCGCTCGCGCATCTTGTACATGTCGAGGCCGAGGATGCCCTGCGCCAGCAGGTCGCGCTTTTCCGCCTCTTTTGCCTCGCGCACCTGTGCCGCAACCAGCACATCGGCGGCCTTTTCGCGGGGAACGACACACACGCCATCATCGTCTGCGACTATCACGTCGCCCGGATTGACCAGCGCATTGGCGCAGACCACCGGCACGTTCACCGAGCCCAGCGTATTCTTGACCGTCCCCTGCGCGTAGATCGCCTTGGACCAGACCGGAAACGCCATTTCAGTAAGGTCGCGCACGTCGCGTACGCCCGCGTCGATGATGAGGCCCCGGCACCCCCGCGCCTGCGCGCTGGTCGCGAGGAGATCGCCGAAATAGCCGTCTTCGCACGGGCTGGTCGGCGCAAGCAGAAGGACATCGCCCGCCTTCAACTGCTCGATCGCGACATGCACCATCCAGTTGTCGCCCGGCGCCGCGCTGATCGTCACGGCCGATCCGGCGATGCGCGCCCCGCCATAGATCGGCCGCATATAGCTTGCCAGCAAGCCGGTGCGCCCCTGCGCTTCGTGGACGGTCGCCACCCCGCACCGGGCCAGCCCGTCGATCACATCCGGGCCGGCGCGATCGATATTCTGAACGACGATACCACTCATGTCCTGCACTCCTGTTTTCCATTGGATGGCGGAGGTCCGCGTCCGACGGAAAGAGAAGTTTGGAAAGGGTGATTGGATTTGGCTAAGAGTGGACGCATGGACATATGGGCGCTCAACCTTCGCCACCTCCACGCGGTGGAACGAATTGCGCGTCTTGGGACGGTCAACGCCGCCGCCGCTGCGGTCAATCTGAGCCAGCCGGCAATAACCCAGGCGTTGAGCCGGCTTGAGGACATGCTGGGGCTGCCCCTTTTCGAGCGTCGCCACGATGGCATGATCCCAACCGATGCAGGCGACATCCTGGCGCCCCGCATTGCCGCCGCGCTTCACCACATCCGCAGCCCGCATGTCACCATGTCGCGAATGCGCGCGATGCTCGCGGTGGCCGAAACCGGCAGCTATACGGGCGCAAGCCAGGCGACGGGACTGTCGGTGCCCTCGATCCACCGGGCGGTCGGTGATCTGGCCCTCGCCCTGCGGCGGGCGTTGGTCACGCGGCGCGGCAAATTCGCGATGACGACGGAGGCAGGCAACCAGCTTGCGCGCGAATTTCGGCTGGCGCAGGTGGAACTGGAAGCCGGATTGTCCGAAGTGATGGCGTTGCGCGGGCACGAGACGCGGCGGATAGCTATCGGCGCGATGCCGTTGTCCCGCGCGCGCATCCTGCCTACCGCCGTCGCCCGCTTCCTCGCGCGCAGGCCGCAGGTGCGGCTGACCATCGTCGAAGGGTCACGGGCCGAACTGGTGGAGCCGCTGCGCAGCGGATCGATCGATGTGATGGTGGGTGCGCTGCGGGAACCGCTGACGGAGTCCGATCTGTTACAGCATCGCCTGTTCGACGACGTTCCCGCCTTTTATGCGCGCCATGATCATCCGTTGGCGGGCAAGGCGCCTGCCGGCGCAGAAATGGCCGCCTTCCCCTTCACGCTTGCTCCCAGGGGCACGCCGCTGCGCGACAGTTTCGAAGGCTATTTCACCGAACTCGGGCTGGCGTTGCCGCCCGTCCCCATCGAATCGGGATCGGTCATGATGATCCGGCAGGTGCTGATGGGCACCGACTTCATCACCCTGCTTTCGCCCGATCAGGTGGCGGTGGAGGTCGAGGCGAAATGGCTCCGTCCGCTTGCGCGGCTACCGGAACGTTTTGCACGCACCATCGGCATGACGACGCGCGCCTCCCTGCTTCCCACGCAGGTCCAGGCGGAGTTTTTTGCCGATCTCGAAGCAGCCGCCCAGGCGTGCGGCGCCCCCCAGAATTAGCGCAGTCTTATCGTCATTCGCCAGTTCCGATTTGATGCGGGACGCCCGCCCCCGCACAGCAGGCGAGATGAAAGGAACCATCGCCCTGATCGGCTTCGGCGAGGCCGGATCCACTTTCGCCGGCGTGGCTGGATGGGCGGCGCGCGCCGCCGCCTATGATATCGCTGCCGCGCGCCATGCTGCGATGGAGCAATCCGGCGTCAAGCCATGCGACAGCGCGGAGGCGGCCGTTGCCAACGCGTCGCTTATCCTGTCGCTTGTCACCGCCGACCAGGCGCTTGTCGTTGCCCGCCAATGCGCCCCCCTCTTATCGCCCGACGCCATATTCTGCGACATGAACTCGGTCGCGCCAGGCACCAAGCGCGAGGCCTCCCGCGCCTTTGCCGAGGCGGGAACCCGTTATGTCGATGTCGCGGTGATGGCCCCGGTCAATCCCGCCCGCATGGCGGTGGCGCTCGCCATTTCTGGTCCCGACGCGGACCGCGCCGAAGAATTGCTGCTCGATGCAGGCTTTACCAACACCACTATCGTAGGTGACGCCATCGGTCGCGCGTCCGCGATCAAGCTGGTGCGTTCGGTCATGGTCAAGGGGATGGAAGCCCTCACCGCCGAAATGATGCTCGCCGCCCATGCCGAAGATGTTGCCGACGCGGTGCTGGCATCACTCGACGCCAGCGAGCAGAGGATAGGCTGGACCGAGCGCGCCGACTATAACCTCGATCGCATGCTCGTTCATGGTCGCCGTCGCGCCGCCGAAATGGTGGAGGCAGCCCGGATGCTGCGCGATCTCGGCATCGCGCCCTCGATGACCGAAGGTACGGTCCAGCGCCAGCAGGCACTAGGAGACCTCGGCATCAATCCGCCGCCGGTCGGCTTCCCCGCAAAGCTGGCCGCCATCACCGCTTCATTCACGGAAGAAAGCTGAGCCATGTCGCTCGTCATCGATTGTCACGGTCACTACACCGTCCTGCCCAAGGCTCATGACGCGTGGCGCGAAGCCCAGATCGCCGCCTTCAAGGCGGGCGAGCCGATCCCGCCCTATCCCGATATCTCCGACGAGGAAATTCGCGAGACGATCGAGCAGAATCAATTGCGGCTCATCAAAGAGCGCGGCGCGGACTTGACCATCTTCTCCCCTCGGGCGTCCGCCATGGCGCATCATGTCGGCGACCAGGCGATATCGGAAGCGTGGGCGTTCCGCTGCAACAACCTGATCGCCCGGGTCGTGAAGATGTTCCCCGAAACCTTCGTGGGCGTGTGCATGCTGCCGCAATCGCCGCAGGCGGACCTGACGGCGTCCGTCAAGGAACTGCGCCGCTGCGTCGAGGAATTGGGCTTCATCGGCTGCAACCTCAACCCGGACCCAAGCGGCGGCCATTTCGAGCATCCCCCGCTGACCGACGAATATTGGTTCCCCATCTATGAGGTGATGGAGGAGCTTGACGTCCCGGCGATGATCCATGTTTCCGGCTCCTGCAACCCGGCGATGCACGCCACCGGCGGCTTCTACATCGCGGCGGACACGGTGGCCTTCATGCAACTGATGCAGGGTGACCTCTTTGCCAGATTCCCCAGGCTTCGCTTCATCATCCCACACGGCGGCGGCGCCGTTCCCTATCACTGGGGCCGCTATCGGGGTCTGGCGGATATGCTGAAGAAGCCGAGCCTCGACGACTATATCATGAACAACGTCTTCTTCGACACCTGCGTCTATCACCAGCCGGGCATCAACCTGCTGGCGGACGTGATCGACAACAAGAATATCCTGTTCGGATCGGAGATGGTCGGTGCGGTGCGGGGGATCGATCCGACCACCGGCCATTATTTCGATGATACCAAACGCTATATCGATGCGCTCGACATCAGCGATGCGGAGCGTCACGCGATCTTCGAAGGCAATACGCGCAAGGTGTTTCCGCGCCTTGACGCCATCCTCAAGGATCGTGGCCTGTGACCAGGCCGCGCGACATCCACGATTATCTCGATGCGTTCGACGACATCCCGGGCACGCGGGTCTACACCGCCGCGCGCGCACGCATGGGCTATCACCTCAACCAGTTCGCAATGAGCCTGATGAAGGCCGAGAACCGCGCCCGCTGGTTGGCTGACGAACGCGCCTATCTCGAAGAATGGCCGATGACGGAGGAGCAGAAGCAGGCCGTGCTGGCGCGCGACTATAACCGGCTGCTCGATCTTGGCGGGAACATCTATTTCCTTGCAAAGCTGTTCTCGACCGATGGCCTGAGCTTCCTTCAGGCGGTTTCGACCATGACGGGCATGAGCGTCGAAGACTATAAGGCCATGATGGACGCGGGCGGACGCTCCCCCAAGGGCGTAAGGTCGATCAAGGCAAACAGGGAGGCCCAAGGGGCAGCTAAAGAGGAGATTCGCTGACATGGCGCGCATTACCGCAGGGATCGCTTCGAGCCATGTCCCGCTGCTCGGCGTGGCCGCCGATACGGGCAAGGATCGCGACGCCTATTTCGGCCCCATCTTCGAAGGCTATGACTGGACGCGCAAATGGATCGCTCGGCCGGAGAACAAGCCGGACGTCGTGATCCTGGTCTATAACGACCATGCCAGCGCGTTCGACATGAAGATCATACCGACCTTCGCCATCGGCTGCGGGGAACGTTATCGACCGGCCGACGAAGGCTGGGGTCCGCGCCAGGTGCCCGATGTCGAAGGCCACCCGGATCTCGCTTGGCACATCGCCCAAAGCCTGATCCTCGACGAATTCGACATGACCATCATCAACGAGATGGACGTCGACCATGGACTGACCGTCCCGCTGACGATGATGTACGGCGCACCGGATGCCTGGCCCGCGAAGGTCATCCCGCTGGCGGTCAACGTCGTCACCTATCCGCCGCCTTCGGGCAATCGCTGCTGGGCGCTGGGCGAAGCCATCGCCCGCGCAGTGCAGTCTTTCAAAGGCAAGGATTTGAAAGTCCATATCTGGGGCACCGGCGGCATGAGCCACCAGCTTCAGGGCACGCGCGCGGGCCTCATCAATGCCGAGTGGGACAACATGTTCCTCGACAGCATGATCGGCACGACGCAGGCGCTGCGGTCGATCCCGCACATCGAATATCTTCGCGAGACGGGCTCGGAAGGGATCGAGATGGTCATGTGGCTCATCATGCGCGGGGCGCTGGGCCGCGAAACCCGGGCGCTGCATCGCCATTATCACGTGCCCTGCTCCAATACCGCGATAGGGCATATCGTCCTCGAACCGGTGGACGGCACCGTGCCGGCCAGCCCGACGCTGGAAGGCAACAACGCGGCCGCACAGGGCGCGATCTGACACTGTTACCTGTTCCAAGGAGAATAACATGCGCATTGCCCTTGTCGGCGCAGGTGCCTTCGGCGAGAAGCATCTCGATGGCCTCAAGAATATCGACGGGGTCGAGATCGCCTCAGTCATAAGCCGGTCGGCCGAACAAGCTGCCGCAGTCGCCGCTAAATATGGCGCGCCGCATTCCGGCACTGACCTGTCCGAAGCGCTCGCCCTGTCAGACGTGGACGCGGTGATCCTTTGCACGCCGACCCAGATGCACGCGGCGCAGGCCATCGCCTGCATGGATGCGGGCAAGCATGTTCAGGTGGAAATCCCGCTGGCCGACAACTGGGCCGATGCCGAAGCGGTCGCGGCCAAGCAGAAGGAGACGGGGCTGGTCTGCATGGTCGGCCATACCCGCCGCTTCAATCCATCGCACCAATATGTGCATAACAAGATCGTCGCGGGCGACCTGACCCTGCAACAACTCGACGTGCAGACCTATTTCTTCCGTCGCAAGAACATCAACGCCAAGGGTCAGCCGCGTTCATGGACCGACCATCTGCTGTGGCATCATGCGGCGCACACCATCGACCTGTTCGCCTATCAATCGGGCAAGATCGTGGCCGCCAATGTGCTGCAAGGGCCCAAGCATCCGGACCTCGGCATCGCGATGGACATGTCTATCCAGCTGAAGGCGGAGACCGGCGCGATCTGCACCCTTTCCCTGTCGTTCAACAATGACGGGCCGCTCGGCACCTTCTTCCGCTATATCGGGGACAATGGCACCTATATCGCGCGCTACGACGATCTTGTGAACGGGAAGGAAGAGCCCATCGACCTGACCGGGGTGACCGTTTCGAACAACGGCATCGAATTGCAGGACCGCGAGTTCATCGCGGCGATCCGGGAAGGTCGCGATCCCAATTCATCAGTCGGCCAGGTGCTCGACTGCTACCGCGTGATCGGTGAACTCGCCGCGAGCCTTGAAGCACAGGACGGCTGGTCCTGATGACAACCCGCATCCTCGCCGGGCGGCAGGTTCGATCCGTCGGCCTTGGCTGCATGAATGTGGCCTGGGCCTATGGGAATCCGCCCCCGCGCGAGGATGCGGTCGCTCTTTTCCGCCACGCACTTGATGCGGGGTGCGACCATTTCGACACCGCCAACATCTACGGTGGCGGCGTCAGCGAAGAGATACTCGGCGAAGCGATCATGGATCGACGCGACGAATTTCTGCTTGCGACCAAGACCGGCATCATCGTGGATGGTCCTCGCAGAGGGGTGGATTGCAGCCCTGCCTCGATAACGGCTTCCCTCGATGCCAGCCTGAAGCGGCTCGGCACCGACCATGTCGACCTGTTCTACATGCATCGTTTCGACCCCAAGGTGCCGATCGCGGAGTCCGTGGGTGCCATGGTCCGCGCGATAGAAGCGGGGAAGATCCGCGCCTATGGCGTGTCCGAATGGTCCGCCGCGCATGTGCGGGAGGCGCACGCTGTCCACCCCATGGCGGCCGTCCAGACCGAATATTCGCCCTGGACCAGGAATGTGGAACTGGGTGTGCTGGAAACGACACGCGCCTCGGGGATCGCGCTGGTCGCCTTCTCACCCCTTGCGCGCGGCGCGCTGGGTGGTGAATTGCGAGACGTGGAAACATTGACGGAAAAGGATCTGCGCCGGTCGCATCCTCGCTTCTCCGCTGAAAACTGGATTCATAATCGCAGGCTTATCGATCGTTTCGATCACCTGGCTGCAGAGGCGGGGGTGACGCCTGCACAATTATCCCTGGCTTGGGTTCTCTCGCGCGCCAGCCACGTCCATGCCATTCCCGGCACCCGGTCGCGCGCCCATTTCGATCAGAACCATGCGGCAAATGACGTGATCGTGCCAACCGACATTCTGGAACGCGTGAGTGCGCTCATCAATCAGGGCAGCGTTGCCGGCCACCGCTACCCGCAAGTGATGCGCGGCACGATCGACACCGAGGATTTCGGCCAGCTGAGTCTTTGATCCGAACTGGCTGTCGCTCGTTTGAAATTGCGTCCATTGTTACCGGCGCGCCGCCCTGCCTATGAACGGGACGGTGCCGCTTACGTTGTCTTGGCCCCTCAATCCACTCGGCGGGCAAACCAGATGTGGTGGAACTCGTCTTTGCTGCCTGTGAACGCCGGAACGCCCCGCTCTTCGACCTCGAAGCCGGCGTGTTCAAGCCTGATGCCGAAGTCCGCGGCGGGATAGGCCGACCAGATCGCCAGCATTCCTCCGCACTTCAGTGCGGCGTGGGCTGAGCGCAGGCCCCAGTTGGAGTAGAGCCGTTCATTTTCCATCTGGATCATGCCATCCGGGCCATTGTCCACATCGAGCAGGATGGCGTCGAACCTATCGGTGGATGAAGCCAGAACGTCAGTATCGCTCCGGTGAGGGCCGCCTTGCGGTGATCGGCTGATATTTCGAGATGGCACCGGTGCAAGCGCTGGTGTTTGCACCGGTACTAGGGACGGTGCGATGAGTCAGATCACGGTAATTTCAGGCCCGGAGCGGCGGCGGGTATGGACCGACCAGCAGAAGCGCGAGTTGGTCGCTGCGGTTTCGGCCCCCGGCGCGAACGTGGCGGAGATTGCTCGCCGTGCTGATCTGCGGCCCAACCAGATCTACAGATGGCGGCGGCAGATGGGTCAGGCAGCACAGGGCTTTGCCGAGGTGCAGGTACATCCTGACCCGGCACCGGCTACTGGGGCGGCGATCATCGTGGAGTTTGAGCGGGCGATCGTGCGCATTCCCGCTGGCGCATCACCTGGGCTGGTGTCGGCAGTGCTGCGGTCGGTCAAGCCGTGATCCCAGTTCCCTCCGGCGTTCGGATATGGATCGCAACGGGGCACACGGACATGCGACGCGGCATGCGCAGCCTGGCCCTGCAGGTGCAGCAGAGTTTCGGACGTGATCCCTTCGCCGGGGATCTCTACATTTTCAGGGGACGCCGCGGCGACCTCTGCAAGATCATCTGGCATGATGGTGTCGGCATGTCGCTTTATGCCAAGCGTCTCGAGCGCGGGAAGTATATCTGGCCTTCGGCCGTGGATGGCGTGATTGCCATTTCCCCCTCGCAGATGGCCTGCATGTTGGAGGCGATCGACTGGCGTAATCCGCAGGCCACATGGCGTCCGACATTGGCCGGATAAAAGCCCCGGCATGACCTAAGAAGCTAGGGATTCCGATGCTTTTTGGCTATGTCATTGGCCATGGGGACCGAAGCGCAAGCAGAGATCGACAGCCTTCGCGAGCGACTTGCCGCTGCCGAGGCTGTCGCCGCTGAAGTCGCCCGCATCAAGGCCATCAACGCCGACCTGGAAGCCCGCAACGCCCTTCTCGAACTGCAGAACGAGAAGATGCGCCGCACCCTTTTCGGCCAGCGCTCCGAGCGCACGCGCCATCTGCTCGACCAGATGGAACTGACCTTCGAGGAGTGCGAGACCGCTGCCAGCGAAGATGAGCTCCTGGCGGCGCTGGCAGCTGCGAAGACCAACGTCGCGCCCTTCGAGCGCAAGCGGCCCGCACGCAAGCCCTTGCCCGAGCATCTGCCGCGCGAGCGCGTCGTCATCGCTGCACCCGAAGCCTGCCCCTGCTGCGGCTCGGATCGGCTGTGCAAGCTGGGCGAGGATATCACCGAGACGCTCGAGGTGGTGCCGCGCCAATGGAAGGTGGTCCAGACCGTTCGGGAGAAGTTCTCCTGTCGCGATTGCGAGAAGATTACCCAACCGCCGGCGCCGTTCCATGTGACGCCTCGCGGACTCTTCGGTCCCAGCTTCCTGGCCATGCTGCTGTTCGAGAAGTTTGGCGCGCATCAACCGCTTAACCGCCAGCGTGATCGCTATGCCCGGGAAGGCGTCGACCTGAGCCTTTCCACCCTGGCCGATCAGGTGGGCGCCTGCGCCGCCGCGCTGATGCCGCTCTATCTGCTGATCGAAGCCCACGTCCTTGCCGCCGAACGACTGCATGGCGACGATACGACAGTGCCGGTTCTGGCCAAGACGAAGACCGATACGGGCCGGATCTGGACCTATGTCCGGGATGATCGACCTTTTGGCGGACCTGCACCACCAGCGGCGATCTTCCATTATTCCCGCGACCGGCGGGGCGAACATCCCGTGAGCCATCTACGCAACTGGAGAGGCATCCTCCAGGCGGATGCCTATGCTGGTTACAATGCGCTGTTCCATGGCGATCGCGTGCCGGCGCCGCTGACCCGTGCTCTATGCTGGAGCCACGCGCGCCGTTACTTCTTCGAGCTGGCCGATGTCGCCGCACAGCTCAAGAAGCGTCGCAAAAAGGCCGTCATCTCGCCGCTGGCAGTGGAGACGGTCCGCCGTATCGACGCGATCTTCGATATCGAACGCGCCATCAACGGCAGATCGGCGCAGGATCGTTTGGCTCTGCGGCAGGAGCACAGCGCCCCGCTGGTTGCCGATCTGGAAGAATGGATGCGCGACAATCGGTCGAAGCTCTCGAAGAACAGCGATGTGGCCGAGGCTATGGATTACATGCTCAAGGCATGGCCCGCCTTCGCCGCGTTCCTCGATGATGGCCGCATCTGCCTGACGAACAACGCGGCGGAACGGGCGCTCAGAGGTATAGCCCTGGGCAGAAAATCATGGCTCTTCGCTGGCTCAGATCGCGGCGGTCAGCGCACTGCCTTCATGCTGAGCCTCATTGGCACGGCGAAGCTCAACGACATCGATCCGCAGGCTTGGCTTGCCAACGTTCTCGCGCGCATCGCCGACATTCCCCAGAACCGTCTCCATGAACTGCTTCCCTGGAACTGGGGCGCTCCCGAAGATCAACGCGAAGCCGCCTGATCCGCGGCCTTCACCGAAGGCCTACGTAGGTGCCAGCATTCACCGTCAGCTTGCGGGCAAGTGCGACCGCCGCCACCTGATGGCCTCGCTTAGCTCGGATGCGCACAAAGAAGGCGTGTAACGGCCCAGGCGTCTTGGCGGCTGCCCAGGCCGCTTCGACCAGCATCGCCCTGGCGTGACTGCGGCCGGCCTTGCTGATCCGACCATGATGCGCCGCGCCCAGGCCTGACTGACGTACACGCGGATTAAGACCGAAGTAGCTCACCAGCTTTTGCGGGCTCGAGAAGCGATTGATGTCGCCGATCGCCGCCATGATCCCTGCCGCCACGGTCAGATTGATGCCCGTGATGGTCAGCAACCGAGCAATGGCATCATCGTCGAGCGCGTCGCTGGCGATCTCTTTGTCGATGACCGCCAGATCCTCGGTTAGCCGGTCGATCTCGCGAATGTGTCGTTCGATCGCATCCCGTTCGTCTGCGGGCACGGGCTGTCGCAACAGCCAACCTCGGCCGACAGTGCTGAACAGATCGGCATGCGGACAGCGTGGAATAAGGTGCGCATGTAGGATTGCATGCACCTCGTTCTTGATCCGCGTACGGTGACGGACAATTTGAAATCGCCGGGCAGCAAGCCTGCGCATGCGCTCCGTCGCTGCATCCGGCGTCCAGATTTCCGGCAGATAACCCGCCGCGTGCAGGCTCGCCAGGGTGCCTGCATCGATCTTGTCCGTCTTCACATGGGCATGGGCAATCGCCTTCACCTGAAGCGGATTGGCGATCACCACGCGCGCAACGAACGGCGAGAGTACTCGCGATACCGCCATGCAGTTGCCGGTCGCTTCGATAACCACCTCATCGGTCGATCGCAGTCCCCTGCCGAAACCCTCCACCGCCGTTCGGGTCATATCGACCGTCCGGAATGTCTGAGCCGACCTTCTTCCCAGATCACCACCTCACCGAAGGTCCGGTGGATGTCGATACCGATCACGCGTCGCATATAGGCACCTCCTATCAGCATGATGACGGGAGCAGCGGGCGACACGACAACTACGGATCCGCGCTCGCAGCGCAACCGGGTGAGTCGCAGAGGCGGCCAGCTACAAACACGAGCTCACAGCTCATCGTATAAGATCGGCCTGCCCGCACTTTCGTGCTCCCGGTGCCTCTGTCCCGGATGGTCGCACCATATACCAAGACATGGAGTCGCGGCAGAGACTTCGGCACCGCCATCCTCATACCGCTTACAAATTCGATAGAAGCCTTGAACTCCAAGCTTCGCCGCGCTGTTCGTGCCCGGGGCCATTTCCCCAATGATGAGGCCGCCACCAAGCTGCTCTATCTGACCTTGAACCGATCGGAAAAAGAGTGGAAAATGCCGCCGCGCGAATGGAACATGGCGAAGGCGCAATTTGCCGTGATCTTCGGCGAGAGGTTCGTCATCTGATGACGATAACCTCGGCAAACTGGGGTGGCGCTCCCGGCCTCTCGGGTGCTGCGCCCACCAGCATCCGCCGCCACTTGTAGATCAGCGAAACATCGACATCCGCAGCGCGGGCGACCTTCCCGATCGACGCGCCTGGCGCCATCGAGGCCACCACCATCGCCAGCTTCTCATCCAAACTCCACCGCCGCCGCCGCTGCGCGCCGGAAAACACCGTCACCTGACCCACTGCACATCCCGTAGCCATGTGGCAAACCTCAGCGCTTGCCACATGGCTAACCTCTCAGGACGTGCCGATCAGCAACAGAGGGCCTTCGCCGGATGCGTACGAACGTCATGCACGTCGCTGACTTCGATGGTGAGGCGCGGATCGGACAGATGATCGCGGAAGATGTGCGCCAGCGGACCTCCGGCCTGTCAAACGGCGCGCAAACGGGACCCCGTATCGGCGTCGAAGAGGGACCCCCTTTTCGAGATTAGGCGGACGGTTGTGGGGAGCGCCCTGCGCTGGGTGCGGTGGAGGTCGGGCGTAGCCCGGCC